>NZ_AUGA01000121.1:0-10046 GCF_000426785.1 Bradyrhizobium sp. th-b2
GAGACCACGAGCCGCATTCGCCTTGCGTTTGCCGCGGCATGTCCCGAAGCCGACCTGATCCGCGGCTTGCCAGGCGCGCTGCTGCCGCTCGGTCCTTGACCGGCGGGGCGTCCGCCCCCGTTCGCCCAACCTACACCTCAAGCGCGTTGCAAAGTACCGGTCGTCAGGCGGTGAAAAGCCGAAGGCAATCCTGTGCGCCTCGTCAGAGCAGATGTACGGCCGCATCAATCGGGCCCAAAAGCCGCACTCTCACGAATAGGACGGGCTAGCGCACTGACCATGGAAATGCCGATGGTTGCGGTTTGTTGGTTCGCGGCCGCGCCGGAGGTGGCGCCGGCTTGTGCGTCTGGGCAACATTGGTCGATCGCCGCGGACGCGGCATCGGTACTTCGGGGATTGCCCTTGGCTGTTCGGGGCTCACCTTTGCCCCTTCGGGCATCACCCCTGGCTCTTCAGGCATCACCCTTGGTTCTTCAGGCACCACCACCTTTGGCTCGGAAGCGTTGGCGATCACACGGGCCAGTTGTTCCTGGCTCGCGTTGAGCCGCTCGGTGACTGTTTCGCTTTCGCGCGCCATCTGAAGCTGGTTCGCCTTTATCTGGTCGATGATATTGTTGTTGCGTGCCGTTTCCGCCTGGCTCGCCTTGAGTTGGCTCGCTACGTTTTCATTGTCGCGGACCAATTGTTCTTGCCTCACCTGAAGCTGTTCAACCACCTGCCTTAGGGCAGCAAGATCGCGCGCCATCGGTTGGAGCTGCTGCGCCAAGTCGGAAGAAGGTGCGACGGCAGTCGGCGCAACGTCTTTCGGCGCGGCTTGTGTCGGAGGTGTGGATTTTGAGGGGGGCATCATCGCCGTATCGGCGGAGGACACCCACCACCAAACGGCGCCACCGATGGACGCTGCCAACACAGAACCGACAAAAGCCAGGAGTCGCCAATCCGCCAATCGATGAATCGCTGCCAGCGGCGCGCGAAGCGGCTTCACGCCGATCGGTGGGCCAGAAGGACTGACTCCCGCTTCGCGCGCGAGGTTCAAGAGCTGCTGCTCCAAGCTCGTGAGCCGCCCTTCCGCGACCTTGTCGTTCAGCGTGGAATCCATTTGGTGCTCCGTATCAAATGCAATGGCACCCGCCTTGAGAGCGGATCCGCCCTTCGGCGAGCTAACATTCAACGGGACGCAGGTGGGTATTGCAGCCTAAGCTTCCCAAGGATGAGCATGCAGCCTGCGCATCACATCATCTATCCTTTATACGCTCGCCCCTCCTGAGCTGTCCCCGCGATTTTAAGCGCAGCACCGAGGTGGAACTGTGTTCATGTCCGGAGGAAAATCGTGATGAGACGTGGGCCGATTGGTGTCTCGACCGCCGATGAGAGTACTACGAGTACACGCCCGGCGGAGTTCTTACGGACCTAGGACGCTGAAATTTCCAGCACAGCCCAAATTGCAGGGTCGATGCCATGAGCGGATCGCATTGAAATGGCTGGCGATCCCGGCAGGATTCGAACCTGCAACCCGCGGAGTAGAAACAATTTGGTCGCGAAAGAAATATCCGCTACTCGGCAAGGCCTTAGCGGTCGGTCCCGGACCGGTTCGGGGTTTATTTCGGGGATTGAGCGCCGCGGCGCGGACGGTGGTCTCGGTGATCAGTTTCATGGTCGCCCCTTGGGTTCGTGAATTGCGATTCCACAGAAATACCGCTCGCAGGCGTCCCGGAAGCGGCTGTTGGCATCTTCCAGGTCGGCCGCGCCTCCGCTGCTGTCCGGAGGGACGGGTAGGGGGCGGTGCACGCGTAGGTCCAAAAGACCGGACTGCGCTCGGCCGCCAGCCTGATCCGACCGACCGTCCGGCCTTCATGGATCACGGCGAAGTCGTTCTCGAGCTTGTCGCCGGCTATGACGGTGGGCGGAGGAAGAGGTCCATGATCTGGAACCCGCTGGTGACAAATGCTAAACGAATCCTATATAACCTGTTGAAACTTGTGGCAGCCGCTGCCCAGAAGGAAACGCAAATGTCGATCGCTTCGTCCTCCGCAGCGCGGCACATTTGCGCGCGTGGAAACTGGGGCGTCACGAACCTCGCCCTTCAGAAAATCCTCTATATGGCTCAAATGGTGCACCTTGGGCGCACGGGGCAGCGATTGGTCAATGCCGAGTTTCAGGCATGGGACTATGGCCCTGTCGAGCCGACGCTGTACCGGCAAGTTCGGAATTTCGGCAATAAGCCAATTCAAGATGTTTTCTTCTGGGCGCCACCAATCGTCGGTACGCAGGAAGCCGACACGTTGGATGAGGCGTGCAACTTCCTCATTCAAAAAACGCCTGGCGAGTTGGTCGCTATGACGCATTGGCAGAATGGAGCTTGGGCCCGTCACTATGTCCCAGGAGCACGAGGCATCCCAATCCCCGACGCCGACATCATCGCTGAGTACCGTGCGCGAATTGGAAGCGCATGACTTCTCTGTAATTGTAAAACAGTCTCCGTCTTCACCGAATGTTGTTGAGACAAGCGCCGCGGCGCTCGAAGCTGCCTTGCAAAGGGAGGCAGACGAGCGGAGGGAGGAGCGGTTCTATTGGATCTGCGCGTGCATGACGCTCATCGATTTGGCCACGTTCGCACACTTGGGATTCGTGGCGGTGATCTGCGTCTTTCTAATTGAGATTGTCGCGCTCGGCGCACTTGCGAGAAAGTATGCTGACGAGAACATAGCGCTCGCGATCGACAAAATCATCGCTTCAATTTGCGATAAGTTCGGTTGGAAATAGCATTAGCTCAAACGCGCTTGATGACCTCATCGTTATCGAGGATCTGGAACGTGTCGTTACCGCTGTCCACCCAGTTTACGTGACGACCGTCAGAAAGGATGGCCTCTTTTGATCCACCAAGTGTACTAGGCGGCCCAGAAATTGGCTTATGTTCAATCACCTTCTCGAAAATCTGTACCGTGTAAATGGTACCACTGGTTCCCTTGGCCTGGAATGATTCAACCAATCTATTGGTCATAGTCTATTCCTCTCTGATACTTGACGGCAGCCCGTTTCACGCCACCTTGCGGGCCCCCTGCAACTACCGATAGCATACCCTCTAATCCGAATCAGTATTTTTCAGAGGGGACGACCATGTTTGATAATTTGGCGGATGCGCGCGACGCGTTGAATGAAATTGCTACGGACACCAAGCTCGACAAAAAATATCGCGAAAAATTCACGAAAGTCGCTGATGCCTTAGGTAAGGCCGAGGGGAGAATTGGGGCGCTCGAACAAGTCGTGAAGGCGCTTACGAAAAAGACCGGACTAACACTTCAAGAAGTGGGTGATGACCCGCTGTCTCGTGTACCTTTGAGGTCCTACATCAAGGACTTAGTGGTGGGCAGCTAGCTCACCATTCTGGCTTAAACTCCATGACGAAGGATCACTCTCGCAGCGAGCGTATGCCGCACAAATCCAATGCTGCTAGATGCTGCGCGACTCAGTCGCCTCTTTCCTTCTCGATCCGTTTCGGCTGTTGCTTGAGCTGCTCGAGCTGGCGTTGCTGCGCCTCGGCCGTGCGTTCCATCGCTGCGCGGACGTCCTCGACGGTCGCGCCGGTGTAGAATTCGGAGGTGATTGCAATGGTGGAATGGCCGAGCAATTCCTGCACAATGCGCAGATTGCCCGTCGCGCGTAGCATTCGCATGCCGGTCGTGTGGCGGAGGTCGTGAATGCGCGCGTCGACGCCGGCCATATCCCATTTGCGCTTTTTGTTTGAGGCGAATCCGGTCGACGTGATCGGGTAACGCTGGCCCTTGACCAAGTCGCCGAGGTTGCGGCCTTTGCGGGTGCGGTTTTTCCAGGTGCGCTGCGCTTTGTAGGTGAAAACGAATTCCTTATGGTGACCGCGCCGGCGCCAAAGGATCGCGTAGGCCTCGCGTGAGAGCGGAATGATCCGCGGCTCGTCGCCTTTCGTCACGACGCTGATCGTGCCGAGCTCGAAATTGACCTGCGACCATTTCAGCAGGAGATTTTGCCGGCGAAGGCCCGTGATGATCGCGAAGCGGCGCAGCTCGGCAAAGTCAAAATTCTCGGTCTGGTCGAGGCGGCGCTCCTCGCTCGGCAGCAGCTCGCGGACCGGGCGCTTTTTCTGTTTGAGGCGGTGCTTTTTCCAGGTCGGCTCGTTCGGCAGAATCGCGTTCCAGTTCTCTTTCGCGCGGCGCATCACACGGCGAAGCAGATCCAGCGTGCGATTGACGGTCGATGGGGTGATCTGCCGATAAAGGATTCTCGCGTTGCCTTTCTCGACGACTGTGCGGTCGCGCCGCCGATCCTTCCGACGCTCGGCGACAAGGTTTGCGACCGTGTCATCGATAATGTCCTGCAGCAGCGTCTTGCCGCCGACGATCTCGACGATGCGATCGAGGGCGGATTTAATCTTGAGGTCGGCCAGGTTCTGGCCGTGCTCGTCCCACCAGCGTTCGCAGGCGCGCTCGAGCGTCAGCGGTCCTCGTCGCGCGGCGATCCAGCCGGCGACGAGCTCGCGGGCGCGGTCCCTTTCTTCCGCCTCCGCCGCACGTGCGTCACTCTCGCTCTCGCACTCAGTTGACCCGGAAAAACGATAACCTTTGATTTGGAAATCGAAGTGCCAGAATCGGCTCTTGGCGGGGCGATAGACGGACATGACGGCGTTGTCTCCTCAAGCGCCTGCAGAAAAGCCTCGACGTCCGAACGGGTAAAGACGCGCCGAGGTTTTACACGGCCTTTCCCTTTGATGCGGCAGGTCAGTTTTTCGTCGGCAATATGCCGCGCGATCGTTGTCCGGTCCATCGGCATAAGGCGCGCCAACTGGGGGACGTCGATCAATGCGAAGGCGGAAAAATGTGCGTCGAGCGCTTGTGGTAGGGCGGTCATTGGCGAGTGGTCCAAGTCATGGCGCGGCCTTCTTCGGCATGCGTTGCAGGCGATCGTCGACGCTCGGCGGCGAGGCCGCGAGCGACCAGGCCCGCGGCGGTATCTTCGCGCAGCGTGCGGATGCCGAGCCGCCAGCCACCGCGTGGCCGGCGGGTGAAATGATGGCCGAGCGGGAGCAGCCCGCGGCGTCGCGAGCTGTCCCGAAATGGCACCGCTTCGCGCGGTGCGTGCGCGGGGCGGAATTGCAGCAGGTTGCGGAGCCGTGTCGCTCGAATCTTCTGGTTGCATAGGGGGCGGGAGCGACCTTGTCGCTCAATCCACACCCGTAAGTTTGCGGAATAGGCATCCGGTTGATTGTCCCACTAGAAACATTCGCGTTCCCGGCGCAACTGCCGGGAGCTATTGATAATCACAAAATGTGAATATCAGCAACGTTCGAATTCACAGAGCGTGAATGCCAGTGGAAAAACAACAATGAAAACACTTATGTCGAGCCGTCCGCGGTCATCGGAGGCAAACCGTCACCTTGCTTTGCAGCTCGCGATCCAGCTGCCTTCTGATTCTGCCGAGGACGCGCGGCAGGTCGTCGACGAGCTCGCGATCCTGCTCGAGGGATACATGACGGCGCCGGGGCCTCGGCCGCTATGGGAGCGGCAAGTCATGGCGCTCGATCCGCCGTACCGCGCCGGGCTAGCGCTGTTCTGGACCGTCGCGCTGTTTCTGCTGGTGATGCCGGTCGCTATGGCGCTGGTTTCGCTGGTGGGTATCCAGGCCGTTGAGATCCCACTGATGGCGCCGCTGGCGGCTGGCTGTTCGATGGTGTTCGGCCGGCGCTATGGCGTCCTGGTCGGCGTCCTGGCCGGCGTCGCGCACAATCTGCTGATCGTGCCGCCGGCGCTCGAATTGTCCATTCCGACAGCGCTCGAGTTCGTCTTCGGTGGTTGCTATGCCGTTGCGGCGATCGTCGTGCCGACCATTGCCGGGCACTCGGCGGCGCTGCGCGCGGCGGCTATGAGCGCTTGCGTGCGGCTCGCTCCAGCGCCTGGATCGCCGTCGCCAGGTTGACTGGGACGTCGTTTGCCATGCCGCGATAGATCCAATTGAGGCCGACGCCGGTCGCCTTGCAAACCTTGAGGGCGGCATCGATCGTGATGCGCCGTCCGCCGACCTCATAGTTATTCCACTGCGGCCCATCGATCCCAACCAGGCGGCAAAACGCCGCCTGGTTTAACTTCATGGCTTCGCGCGTCCGTTTGAGGCGATGCGCAACTGCCTCGGTACTCTCGGGATTTTGATCTGCTGCTGTGGCCGCCATAACGAGCGGCAATGTCGCTGATGCTGCCAACATTTACCATTTACCGAATGTGAGCCGTTTTGAACTTCACAATATGTGAAGTATGTTCCCGGCGGCATGAATGATTCGCGGTTCCAAAAATTGAGCAGTGCAAGGGAAGTCGTCGACGCGGTCGGCGGCACCTTCAAGGCTGCTGCGCTCGCAGGTTGCAAGCCGCCGGCGATCTCCAACGCGATCGCCCGCGGCTGCCTGCCTTCCACTACATTTCTGATTTTCGGGGCCGAGCTCGCCGAGCGCGGCCTGACGGCGCCGCCGGAGCTCTGGGGCATCCGGCCGGCGCCGCGTCGCAAGCGTCACTAACGGTTTTTCGCACAGGGGCAACATGGGGCGAGAGGCTACACAAGTTCCGGCCGGGAACGCAAAAGAGCGGACCGGCCAGCTGGCCGGGAAGAAACGGCCAGCTGGCCGGACGATCGCGCCGGCGATGCAGGTTTTCCGCAGGCTTTTCCCGCATCAGACCGCGGCCGAGCTCGCGATCCGAACCGGCGCCGAGATCCGCCATTGCGAGCGCTGCCTCGCCGGCGATCGGGATCTCGGCAGTGCCTTCCAAGCCAAGCTGCTGCAGTCCGACGTCGGCGACAAGATCCTCGACGCGATCATGGGCGAGGCGCGACCGGCCTGGTGGGTCGGATTCAAAAAGCAGCTCGAGCTCTCGAAACTGGTCAAGGCGCAGGCCGAGCTCGGCAGGCAGATCGAATCCATGCAGCGCGGCATGGCGGATTAGTGGGGCAATCCATGGAGCAAAACACTCTCGCCGGCGTCGACGTCCACGATCTGCGCTTTCTCGTCACGATGGGCTGCGTCCTGCTCGTCGCCATGTTCGCCGCGGCCGGCGCCGCGATGCAGCCTTTCCTCGATCGCCGCCGCGACGCCGGCGCCGGTTTCCGCTGGGTGCGCCGATGACCAAGAAACCGGCCGCAGAAACCCGCGCGACGACGATCGCCAAAGACCAGCTGAAATCGATCATTGAGCGCGTCGAGCGCCTGATCGAGGAAAAACAGTCGATCTCCGACGACATCAGTGACGTCTATGCCGAGGCCAAGGGCAACGGTATCGACGTCAAGGCGCTGCGCGCGATCGTCAAGCTGCGCAGGCTAGATCCGATCGAGCGCGAGGCCGAGGAGATGATCCTCGAGACCTACATGCAGGCGCTGGGAATGCTCTGATGCACGGCTGCTTCGCCAAGACGCGCGAGAAGCTCGAGGCATCGGCGGACCTGGTCGACCTGACGGGCACGCCATGGCGGCGGATATGGCTATCGGCGCGCGAGCCGATCTGGACGCTGGTCGACGCCGTCGACTACGCCTGGCTGTCGGAAAACATCTGGAACGTCTGGCACGCCGGCCGCGGCGATTGGATGCGCTACGCCAAGCGTAACGTTGACGTCTCGCGCACGACCATCCGGATGCATCGCGAGATCATGATCCTCGCCGAGCCGCAAAGCGAGGCATACCTGCGCGCGCATTTCGTCGACCATATCAACGGCCAGACGCTCGACAACCGCCGCGCCAATCTGCGCTGGGCGACCAAGCAGGAAAACGCAGCCAACCGCCGCAGGCGCGGCTCGGCGCCGTCGCTCGAGGACATCGTCCGCGAGCTCGTCGCCGGCCTGCCGCCGCAGCCTCAACTCGAGGAGATCCCGTTTTGACCGAGCTCGTTCGCTATGAGGCCGCGCGCAAGGCGCTGGCCGAGGCCGTCGCGGTCGACGAGGTCCAGGAGATCCGCAGCCAGGCCGAGGCAATGCGCCACTACGCGCGCCAGGCGAAGGATCGCGACCTCGAGATCCAGGCGGCGCAGCTGCGTTTCCGCGCCGAGCGGCGCCTCGGCGAGATGATCGTCGCGCAAAAGGAAACGGTCGGGCTCAATACCGGATCGCGCGGTCAGCTGCGCGGCCGGAACGTTTCTGGCGGTTCGGTTTCGGAACAGCCAGAAGATGACCGGCCGACGCTTGCCGAGGCCGGGATCGACCGCAAACTGTCATCGAAGGCGCAGCGCCTGGCCGCGATGCCGCCGGCCGAATTCGAGGCCGCGCTCGACCGTCACCAGGAGGAAATGCGCGCCGGCGCCGGCCGCGTCGCGATGGACCTGGCCAAGGTCGGCGCCGAGGAAAAGGGCAGGGAGCATCGCCGCGGTCTGGCGCAGGCGCTGTCTGACGCCTCGGCGCTGCAGCCGACCGGCCGCAAGTATCCGATCATCTACGCCGATCCGCCCTGGCATCGAAACCAGGGCGTGACCAGCCGCTCCTATGAAAACCATTATCCGACCATGCCCTGGGCGGAGATCTGCGCGCTGCCGGTCAGGGACATGGTCCTGCCGGATGCCTGGCTGTTTCTCTGGATTCCGCGCGCCCATATGCTCGCCTGGCATGAGGCCGAGATCGAGGCGACGGATCTCCGGACCGGCGAGGTCATCATGGTCCGCGTCCAGATGCCGCTCGCCTCGGCCGTCGCGCTGTCGTGGGGCTTTGAGGCCTATTCGACCGCGTTCGTCTGGACCAAAAACGACGAGGAGCATCCGGACGAGGCCGGCGGCGCCGTCCTGGTGCGCGACCAGGACGAGATCCTGCTGCTGTTCAAACGCGGCAAAGGCCTGCCGAAACCGGCGAGCGGCGAAAAGTTCGGCTCCAACCATCGCGAGCGATCGCGGCCGCTCGGCCACTCGCGCAAGCCGGAGCATTACCGGCGCATGATCGAGGCGATGGGCGGCGGCGTGCCGGTGCTCGAGCTGTTCGCCCGCGTCGACGCAGAGAATCCATTGCCGGCCGGCTGGGATGCGTGGGGCAACCAGGCGACGGCGACAGAAATCAATTCCCAAGCGATCGCGGGCGAGAGCTCGGCGCCTGACGGGGGGCCGGCGGGTATAAAACCGCCGCGCGATCGGACTGCCGATGGTCGGTCATCGGACGAGGCCGCAACGGGTAGCCATAGCGCTGCGGCCTCACAGTTAGCGGACGCTGGAGCTCACGCCGGCGATCGTCCAGCCCTTTCGGTCGACGTTGCCTCATTGCCGATTGGGGAAGTCGTTTCGAGCGTCGCCGTTACCGGCCGCGCCGATACAGCCGAGCCGCCGGCGAACCGACCTGGACGCGACATTTCCGATGATGGGCTCGATATCCCGGCATTCCTGCGCCGGACGCCGAAACCGGCGCCGGCGCTCGGCGTCGCGCAAACTGAGATGGATCTCGCGCGCCGCGATCGCGCGCCGGCGGAGATCATCGACGGCAAGCTGCAAACGCGATTGCCGCTGACCGATGACGAGATCGAGATGCAGGCCGCGCTGCTGGCGATCGCCGCCGGCGAGACGATCGACGGCGACATGGTCCGGCATCTGGTCGGCGCCGGTTTCGCGCATTGCGGGACAAAAAGCGTCTCGGTCAGCGAGGCCGGTCGCGAATTCCTGGCGCAGCTGGTCGCGTCGCCGGCGCCGCTCGAGCTCGAGGCGCGCGCGTGACCGACAAAGTCGCATTGTTCCGGCAGATCGCTGCAGTCGAGACCGAGATCAAAGATCGCAGCGCCGGCGCGCGCTCGAGGCTCGATCGGTCTGCGTCGCAACGCCAATGCGACGGCCTCGAGGCCGGCGCGAAAACGCTGCGCTGGCTGCAGCAGAACGAGGCGCACATCGCGGCGGCGACGCCGGGTGCGCTTCCGAGCTGCGCAATTTCGATGACCAGGCAGATCACTGCGGTCGAGACCGAGCTCAAAGATCGACGCAGCGGCGCGCGAGCAAAGCTGAGCTCGGCCGCGGCGGTCTATCAACGCGACGGCCTCGAGGCCGCCGCGAATACGCTGCGCTGGCTGCAGCAAAACGAGGC
>NZ_AUGA01000122.1:0-10077 GCF_000426785.1 Bradyrhizobium sp. th-b2
TCTCCGTACTCGCGCACCGGCACGGCTATCTTTCGAAGGCCGCGTTCGCGCTAGTCGGACACTGAATACCTTCCTTCAAGACGCAGCTTCTTCTATCCGCTCACCTGTCCTCACGAGCGATTACCTCAAGCTGGAGCAGTATGTCTGATCCCGTAGCTAACAAGGGGAGCGAGGAGGCCCGTCTTATAACTGCTGGCATTGCGAACGCCCCGATTCACGCTCGCTCCTCAGCGAACGCTTGGCGTCCGAAAGCCCGTTCGAAGAAAACGCTGAGCGCCTCAGCTTGCGTCCCGGCGGGGAGAGGACGGCGCCACGGTAGCCTCACTCATGGTGCTTAAGGCTTCTCGTTGAAAACACATTGCGATGCGTGGTGGCAATGATGCGTGGTGGAAATAACGCAGTCGTCTTGAGCCTCCGCGCCCCTATCCCCGATACTGCGCAAGTAAGTCGTACGGTCGCTGCTCTGAAGGTTGGAGGTTGACCACAGTTCCCCTTTCTATTTGAACCCAAAGCAGGCCTGAGAGAACCGCCCGCCAGGGTTTCATGCTGAACTTCGAAAACGTTGCTTCCCCGGCCACCACGGCCTGTGCGTGTCAAGTCGCTGTCCTTTTTGGTCCGCATCGCCAATAGCGACCGCGTACGCCGACGCTGAAATCATCCGTGACAAAGTAGGACAACACGCCGAACCTGCCGTGATGAGTAGCCGGTGTGGCGAACCGCCGCGAACACAGGGATATCGACGGCGTCGCCGTAGATCGACGGACTATAGGAATTATTTCAGCATGTCCGGCAGCAATTACCGCCGACGTGTTCGCCATGCACCCTCCGGACCAGCACCGCTGCACCGCCGGCTCAAGTTCTGCCGAATCGTCTTACCACTTGGGACAAGCGCAACTGCCGTGGCTCCCAAAAAACGAACTCCAGATCGCATTAATACTCCAGGGCGCTTTCCAGACTCCCAACCGAGCGCCTTTGGCTCGCATCGATAACGGCGCTCGAATGAACCAGGCAGCGCGCCGCTCGAACTGGAGGTTATCCAGTGGCCTCCCAACGCGCTGGTCAAATTGTGACTAAGTCGCAGACCCCGCAATGGCGCTATTCGCGATCAATAGTATGCCGCACGGCGGGAAGCCGCCGTTCCCGCTGCAATTTTGGCAGCTGATCTGATCGGCCTGAACAGAGGCTGGATCAGCTGTTGAATATCCAACGAGACGTTTGAAGCCCGAGCATCACCGTTACGGCCGAGGCTGGACGGGGTAAGCCAGGTCGCAAGCATATCGCAACGCCCACACCAGACGAAATTGCTTGAACCTCACGTTGCGTCAGGACGTAGGGTGAGAATCACGAACGACAAAGCAAACCTCGTACGATGCACAGGCCAGATGGCAGAGATGTGTGATCAAGCGGTCGAATGTAGCGGTGACCGATTGCACGTGTGTCTGGGCCCATGGACCAAGAGCGAAAGGTTGTCAGATATGAAACAACGCATGATGATGGCCGCATTGCTCGCTATCATCGCATCTCCGGTTTGCGCGGCGACACTCAGCGGCGCTCCCCGCATTCTCGACGGCAACACGATCGAAATCGAGCAGACCAAAATCCGGCTCTCGGGCATCGAGGCGCCAGAGACTGATCAGATCTGCCTCGACGCTCATGGCCAGAAATGGGCTTGTGGCATAGCTGCTCGCGATGAGCTCATCAAGCATTCGAACGGGCGAACCTGGGATTGCCATACCACAGGGGTAGATGTGTACAGGAGGTCGCTTGGCAACTGCTTCATCGCAGGCGAGGATATGAACGCGTGGATGGTACGCTCGGGATGGGCGCTATTATCGGCACGCTCCGCAGCAAGCTATGCCATCTATGAGGTTGTTGCGAGCAATGCCTATGCGGGCATCTGGTCCGGGGCGTTCATCGCACCTTGGGATTGGCGCCATCGCAACCAGTCGACGATCATTATTGGCGCAAGCTCGGTGCCCTCAGACGCTCAAGAACTCCTGCTCGGATCCGCTTTGCTGACCGACCCGCCCTCACAGGAGTGTCTGATAAAGGGCGCCGTGGGCCGTAAGGGCGAGCGCATTTACCACTTGCCCGGGCAAAACAGTTACGAACAAATCGATATGACGAAGAACTTAGGTGAACGTTGGCTCTGCAGCGAATCGGAAGCGACCGCCTTGGGATGGCGTAAAGCCGCGCGATAGGGTGCCACCACACATGCAAGCAGATTCTTCGAGCATGAGCCATTCGATCGAACCTTCGCGCCGTTCTCTGTTGCTGTTCACTATGTCGGCTGTCGGCATGCTGCTTGCCGACCATATCGTCGAGGCGAAGGAATCAAAACCGCGGCCGAAGCCGGATAATCTGCTCTCTCCAGATGCTGCGCTGAAGCGGCTAATGGAAGGTAATGATCGCTACGTCCAGGGCGCTTCCCAAGGCCACGATTTCAAACGCGAGCGCCGGGTTTTGGTCGGTGGGCAAAATCCATATGCCGCGGTTCTGGGCTGCGCTGATTCTCGTATTGCGCCAGAACTGGCCTTCGACAGCGGACTTGGTGATCTGTTCGTCTGCCGACTCGCTGGAAATTTCGTCAACGAGGACACGCTCGCCAGCATGGAGTATGCCGTGGCCGTGCTGAACACGCCATTGATTGTGGTACTTGGTCACGATCATTGCGGCGCAGTAGACGCCACGATCAAGGCGCTCAACGACGACAAGCCGCCGCTGGGACATATTCCATCGCTCGTCGCCGCACTTGCACCTGCGGTTAAGGAATCTCGACAGCAAGGCGGCGACACGTTCGCCAATGCGACCCGGCAAAATGTAATCGATAACGTCAACAAACTCAGATTGGCGGGACCGGTTCTAAACCGGGCAGTTGAGCAGAACAGACTGATGGTTGTCGGGGGCCTTTACAGGCTTGATACGGGCAGAGTCGATCTGCTGAGCTAATGGATGGCGGCCGCCATGCGCGGCGGCCTCGTCCTTACTGGCTCAACAGCGACCTCGGACGACATTCGCTCATTCATCCGCCGCCGCAAGTGCCCTGGATATCGTCAACAATTCTAGTACAGCTTCGGATAGCTCAGGTATGCGCGGGCTCTTAATTCTCGTTGTAATCCTTGTACTTATTCTGGCGACACGCGGCCAGCACCGAGAGAGATTCTTGGCCCGGCCGACAACCTGGATGTCTCGTTAGTTCGTCCTGGCTCACAGAGTTGGCTCGAGCGGAAGATCGCGCTGGGATTTGAGCTCGGCCTCCGCACCAGCGAGCCAGCAGAATTTTCTCGCCGCTGGCGATCCGCCATGGCATCGATACAAATCGTCCGTTGAGGATCTAGCTCACGCAGGACTGAAGATCAAATAGAGCACGACTGCGGCCACGACGGTCACCCAGGCAGCTGATCTGAGGAATAGCGTTACTCGCGTCGGCATCTTGAGGGTTTCTCCTGCATCAGGCAACGAAGGAACCGCCGACTTCGGAGCAGCCTCCTTGGATCTGTCCAGCTCTGCCATTTATCGCCAGCGGATCGAAAACCTTGGTTCGCGAGAGGCGCTGCCGCGCGGCTCGAGCGCGTCGACCTCGTCGGCAATGGTCGCCTTCATGTCCCGTTCACACGGCAAGACATTGCCGAGCCCTTCGGCGCTTGTCCCTACAAGAAGATTGATGCGGTGCTTGCAATGCATCCCGCTCTGCCCAGCCTCCCACTCACAACTCATGCGCACTTTGTCGTCCTCTCGAACTGCATGACCTCGTACTCTCTGCCGCCTGAACTGCTCTCAACTCTAAAAACATAGCATGCGTTCTTCCATGCACTTTGCTCCAGCTACCTTCACTCGAATTATCCAAGGATGCTGCGCCCTTTTGAATCGATCATGTCCTCAATCTGCTAAGCATCTGCGTTCGCGCAATGCAGCGGGATCGCACGAAGGGTATCGAACCGAACAAGCTTGTCGGCATCATTTGCTGCACCCAAGTTGCGTCGACGAGAGGCGGCCAGTGCGCATCATGCTCGCTCAGATTGCCCGGACTGTTTGCCGATGCCGATCTCATACCGAGATCTGAGACTGATGTTCCCCGCAGATCTAACTCACTATACCTCCACCAGCGGTGAACTCCCGCCTGCCGCGGAAATGCTCCAGATCGGTGATGTTTGTCGCCCGACAGGCGGCGTGCTCTAATGACGCTCGGAGGGGCTGTTCGCAACAAGCTATCGACAAAAGCGATGCAACATGCCGACTGGGCCGACACCGTCGAGTTGAATGAAGACAAGTAAGTTGGCGGCAAGCCCGTCGTAGCGCCGCTAGCGGCCTGTAGGGCAGCATGGTGTCCGGTGCGTCAGCAGTCAACGCCAGACCTGACATGCCAGAGACACGGCCAATCGACACGATTGACCCTGACACACTCATCGTTGCACACCGGGGTTAAGGGTACACAGGCTGGGCAATTCGAACGCGCCGATCACGACGCAAACTTGATCTTGCTTTTGTTCGCCGAGGCACATTCGGCGTCATCGGTGAGGGTTCGCGAACAGCGCCAGCAAGCTCCAGAGCATCAGCATGACGTGTTGAGGAGCTCTCGGACAAGGAGTGGCTCTCGATGTGAGCCAGCACGGCGCGGCCTTTCGGTGTAATGCGCCAGCCGAATGGATCACGTTCCACAAGCCCCATCGTGAAGATGCTCAGATCGGGCACGCGGGAGGCAAATCGCCTGGTGCGCTCGGACCAATCCTGGCCACTTTTCGTTCGCTCGCGCAAAGCGCGTGCGCTCGCCCGCACCAGGCGTACAGGTTGCTGGTGGATCACGACTTCAAGCATGCTCGTTCTCTTCGATATTCTAGTAGCTCCTGGAAGGGCCTCGTGATCATATTCATGCGTTTACCAGCGAAGACGCTTGAATCGAACGTAGCGTCACATTGTACGATGCCGAGGTGTTCGCGACGATCCTTTGGCAAACGGGCGAAGCCACACCGGTAGTCTGTGGCGGTCGCGGAGACCTAGCGTACGTTCAACGCTGACGATGGCAGCTGTCACGGCAGTTGCCGAATATTGAATAGGTCGGGATTGCGTATCGCCGGCCTATTGGCAGAGGGTGAGACAATGACGGCCGATGCCGTTGATGTATGCGTGATCGGGAGCGGCGCCAGCGGCTCGATGGTCGCCTACGAGATCGCCCAAAGCGGTTTGCGAGTGCTCCTCCTTGAGGCAGGTCAGGCGCTTCCTCCCGACGCCTCGCTGGCGAGCGTCCAAAGTCGCATGGATACCGAGTTGGTTCGGTCTGCGGCAGGTACGTTGACTCCGTTCGGTCGTCCGTGGACCGTCTGTGCGCTCGGCGGTGGAATGACTTTGTATGCCGGAATAGCCTTCCGTTATCGCATCATCGATTTTGACGCACGAGCGCATACCGCTGGAGACGCACTCGACCCGGCCTGGCCGATCGACTACGCCGAACTGCGCCCTTTCTATGAGGAACTCGAACGGCGGACGGGAGTGGCCCGTCTGGCCGGCGCGGACCGGCTCGAGCCGCCGAGCGATCCTCCCATTCTGCCGCCCCATGAGTACAGCACGCAGGGACGGTTGATTGCCGATGCGGCCAAGCGCCTGGGCCGGCTGCCGTTCCCCACCCCATTGGCAATCAACTCACTGCCATATCGCAACCGGCCAGCCTGTCATTGCGACGGTCCCTGTAACGAACATCTGTGCCCAACCGGCGCGCGAGCCGATGCGCGCTCGCCATTCACAGATGTCACCCTGCCGCCTGGCGCACTGACGGTCGCTCCGGGCAGCAGGGCAGTAAGTATCGATCTGGCCAGTGTCAGCCGCGCGGACTCGGTAGAATGGCTCGACACGCTAAGCAGACGACGCGCCCGGGTTCGCGCCCGCTGCGTGGTGCTCGCCGGCAACGCAGTGCAGTCCGCGGCCCTGCTGCTCCGTTCGAGGCAGCGGGCAGCGCCGAACGGCATCGGCAATGCCTCTGGTATGGTCGGCGGTGGCATCTCGTTTAAGATCAGCGGCTACGTGTCGGGCAGCACCAGGATAGATCAGCTCTCCACGCCCCCCTCTGGCGGCCCATTTTCCACCGTCGCGATATCCGATCACTACCTGGACGACGAGGTGCCGTCGGGACTGGGCGGAATGATCTACGAAGCCAGTGGAGCTCAGCCCACGGGCCACCACGGAGAGACAAACGTACGGCTGCATTTCCTGGCGGCCGACCAGCCCATGCGCAACAATGCCGTCCGATTGGCCGCCAGTCGGGACCGGCTGGGTTTAGAGAAGATCATTCTCGATTACTCGACCCATCCGCTGGACAAACGCCGATTAGGCTATCTGTCACGACGCGCGTCGAGCTTGCTGGCCGAGGCCGGCGTGGAAAAGGTCGATTACCAAGATTCCGGCTATCAGTTCGGCAGCGGGCATCTGCATGGCGGCTGTCGGGCCGGGATCGACCCGGCACAATCGGTGGTCGACCGCTGGGGCCGGGTACACGACATTGACAACCTCTACGTCGCGGATGGGGGCTTCTTCCCCTATGCGGGAGGCGTCAACCCGACCTTCACGATCCAGGCGAACGCGCTGCGGATCGCTCGAAGAATAGTCACGCAGCTGATCTAACGAGCGTGGATCATCAAACGGAGACCGGTCTTGTCGACCAACATACCTAGTCGTACCGTGGCCGCGACCGACGGGCCGAAATCCGCACTGCGCCGCGCCCTCCGCGTCACCGCCTCGGAAAGATGGGATCTCAACAGGCGCTTTCCGGTCGTGATGGCCCGCGCGTCCGGCGCGCATGCGTGGGATATCAATGAAAAGCAATATGTCGATTTCACGTCCTGTAGCGGGGCCGCGCCGCTAGGAGCCGGATACGAGCCGGTCGTTGCGCACGCCGCCGCTGAGATGCGCCGGACCGGCGGCATCCTCCCCGGGCCGCTATCTGTGCACCGGATCGAACTGGCCGAACGGCTGGCTGAGATATTCCCGATCGCGGAACGCGCGGTGTTCTTCCGCACCGGCTCATGCGCTACCAGTGCTGCGGTTCGCCTTGCCCGCGCGTTCACGGGCGTGAACCGTGTGCTCACCAGCGGATATCACGGCTGGCACGACTGGCAGTTGCAGGACCGACCGGATATGGGGCTGCCTAACCGCGACCGGGACAGCGTGGACTTCCGCTATGACCTCGACTTGCTCGACGAGCTCGCCAGCGTCGAGCGCGTTGCGGCAGTGATCATCACGCCGGAGGTCAACTTCTTCCCGCCCGAATACCATAAGGAGCTGCAGAGGCAGGTGCATCGGCATGGCGCCTTGCTCATTGTCGATGAAGTGATGACCGGATTCCGCTACGCCTTCGGTGGCTACCACATGGCGGTCGGCCTCACGCCTGATCTGATTACGCTGAGCAAAGGACTGGCGAACGGAATGGCATTGTCCGCGGTCGCGGGTCGGGCGGATGTCCTCAGTTCCGGCGAAAAGACCTACATGGGCAACACCTATCAGCGCGAGGTCACTCCATTCGCGGCCGCGCTGAGTACGTTGGACGCGCTACGCGACGGGACCGCGCTGGCCCGGATGCGCGAGGTTGGCGAGCAACTGATCAAGGGACTCAATGCGGTCTTCGCGAGCCGGCAAGTCGCAGCATGGTCGTTCGCATGGCCGACCATGTTCGACGTCGTTTTTGCCGACGCGGAGCTTGGTCAGGCGTTCTTCCAGCAGATGTGGGCGCGAGGCTTCCTCATGCAATATGGCGGCCGCTTCATGCCGTCCGCGGCGGTGTCGAACGCCGACGTGCAGGCGGCTATTGAAGCAGCTGCAGAGGCCTTGCCGGCTGCGCAGTCGCGGGTGGACAGCAGCAATGGCGAGCGGGATCGACTTGCAGCCGCCATACGGTTTGCCGGTGATCACTTCGTTGCGAGCCCTGAGGCAGTTCGGCGCTGGTTCACTGCACCAGCCCATGAATGAGAACGGATTTCCAACAGAGGATACTCACATGCCGCAGCCCGATCCATTTTCCACATCCCCCGTGCTGCTCGGCGGCGAGAACCGGTCGGGCACGACCTTGTTGAGCGTGGTGCTTGACTCGCATCTTGATCTGGTAGCCGGGCCGGAGATCGACTTCCTTGAGCCGCCCAATCTCGGCCCGCACATTCTACATGCGACGGACCTGCTTGCCGCTGGAGATCCGCGGGTCACGGGCACGACCAAGAGCGCGATCGATCCGTTCTGGTACGACGGCGTGCATTTTGTGGTGCAATGCCGCCGGTTCGGTCTGGACGTCAATGACCTGCGCGAGCTCGTCAGCAAGGTCATGCTCGATTTGGGCAGCGACATTGTTTCACTCGCCGACCGATGCAAGCTAATCAACGAGATGGGCGAGTTGCGCAGGACGCGCAGCGGCGCTCGGCGCTGGGGATTGAAACTGCAGCGCAAGATCGCCCAGATCGACGACTTCGCCCGGCTATGGCCGCACGCGCATTTCGTGCATATCGTGCGCGACGGGCGCGACGTTGCTGCCTCGCATCTGAAAACCGTTCCTGATTGGGGGTACCGGACTGTGGCCGAGGCCGCGTGCGGCTGGTTTGACGTGGTATCCCGGCCGCATCAGATCGCGCCGCCCGGTCGCTATCTGGAGGTGCGTTACGAGGATCTTGTGGGCAGTCCTCGGCCCACGCTGACCCGAATCCTGGACCATCTCGGCTTGCCTTGGGACGAGGCCGTGCTGCGTCACGCCGAATACGAGCACGCATTGTTCGAACAACCGCACGGCCACCCGGCGGCCGAGGCTGCGGGAAAGCCGCTGCACCAAGGCCGGGTGGGTCGTTACACCAAGGATCTGACGCGAGCCCAGATTGCGAAGTTCGAGCAGATCGCCGGAAGTGAGCTGTTCCGCCTCGGCTATTTGCCGCTTGCAAGCCCGTCTGGCGACGCGTGAGTCGCCGAAACTGTTCCGCCGTGATTGGCGGGTTGCCGCGCAGCTATCTTGCGCTGCTGGTCGGCCAGACCATTTCGCTGCTGGGCTCCAACGTCACCATGCTGGCGCTACCGCTGACCGCAATCACCCTCCTGGACGCGGGACCGGCGCAGACGGGGGTGCTGCTGGCCTGCAGTCGGGCGCCGTGTCTGATGCTGAGCCTATTCGCCGGAGTCATCGTGGACCGTCTCCCGCACCGACGAATCCTTTTGACCGCCAACGTCGTGATGGCGGCAACACTGGCGACGATTCCGTTGTCCGTGGGCCTTGGACATCTTGGAATGGTCCAGCTATACGCGACCAGCCTGCTGGTTGGGGGTGTCGCGGTGATCGCCGACCTGGCATATCTGGCGTGCATACCGATAGTGGTAGACCGCTCCCGGCTGGTGCGGGCGCAGAGTTCATTGGAGCTCAGCCAGGCGATCGCGATGGCGGCAGGTCCATTCCTGGCCGGCTGGCTCGTCAACGCGCTCTCCGCACCGACCGCGATCCTGGCAGACTCTGTCTCGTTTCTGCTTGCCGCCGCGTTGCTGTTGCTGGTGCCGATGCGGTCCGCTGGGCGCTCAACAGCCGCCTCGTGCGCGGTACTCTGCCAAGTGGCTGAGGGGCTGGCGGGCGTGTTCGGCAATCCGATCTTGAGGGCGGTCACTTTAGCCACCGCCACGTTCATCTTTTGCCATACCGCATATTCTGCAGCCTTTCTGTTGCATCTGACCAAGGATCTCGGATTCGACAGCCGGATCGTCGGCGTGGTGCTCGGAATCGGCGCGCTTGGTGGTGTGGTCGGCGCGGCTAGAGCATTTTCCGACCGGAATGAATCGGGTGGGGATTCCCAAAACGGCGCGAGTCAGATTCAAGCTGCATGCTGGCGAGGGAGGCCAGCATGTATGGCCAGGGCGCTTTCGGTTGATCTTCGTCAAAGGGTTATAGCCGCGATTGACGGTGGCATGTCCTGTCGACAGGCTGCTGAGCGCTTTGGTGTCAGCGCGGCCAGTGCGATCCGCTGGCGCGGTCGCCTCAAGGAAGTTGGCGACATCGTTCCTAAACGCCAGGGCGGTGACCGCAAATCGCAGCGCATCGAAGCGCATTCGCAATTGATTCTGGAGGCAGTGACA
>NZ_AUGA01000123.1:0-9629 GCF_000426785.1 Bradyrhizobium sp. th-b2
TCGGCGAGCGTGATATCCGGCTTCGCTGTCACTGCCTCCAGAATCAATTGCGAATGCGCTTCGATGCGCTGCGATTTGCGGTCACCGCCCTGGCGTTTAGGAACGATGTCGCCAACTTCCTTGAGGCGACCGCGCCAGCGGATCGCACTGGCCGCGCTGACACCAAAGCGCTCAGCAGCCTGTCGACAGGACATGCCACCGTCAATCGCGGCTATAACCCTTTGACGAAGATCAACCGAAAGCGCCCTGGCCATACATGCTGGCCTCCCTCGCCAGCATGCAGCTTGAATCTGACTCGCGCCGTTTTGGGAATCCCCACCCGATTCATTCCGGTCGGAAAATGCTCTAGGTCATCGCAAGGCGCGCTTTCAGGCGCGGCGTCATCCAATTCAACAATGCACGCTGCTTGATCGGTACCAGCTTCCGCGGCGCGTGGACAATATGGACCGGCAGCGGCTCCTCCAGCACGATCGCAAGTTTGCCAGCGCGCTTCGCGCCGTCCATCTCGTACGACATCACCCGCGTCAGCCCGCGCGAGCAGACTGGGACTCGGGCTGGGCCTTTATATCACTTCCCAAATCGCGGAAGCGGATGACTGCGCTCTTAGCATGACATCGACGCTGGCGGAAACCGCTTCACATTCACGATGTCACTTGGTTAATCGAACGCAATCGTCACCAACGCCCGAGTGAATCCCGCTAACCCGCGAGTGAATGCTCCAGGAAGAAACGCAGCATTTCCCTCGTGGCGTCAGGTCCTCGAGGATCGGTGTGGGAGCCGGCGGGGCTCCCTCCCGACCAGGCGTGCCCGCTACCGTGAACGTTCCAATGCTCAGCAATTGTCCGTCCGACCGCATCGGTAAGGATAGTGCGGGTATAACCATGCCCATTGGGCACTCTTCCACGAATCACGTTCGTTGTGAGATTGGTGGCCTTGGTTGCCTGTTGTAGAATTCGGTCACCATTGATCGGGTGTACTGTGGCGTCGCGATCGCCATGAAAAACGATGGTCGGTACAGAAAGTCCATCATCCGTTGTTGCTTCCGCCCTCCCTCCCTGCCGCATGGCGAGGAACGCGGAGGGAAGATCGCTGGCGGCTCCGCAGGCAAGACCGGAATGTATCCCGACTGCCGCGTACAAGTCGGCGTGCGTCGCTCCCATGACAGCGGCAGCGGCCCCGCCAGCGGACAACCCCCCAACGTAAACGCGCTTCGGGTCAATTGAATAGTCCCGCATGATTTGGCGGGTAATACCGGCGATCAGCGAAGGTTCGCCGCCGCCCCGCCGTTGGTCGCCTGTACGAAACCAGTTCCAGCATTTCGACTGATTGGCCCCACTGGACTGCTCCGGATAGACCACGAAGCAATTCTGCTCTTCCGCCAGGAAATTCATCCTCGTGCCGGTCGCGAAATCCTCGGGCGACTGGGTACAGCCGTGAAGCATCACCACCAGGGGAGTTGCCTGTCCTTCATAACGGCTTGGGATGAACAGTTTGTAGGTCCGGCTTCCCTCGGCGCTTTTGAACGTGCCTTCGATGAAGCTTGCGCCATTGGGCGCGATATCCCACGCGGATCGCGGAGCACGCCCGGCGGGCTCCCGCAGACGAAGCCGCAATGGTTCTTTTATGCTGTCGAAGCGCGCCCGGCTATTGGCTCGCGGAACACCCGGGTAAGCCTGCGTGGGTCCGCTGTCGCGCTCCTCGACGACGTTGGCATTCAACTCGATGGTTGGCGGTTCGAGCCTGGTGGGTGTGGCATGGGCGGCGCTGCTGAGCGGTTGTGGGGCGCTCTCGTCGCCAAGCATACGCTGCAGCAGCGCGGTAGCCTCGACCAGTTGGCCCGCACGTGTGAGACGCGTCGCCTCGCGAATTATTTGCTGATTTAGCATCTCATCACCTTATTCTGTCGACGAGCGCGGCCTTGACCGCTGGAGTGGCATGGAAAGCCCCCAACACCGAAACTGAAGCAATCGTGGCGCGGGCGAGTTCGGGCGTGACGTTCTCGGCGATAGTCGCCAAGCCAAGCACGTTGATATGGAGCGTCTCACCAGCGCGCTGCGCCGCTTCGAGATCTTCGCGGCTGAAATTCCTAAGCCCCAAGTCCAGATTCTTCCGAACCGTTGATTGCCTCAGGACGTCCGCGTGTCGCTCGAGTTGGTTGCGGATCGCTGTCCGTATGAAATCGGTCCGGTTCGAATAGAACCCTTCCCGCACCATCAGATCGACGTGGCCAAGATCGACATAGCCAAGATTGACCGTGATTTTCTCCGTGTCAGGTATCCTGGGTCGCAAGTCGCGGACGTTACTCGGCATAATATACCTCAACCATCCATATGGATGCCCACTGGATGGTAAATGTGTCCCGTTCGGGCAATTTCAAGGGATAGTTTGTCGCTCGCTTCAGACTGGCGTTCTGCTGCGTGGGCGATGCCGGACACTCTGACGCAGGATCCGACGCGCGGTTTTGAGCGCGATCAAACCCGTTCCAATCCACATGCGGAGCGTCGACATTCTCTTATCGGGGATTTGAAAGGCTTTCGCGACGCGATTGACCGGCAGCCGAGGGCCGCGAGGAAGAATCGGGGCCTGCCGAGCTTTGGCCCACGCTTTGCCGCTGCATAAACATCCCGCTCGTTGTGGCACCGGCTATGAGGAGACATCGGAGTTCGACGCCATTCCGCTCCGATTGATTTCAGTGTCTAGTGAGAAGCTTTTCTGGGTGGTCAATCGTACACATTCGACCCCCGTCACAATCATCCTCGTATCGGTCGGATTGTGATTGCGTGAGGCAGCAACGCCGGCGATGTCGCGATTTGAACCGCCTATGGTTTCGCTCAACTCGAACGTTTTTCAGTATCTACTGACAAGCTGAGTGACGAAAGCGATGACGTCACAGAGACCAACGTGAATCAATTCCCACCCTACGTCGAAGCTGCAACTCGCTTTTAGAACGGTAGACCCTGCTTGTGCTCACGTCGAGATAGTCGCACGCATGCAAACACCTCAAATCGGAGCACGCTTATCGACGCCGGGCTACAGCAACTCCAATCAAGAAAGCAATCAACAGCGAACCAAGGGGCGCTTCGCGGGCGATATTACTTAGTATACTCAACGGCATTCCCGGGCGACGACCAGCCTCTATCGCGCCACTCACTCGGTTGGCAGTATCTTTCACGACCTCTGAAACTTCGGCGAACGTGGATTTCGTCTCTGGAACGGGATCCAAGCCGTCGTAGATATAAGGTGGCTTCGGGCTATCATCATCGCTCATGGTCTGTATCCCAAGGCGCTAGATGGTGCGCCGGTTTGTCTGGGTTATCTAGCCGAGATAGCGCGTCCGAGGCGGCGAGCGCTGTGGCTGTCGCGTCAACAACAGGCCAAGCGCAAAGCCTACCGCGCTTGCGACCAGCATCGCGCCAAGTGGATTTTCCTCCACTTTATTCGCAATTGCCTGCGTGCCGTCGCGGAATGCATCGCCGCTATTTTCGTAAGTGTCCTTCGCATAGCCGACGGCGGCGTCTGAGGCTTGGCGCGCCGCGTCTTTAGCCTGGCCGTACAGGTTCTGCGCAGTGCCCTTCCCATCGCGGAGTTGGCCCGCTGCCTCCGTTTTCGGGTCGCCAGGGATGTTGCCGACAGCGCTCTCGACCCTACCGGCAAAATCCTTCGCCGGGCCGACGATCCGATCCTTGTCCATGTTGCACCGTTCCAGAATGAAGTCGCAACGGACCAATAGTTAGCTTGAGTAACGGTTCCTCTTAAGTCCAAACAAGGTCCTGAAGTCCTGCCAAGGGCCATAAGGCGGCATCGGTTAGAACTGGTGGTGCGTCGGTTATGGCCGGGGACCGACCTGCTGACATTGAGTGACTCGAAGGTTACAATTGCGGATCAGTAGAGGTTGGTCCGCCCTATCTTTTGAAAGCGAACGGCCCATGTCGCGTTTGATGCATCGAAGTTTGGCACGGCGTAGCGGAGTTCTTCGCCATGGAGCCTCTGCTTCGGAGCGGAAGAAGGACATTTTCAACGGCTTATGAAATTAGAGGACTGCTATTGGAGGACATATCATGGAGCGTAGACTCGCAGCAATTTTAGCTGCCGACGTGGCTGGCTACAGCCGTCTCATGGGCGTCGACGAGGAAGGCACGCTCGCGCTATTGAAGGGGCACCGGAAAGCGCTAGTCGATCCCAAAATCGAGGAACATCGGGGACGTATTGTCAAGACCACGGGGGACGGCATGCTGGTTGAATTTGCATCCGTGGTTGACGCAGTCCGATGCGCCGTTGAGGTCCAACGCGGGATGAGCGAGCGGAACGCAACGGCAAGCGTCGACAAGCGGATCGAGTTTCGAATTGGTATAAACCTCGGCGACATCATCAGCGACGACGATGATATTTACGGCGATGGCGTGAACATTGCCGCGCGGCTTGAAAGTATAGCCGAACCGGGTGGAATCTACATTTCGCGCCAAGCGCACGATCACTTGCTCGAAAAACTCTCGTTCACCTGCGCGAAGCTGGGACTTCGAAACCTAAAAAATATCGCGAAGCCCGTCGAGGTCTATTCGGTCAACTTCAGTTCAGTCAGCATGACGCAGGAAATCAAATATTGCCGAGCACCCGATGGCGTACGACTTGCCTATGCAACCGTAGGGCATGGTCCCCCCTTAGTTAAAGCGGCGAACTGGATGAATCACCTTGAATACGACTGGGAAAGTCCAATCTGGCATCATGTGCTGGAGGGATTGGCGAGAAATCATTCGCTGGCTCGATACGACGCTCGAGGCAACGGCCTGTCCGACTGGGATGTCGATGAGCTTTCTCTGGATGCATGGGTCAGTGATTTAGAAACCGTAGTCGATACCCTTGGGATTAAGCGTTTTCCGCTTGTTGGCGTCTCCCAAGGCTGTGCGATATCCATCGCTTACGCTGTTCGACATCCAGAGCGCCTTTCTCACCTGATCCTATATGGCGGTTTTGCATTGGGCCGCAACAAGCGATCGCCGGAGGAGCTTGAGAAGCGGAAAGCGATGGGGACCTTGATCCGCCTTGGCTGGGGCATGGATGATCCGGCATTCCGTCAAATGTTCACGTCGCAGTTCATTCCCGAAGGCACAAAGGAACAGGCTGATTGGTTCAATGATCTTCAACGGAAGACCACATCACCCGAATGCGCAGCTCGATACTTTGAAGTCGTAGCGGACTTCGATGTGCGCGAATTGCTTCCGCAGGTGCGCGTTCCAACTCTCGTCATGCATGTACGCGGAGATCTTATGGCTCCCATCGATGCGGGCCGTCAAATGGCGGCCGCAATCCCTGGGGCTCATTTTGTTGCACTTCCCGGGCGAAACCACCTCTTTCTGAAGCACGAACCTGCCAGCGCTCGCTTCTTCGACGAATTCAATCTCTTTCTGACTAGGTGATATTAGCCGGAAACGTCGCCGCCTAGCGAACAAGAATCGCTTCGGGTCATTAGCAGGCAGTGAGATTGACCGTCTCACGTCCGCTCTGGGTCAAACGCCGAAGTCAGAGCGCCGTGACGTCCCCGCCGTTTAAGAGGGGCGCGGTGAGGAACCAATGATCCCGCCAACGCTTCATTGCTCAGGAGTAGTACTTGATTTGGCGTATTCCCAGAAGCGACCAACCGTGGTCCTGATTGTCGAGGACGAATTCCTCATCCGCATGGATGCGACGGATATGATCAGATCCGGCGGCTTCGAAGTCGTCGAGGCGAAAGACGCTGACGAGGCTATCGAAATTCTTGAGCACCGCCCCGACATCACAGTTATTTTCACGGATGTCCATATGCCTGGTTCCATGGACGGTCTGAAGTTGGCCGCGGCCGTTAGGGGTCGATGGCCGCCCATTAAGATCGTTGCGACATCTGGGAGAGCGAACCTGGGCGCTGACGATCTACCCTCTGGCAGCCGCTTTCTTCGAAAACCGTACAGCGCGCGAGAAATCGTTAGCATGTTGCGCGAGGTGACCAGCGACTCCTTATAGGAGTGTCGGGCCCGGAACCAACTGCTTCAGAGCCGATTGCAATAGCTGGTGAAATGTTCCCGTGCTCAATGTCCCGAAGCAAACCAAGGAAGTAGCGTCTAGTCCCGATGTCAAAACGACCCACCTCGCCCGTCAGAGCGCTAAAAGCAGAGTTACGCGCGGCTGGCGCTGGCTTGGCTGACAATGATGATCTTCTGCGCGGTGTCCTCGAGGGCAGCGGCGACTGCATCAAGATTTTGGACTTGGACGGCCATTTGCAGTTCATGAGCGAGGGCGGCAAGCGGGTAATGGAAGTCGAGGACTTCGGGAAGCTTAAAGGCTGTCCCTGGCCTGACTTCTGGGCTGGCGCTGGAAACGCGGATGCACGGGCCGCGGTCGAGACCGCGAAAGCAGGTGGCACCGCCCGGTTCAGGGGAGCGGCGAACACAGCAAAAGGAAATCCGAGATTTTGGGAAGTTCATGTGTCGCCCATTATCGGCGAAGATGGGAAACCATCGCAAATTCTTTCAATCTCGCGGGACATTACCGAACTTGCCGAATTCCAAGAGCAACAGAAGTTCCTAACCGCCGAATTGCAACACCGCATCAAAAACTCTCTCGCGATGGTGGCGGCTATCGCAAATCAGACTATTCGCGGCAACGACATGGAGGCGGCCCGAGAAGCATTCACGGCGCGGCTTATTACGCTGAGCCATGCGCACGATATTCTGGTTCAAACGAGTTGGACCAGTGCGCCGATCAAGGACGTAATCGAGGGAGCCCTAGCCCCTCATCGACCCAGTCAAGACCGCATTGATGTCAGCGGGCCCGAAATGCTCTTGCCGCCAAAACCTGCCTTGGCAATCGCACTTGCGATACACGAACTTGCTACGAACGCCGCGAAATACGGCGCGCTTTCCAGCAGTGAAGGCAAAGTGACGATTCTGTGGAAGACAAACGCTAGCGCATCAAATTCCAGCTTTCAGTTCGAATGGGTTGAGAAGGGCGGACCTCGCGTCGTCGAGCCCGAGCAGTCGAAAAGAGGGTTCGGAACGCGCTTGATCGAAAGACTGTTGAAGAACGATTTCGGGGGCGAAGTGGTACTAAACTTCAAACCGGATGGCTTGGTCTGCACGCTCAGCGCGCCTCTGGAAAAGCTGATTACGCCCGAATATTCGAAAGCCTGAACGGATAGGGTCAATCGCGTCTTTTATAAAGTCAGCCAGCTACTTCCGGTCCGCCTTCAGCTTCGGAGATGTCGTTGCACCGCGCTGGCTGGCGCGATAGGCCAGAACTGAGAAGTCACCCTGCGCAAGACAGACGCATATTCTCGTAGGAACTGCTGCACAACACTTTCGTTGGCCCGTATCCTAGACAAGAGGAACACGATCATGGATCGCGAACATGTGAAGGGTGCAGCCGACAAGGTAAAAGGCGCCATCAAAGAAGGCGCTGGCAAGCTCAGCGGCGACAAGGATTTGGAAGCCGAGGGCAAGATTGATAAGGCCAAGGGCTCCGTCCACAACGCAGCGGGAGATATGAAGGATGCGGCGCGGAATGCCGCGGACGCCCTCAAAAAGTAAGCAATCGAGATGACTGAGATTTGGCCGCTTTCGGGCGGCCTTTTCTTTGCTGCAAGTCACTTCGGCTGAACAGCCGCTCAGGGAGGCGAGTTGCTAGGCCAAATACTGGCTCGACGAGCGCTAGCTTGTCGGGCTAGGTCGCGGTCTATCCTTAGGCCTGCAGAGCGGCAGTTAATATTGCGACTGGCTTATCCTCGTTTTGCCTTCTCCGCTGCGGGTGGCAGCGATATTCGGAAGACATTAAACCCTGGAAATTTGGCTCTCCATGCCTCAGCTGCAGTTTCATTGAGTATCGTGACCACAGCGGCTCGCACGTCTCCGTCTACCACGCGAATTACCGCCATTTTGCTTTCTTCACTCATCTGAATGTCGACACCTGCCGCTGCTACGATCGCACTCCTCACTTCCTCGACGGAATAATTCGACGGCGTGTCGTCGATCGCAATGATATTGTTTCTAAGATCGGATACCGTTTTGATTTCAGGTTGAACCAACAGAATCGCGACGTAATTGTCGCTATATCCCTGAGGTTCGGTCGAACTCATGGGTTGATCATTTTTGTTCGCGGTCGCTTTATTAGCAGACTCTTTTGCCGGTTCTTCGGCAGGGACAGTCGCTGTCTCCGCGATAGCCGAGGGAGACAACACCTTCTCGTTCTCGGACGGAATGTCTTGACCTGCTTTGGCCGTTGCAAGCGATGACGACGTGATATCTCCAGTGTCGCTGGGATGAGAACCTGGCGGCGCCCCGTTAGTGGCCGTTGGAGCGGCACCAGCAGTCGGCATTGGCGCGAGCGCTGGCGCAGTTCTTTTGGCGATGCGAGACGATTTGGGCGCGACTTTGGCTCGTGAGCTTTCTTGGGCCTTGGACTTAGTGTCTGAGTTTACCGATTTCTGCGTGATAGGAACTGGCTGGGAAAGAAGCTGACGAGACCATGCCATGTAAGCCTGGCAAGCAAGGTTGCATGGCAATCCATCGATATAGACGGTACCGGGAGAATCGAGCGGCGCCGCCGGCGCAGAGGTTGGCACGAGCAGCAATGCCGACATCAGAGGCAGCAGTTTATGCATGACTAAAACTCCAAAACGGAAGAACACGCACTGCCCACAACATGTACGATCATCCAATCCGGGAGTTTCGCTGAGCGGATTAATAGTTTTGCTGGTTCCAACGGCCATGAGAAGGCTCGTATTTCCCGGGGCGAATGATTTGACTAAACAACGCAAGCAGGCCGCTACATGGACGACGTTTCGGCACGTAAAACCGCTAACAGGCCCCGGATTATTATTTGGACCGATCGCAGGATAGATGCGCCTAAATTGCAGCTTTGAAGTCTTCCAGCGCGTGCAGCGACTGCATTCATCTCGCCCCGCTGTACATCTGCTCTTTGGTCTGTCTGCTTATTTTAACGCTGCGCAATTGCGTGATCACAAGCCGATAGTTTTGGAAGGTTGCTCGATTGAGAATGACCATCCTCATTCCTGGAGGAGGTCACGATGACCGAGTTTTCGAGTGCCCCCGACGACGCTCGAAGTACGGTCCCTGCAACCAAGGGAATGACCGTCGGAGCGGCCGCCTCTCCGTCCCATGCACAATTTGTCGCTAGGGCTCAGCTGCGGGTCGAAGGGGAAGCCGGGGCTTGGCGCCGTTCAACGTGGCGGAACGACTGCTAAGTGCCTAATGCGCGCGATGGTCTGTTTGGTGGCTTCGCTCAACACCCCCAAGGACTTGCGCCCGGTTCCCCAATTTTCTAGCCGGCTTCCAGGAACACATCCTCCAGGCCCGCTTTGACCCGCCGGAGGTGTCATGACCCGCGCTTGGAACACACCGATTTTCATGGTCGCGTTCATCTACTTCGTCGCGGACGCCGTCTTTTCCTATGTCACACGGCCGATCACCGTTTGGATGGCCAGACAGAGGCTGCTGCAACGCGCGCGGCTTTGGGTTGCTTCGTTGCCGCCGTATCCTTCGCTTGTCCTTTTTTTGGTACCGATCATCATCCTTGAGCCAGCAAAACCTTTGAGCGGCTACTTGATCGGGACCGGGCATTTTTTCGCAGGAGCTGTCATTTTT
>NZ_AUGA01000124.1:0-9535 GCF_000426785.1 Bradyrhizobium sp. th-b2
CAAGGGATACCGCGGCCATGACGCACAGAACCCGCGCCGCGTCTTCATCTCCGGCCAGAAGCGCGGCGTCTTCGGCACTATCAAGCGCCAGCTGCGGCGCCGCTCCGCTATCGAGCCCGTGATCGGCCATTTGAAGGCTGACGGACACCTCGGCCGCTGCTACCTCAAAGGCCGCGCCGGCGATACCGCCAACGTCATCCTCTCCGCCGTCGGTTACAACTTCCGCCGCATCCTCGCCTGGCTAAGGGCTCTTTGGTACCTCTTCCTGGCTGCCTTCTTCTCAGTCACCAGCCACCGCACACCACTCAAATCGGCTTCTTAACCGACGACTAACTGATCACGGATGTAGCGGCCGAAGCTGAATCCATCGACCGCATGTTGATCGATCAAGGTCTCGTCATAAAGGCTCATAAGTTCGATAGAGCAACCATCGAACTGAACGAGCTGCATGCACGTCCCCCATGGATGCCTGCCGAGGGGGCGTGGTGCGAAGCCAAGCGCTGCACAACGGTCTGACGTCGAGGCCAGATCACGGACGAGCAAAAGAGGATGGTCGATGCCAGAAGGCGGTCATGATAGCTCCGGATGGGGACCTGCTCAAAAGCCCGAGAACGACGTGGTGGAACGAGGTTTCTGGCGGGCAGGAACCCCAGCGACGGTCGTTCCAGGCGCAACGGGGGTCAGAACGATCGAACCGGCCGCGACGACGCTTCCCTCGCCGATATCGATTCCGCCCAGGATGATCGTGCCGGCGCCGATCGTGCATCCACGCCGCAAGCGGGGATGGCGGCGGTCGCTGCTATCCTTCAGGGTGCTGCCGGGCGTGACGCCATGCCAGATGCTGACATCGTCCTCAATCTCCGCAGTCTCCCCGACAACGAAACCCAGACCGTGATCCAGCCAGACTCCGCGGCCGAATACCGCTCCGGGATGAATGTCGGTCGCGAAGGCTTGACCGAAGATCGTCTTCGTTGCTAGTGCGAGCTCTTTTCTACCTCCACGCCAGAGCGCATGTGCCACCCTATGCGCGAGGACGGCGTGAATGCCTCTTGAGAACAACAGGGTCTCAATTTCTCCGCCCGGCTCGAAATTTCGCACCGTCGTGACCGCGACGTCGATCATCGACGCGCGCGGCACGTCGGGATCTCGTCGGAACACTTCCGTTGCAGTCGTCAGGACAGCCCGCCTCGCCTGAGGTTCCTGAACGGCGTTGGCAAGCACTGCTGCCATGAGGTCCCTAGCGTACGACATGGAGCCGAGGTCGAGCGACAGAACGTCGAACACCGACGCCTCCCGGCCCGCCAGGTCCCAGCCTTGGCTGAGAAGGCGGCTGCCCTCGGGATCAAAAGAGCCGGAGACGTCAGATTTGTCGGTTGCGGCGATACTCAGATCTATTGCTCCCGCGCCGGGATAGCGGTCAGCGCACTGTGTCAGTCGATGAAGGAAGGAACGGGGTGAGTGGCGGCGAGCTGCCGCAGCGTCTCGAGACGCGCCCGATCCAGCGGGGCGCCTGGTCCGGCGGCAAAGATCAATGCCAGCTCTTGGCCGATCTGCGAAAAATCATCCATGCCGAGGCCGCGAATCGTCAGGCCCACGGTTCCGAGACGGAAGGCCGTGCGTGGTTTTCCTGAGCGGTCAGGCGCCCGCATGGCATTTCCCAGGATGCCATACTCGCCGAGCTTCGCGACCAGTTCCGCTTGCGTCCAGAGCTCGCCGGTAAACGCCATGACCATGTGCGAGTCGGTGCCGCCGGTGTATAGGACCACCCCGCCCTCTTCGAGGCCCGCCGCCAGAGCCTTCGCATTCGCAAGGACGTTACGCATGAGTTCGGCGAAGGCCGGGCGGGTGATCATCTCCATCTGAACGGCCCTGGCGGCGATCAGATTCGCCGCTGCCGGCCCCTGCAGGCCAGGGAATATCGCGGCGTCGATTTCGGCGCCGAAGCGATTCTTGGCGAAGACGAATGCGCCATTCCGCGGTCCGCAGAGCGTCTTCTGCGTCGAGGTCGTCGAAACGTCCGAAAAAGGAACCGGATTAGCGTGCAGGCCGGCCGCAATCAGCCCCGCCACGTGCGCGATGTCAGTGAACAGGAGCGCGCCCACTTCATCGGCGATGGCGCGCAAGGCCGCAAAGTCGATTTCCCGAGGATAGGACGATGGACCGGCAATCAGGATATGCGGTCGCGTCTTGCGCGCCATGTCCCGAGCGTGATCGAGGTCCACCATGCCAGACGGCGTGACGCCGAAGGATGTGACCTCGCGATTAGAGCCGGTGATATGACGCATTGCCCCATGGCTAACGTGGCCGCCCGCAAGCTCGTCGAACATCAGCAGCCGCGCCCCGTCCTCTCGAACAACCGCGCGCAACACCGCTACGTTGGCAATGGTCGAAGAGAGCGCCTGTACATTCGCGTATTCGGCGGCGAACACGGCTTTGGCCCGCTCGGTCGCGAGAACCTCGATCGCGTCAAGATGTTCGCAATTCGCGACAATTCTTCGGCCGGGTAAGCCAATTGCAGCGCGATTGACGAGATGGGTCCCCTCAATCTGCCGAAGTCCCAGCGGGCAATAGGACACGGAGGCGATCAGGTTCAGCGACCGCACCTCGAGCGCGCGGTCATCTCCAATTAGCTCAACGACATCGGCGCCGAGTTGTGCCGCATCGGCAGAGAAGATGCCTTGCCAGCCGCTGTCGTTCGGTTGGGTCGACAATCTCTTGTTCATCGCTCTCGTCATTATGTCACCTTTTCGGTTTGGTCAGTTAGGCTCGACGGGCACCGCCGCGAACATTTTTCGCGCACTAGTGCCGCAAGACACGGGACAGGAAGGTACGGGTTCTCTCGTGTGACGGACGGTCGAAAATCGCGCTCGGCGTCCCGATCTCGAGAATCCGACCGTAATCGATGTAGACGACCCGATCTGCGACCTCGCGAGCAAAGCCCATCTCATGAGTCACAATCATCATCGTCATGCCTTCTCTTGCAAGTTCTCGCATGACGTCGAGGACTTCTCCGACCATCTCGGGGTCGAGGGCGGATGTCGGTTCGTCGAACAGCATGATGTGGGGTTCCATCGCCAGCGATCGCGCAATCGCGACGCGCTGCTGCTGGCCGCCCGACAGTTGCCCGGGAAACTTGTGGGCATGATCGCGCAAGCCCACCCGCTCTAACAGACGCAAGCCTGTTGCACGGGCTTCGGCAGGCGTTTTCTTACGGACGCGAACGGGGGCGATCGCAACGTTGTCGATCGCGCTCATATGCGGAAAAAGGTTGAACTGCTGGAACACCATGCCCACCCCTTTGCGGATATTGGCGAGCTCCTTCTCTCCACCGATCTCCCGGTCGGCTTCAGTCGGCATGTCGAAGCCGTCAACCCGCAATCGGCCGCTTTGGTACATCTCCAGACCGTTGACACACCGGATGAGCGTGGATTTGCCTGATCCGCTCGCACCGATGATGACGACGACCTCGCCTCGCGCCACCTCAAGATCGACGTCCTTGAGTACATGGAATAAGCCAAAGGATTTGTTCAAACGCGAAAGGGTGACGATGCTGTCTGTCGACCCAACCGAAGGCTGCTGTTGGTTAGCGCTCATCGCGCCCCCCTTGCGAGATAGGCTTCGAGCCGGCGCGAGGCGTAGGTGATCGTCGCACCGACGGTGAAATAAACCGCGAGCAGGAAGACGTAGATCTCGTAGATCCGTCCGCTGTTCTGCGGATCGGCAAGGATCATCTGACCGGCGCGTAGAAAATCTGTAAGGCCGATGATGAAGACCAGCGTGGCTCCGTTAAAAATGTCCAGAACCTGACCGACCAGCGCAGGAACAACCACGCGTAAGGCTTGTGGAAGGACAATGTCGACGTTGATGGTCCAGGTGCTCATCCCAAGCGAATTAGCCGCTTCGACCTGACCTTTGGGAAGTGCCTGCAGTCCACTGCGAACGTACTCCGCGACATAGGCGGCGTAGAACAGCGCAAAACCCGCCATGCCACGAAGAAGGCTTGGAACTGACGTGTTCGGCGCGAGAAGTGGAACCACGATCCAGATCCAGTAGACTACGAGGATCAGGGGGACGGACCGCATGATCTCGATATAGGCCGTGCAGATCACGCGCAGGCTCGCGATACGGCTCTGACGGCCGAATGCGAGGAGGATGCCAAAAGGTAGCGTCAGAACCGAAGTTGTGAGCGTCAGGATGACGCTCAGCAGCAACCCGCCCCACGTCTCCAGCCCCGGAGGCGAAAAGACGAAGAAGATCGCCGCTAAACCGAGCAACATTGCCGGCGCAGCCAGTCGCCGCGCTCGAACGGACAGGGAGACCGCTTGCCACACGCCGACGCCGATCCAGGCACTGGCCGTGATGAGCGCCCCATGCGCGGCTCCCACGCTGAAGGAAGCAATAATTCCGGCGGCGGCGCCTAGAATGGCGAGAACCGCCAGAAGACGTCGCGGCGGCTGCATGGAGAGACCGAGACCAGCGCCGAGCATCGCGGAAAGCACGGTCACGGAGAACCATGCGCGCCATAGTTGGTCAACAGGATAGATGCCGACCATCAGCACCCGCATGCTGCCGGTCAGCACATGCCAGCGGGCATCGACGAGCACCCATTTTGCGAAAGCGTAGATGACCCATGCCGAGATCGGGATAACGAAGACAGATAGCACCGCGTCGAACGGTTTGGCGAAGAGGTTGCGGTGAACCCACCGCAGCGCGACGACGTTCATCACGAGCCTCCTCGCGCGTTCGCTCGCGCATTGATCAAGTTCATGCAGGCACTGATGATCCAGCTCAAGACGAGATAGGTCAGCATCACGATGATGACGCCTTCCAGATTGCGCCCGGTCTGGTTTGAGACCGTGCCGGAGACGTTGAAGAGGTCCGGATACCCGATCGCGATGCCAAGAGAGGTATCCTTGGTCAGGCTGATGTAGCGATTGGCGAACGAGGGCAGGACAACCCGGAAGACCTGTGGAAGGATGATGTCGCGCAGCGTGTGCGACCTGGACAGGCCGAGCGCCGCGGAGGCTTCCCATTGCCCCTTCGGCAGCGCATCAATCGCGCCACGAACGATTTCCGCGACATAGGCCGAGCTATTCACCACGATGGCGAGAAGGATCGCGGTCATTTCCGGCGTCAGCACCGTTCCGCCGTTCGCTCCGAAACGCGTCGCGACCGGCAGGTCGAGGGCAAGTGGAAAGCCAACGATGATGGATCCGGTCACAGCTGCGGCCGAAGCGGCACACAGCGCGGCCTTCGTGGCTCTATGACCTACGAACAGCGCTGCGAACGCGGCCCCAAAGCCGCAAACAAGTAGGCTCCACGAAACGGGAGAGGCAACGTCCGAAACGGCGATTCCCGGCAGGAAAACTCCAGAGCGGCTCGCGATCAGGCCGCCAAACCAGCTGGAAGCGGCGTCGGCTGGCGGAAAGCGGAGGACCACCGCGAAATACCAAAACACGATCTGAATGAGCAGCGGCGTGTTGCGTACGCACTCCACCAGCCCGAAAGAGAGATTTCGGACGAGCCAGTTCGTCGACAGGCGGCCGATCCCGACGATGGTCCCGAATGCGGTGCTGAGAAGAATGGCGGAGAGTGTCACCTTGAGCGTGTTGCCCAAGCCAGCGAGAAGAGCCTGCGCATTGGTGTCCGTGGAGGAAAACGGCCTGAGGATGGGGCGCAGGCTTTCGAAGGCTATCACGACGCCCTCACTGAGACTGATCCCCGCCGAATTCCAGAGATAGCCGAAGGAAAACTGGATGCCCTTCTGCGCAAGCGCGTGACGGACGGAACACCCGAACCAGACAACCAGAGCGACCGCGACGCCGACGATTGCGGCCTGCTGCAGATAGCGCCTGGTCAGCAGCAGAAGCCGATGACGAGGTGGACCGGAGAAGGGTATGTCCGTCGTTTGGATCGACATGGGGTTGGCATCCCTTGGACAGGCGCAAGCCCGAAGGCTTGCGCCTGAGGCCTGACTCAATTCCAGGGGGGCGAGTATTCGGCTCCGCCCTTCGTCCAGGACGCGTTGGGGGTGCCGGCGCGGTCGATGAAATAGGGCGTCGTTGGTCCGAGATTTCGGTCGTAGATTTCGCCGTAGTTGCCGACCGCCTTCACCATCGTCGCGATGAAATCGTCGGCCACTCCGAAGTCCTTTCCGAAGCCGCCCTTCACACCGAGGAACTTCTGGATGAAGGGATTCTCGTCCTTCAGTTTATCGGCGATATTCACCGACGTAATGTCCCACTCTTCTGCCTGGAAAAGGGCGTACGTCACCCAGCGCAGCAGGTTGCGCCACCTGGAATTGTTGGCGGCCACGAAGCCGGCAAACGGCGACTTATCGAGGGTCTCCGGCAGAATCACGTAGTCGGCCGGCTTGGCCGAATTTCCTCGCCATGCAGCGAGCGCGGACTTGTCTGTTGACATCGCATTACAACGCCCACCTTCGAGCGCGCCAAACAGCTTCTCTAGGTTCTCAAAAGTGAGGACCTTCGTGTTTTTGAAGCCACGTTGTCTGATGGTTCCGGCGAGCGTGCTTTCGGTACCGGAGCCCTGGGTCGTGCAGATCGTCGCGCCGTCTAGCTCCGCTACCGACTTCACGCCGGAGGCAACCTTCACCATGACGCCGGTGCCGTCGTAGAAACTGATCGGCAGGAAATCGATACCGATGGCTGACTCGCGCACCGGCTTGACCGTGGTGTGTGCGAAGACGACGTCGACCTGGCCGGTCTGTAGAGCGTTGAACCGACTCTTGTCGGTCACGACTACGAAGTTGACCTTCGCGGCGTCGCCGAGCACAGCGGCCGCCATCGCCCGACAAAAATCCACGTCGAGGCCTTCCATCTTGCCAGTCTTCGTATTGAGGTAGCCGAAGCCCGGCGCGGTGTTGTCCGTACCGCAGTTCAGGATGCCGCGTTGCTTGACTGTGTCCAGCACGGCGGCCGAAGCAGCGCTCACCCAAAGGCTTGCAGCCGCGGTTAGCCCAGCGGCAAGAAGTTTCCCGTATTTCATGACGCAATTCCCCTGCTATTCGTTAGGTCATCGATCGAACCCGGCAACGAAATCGCGCCCTATCTCCTGCCGGATGGGTTTGTTCCCGCATGGAACCATGCGAAAATTTTCTTCCACGAGTTGCGAATTCGAGATCGCCGTGGTTCCTCGAGCTCGGTCCGCTACCGTCGCCTCACGGAAGCTTCAGCCTGATAGCCAAATTCCGTCGTGATCAAGGGGAAAGGGGCGCCCCTCTCACAATGAGCAGGCTAGGCGCAACTATGAATACAGGTCTACTTAATTAACATTGACATATACGTTAGAGAAATTGCATGATTAAGGACTGAGCAAAACCCGAGTTCACCGCATGGACTTTGCCCGCCTGCGCACACTTCGCGAGCTGTCACTGCGAAAAACAATGGCATCGGTGGCCGACGCCTTGTTTATCTCGCCCTCCGCTGTCTCTCAGCAGATTGCTTTGCTCGAGGACGAAGTTGGGATTGAGCTTGTCGAGCGCCGCGGGCGAGGCGTCCGCCTGACTCCCGCAGGCGAGCGCCTCACCGAACATGCAGGAAGGGTGATCGGCATCCTGGAGGAAGCCAAGACCGACCTGGCGGAACTCAAGCGCACCGTTGCGGGAGAGCTGCGCGTTTCGGCTTTTCCATCGGTGGCAGCGTCATTGATTCCTCGGACGATGCGGGCCATGGCCAATCGCTTTCCAGACCTTGCGACGACCTTCGACGAACTTGAGCCAATGGACGGCCTAGCCGCTCTCCGCGCCTGGCAGACGGACGTCGCCATCGTGGATGATTTGACGACCGCGCCAGGAATTCCCGAGGCGACGGTTGAAATGCTTCATCTGCTCGATGACAGCCTCCACGTCCTACTTCCCGAAGGCCACCCGCTCGCGGATCGCCCGTATGCCACCTTGCGTGAACTGAGCGAAGAGAAATGGGCGCTCGACACGGCCTCGATCACCTATTCCAATGTCATTGTCAAAGCCTGTAGGGACACTGGCTTCGATCCCGTCATTAATGGGCACTGTCACGGCTTCGAAGTGGTGCGCGCCTTGATCGAGGCCGGATGCTCGATTTCGATCATTCCAGGCCTTCGGGGCCGCGACTACGTTGGAAAGCTCTGTCTGAAGGAGATCAGGCCGACCATCGCGCGAAAAATTTTCGTGGCGTACCGGCGTGGCGAGAAGCGCAACCCCGCAATAGCCGCCTGCATTTCAGAGCTTCAGACGGTTGTCAGCTCGCTTCCGTCAGCGAGTTGGCTCGTTTCCGCAGATCGAGTCGTTCAGACACTCGCAGACTAGGCAGGCTGCGTAAATTGTCGGCCGATCTCGCGTCGAGATAGATCCGCTCTTGGCGCATGAAAACCTCCTTTAAGGACGGAAGATAGCTCCGGCGGACGGAATCGGACGCCTATGGCGTCCTGATCATCCGCGAATGTGAGATTCGTGTTCGCTAAAGCCGACTCTTGAAACTCGCTGCCCGTGTCGTCGAGACCACGAGCCGCATTCGCCTTGCGTTTGCCGCGGCCTGTCCCGAAGCCGACCTGATCCGCGGCTTGCCAGGCGCGCTGCTGCCGCTCGGTCCTTGACCGGCGGGGCGTGCGCCCCCCGTTCGCCCAACCTACACCTCAAGCGCGTTGCGAAGTACCGGTCGTCGGGCGGTGAAAAGCCGAAGGCAATCCCGCGCGCCTCGTCAGAGCCGATGTGCGGCCACATCAAGCGGACTAAAAAAGCACTCTCACGAATAGGACGGGCTAGCGAGACTGACCACCTTGCCCCCCGAGAGGCTCAATTCTCAAGGGTGCGAGCAAAGAGTATCGCGGAGAAGGACTGCACCGCACCTACCTGGATTGGTGGCAGCCGAATCCCACCATTGGTCTATGCTGGTCCTTCAGGACTTGCAGATTTAGGAGAGATTAGGAGAGACGAGAATGGCTAAACGCGCACGCATTCGCTACGTCAGAGCGGCGAGGATTCTTGCCGCGAATCAGGAGCGAAGATGACGAAGAGGAGTCGCCGGACGCATTCTCCGGCACCGCTTATTGGCTGATGCTGACCGTGCGCGACGCGATTCCCAAAGTCCGGGAATTGGCCACTGCCGAGTTCGCGACGCTGCGTCTTCGGCTTCATTCACGGCAAGGTGGCTTTGGCGGCCGTGAAGGGGGAGAAGACGTTGGCCGAGCTGGCGCAACTGTTTGATGTCCATCCGAACCAGTCTGTCGCCGAGCCGCTTGCGCCAATGGCTCAGGTCCGAGCGCTCGTGCGGGAATGCGTGCTGGAAGAACTCTTCGCCAGTGAAGTACTGGAAATACGGGTCGTGGACCCAGCGTTCGCATACCCCCTCATCGGACAGCCCGTAAATGTGCTTGAGCAACAACAGCCCGATCACGAAGCGGGTCTCAATCCCCGGCCGGCCGTTCTCGCTGTAGAGCGGCGCGATCTCGCCGTCGATCCAGTCCCAATCGATCTTGCCGGTGAGCCGGACCAGCTCGTGCTTCAGATTGATGATCTGGTCGAGCCGCGCCCGGAAAA
>NZ_AUGA01000125.1:0-9316 GCF_000426785.1 Bradyrhizobium sp. th-b2
CTGGTCGGGCGCTCCCGACGCCACAGCAAAATCGTAACCGGCAGGAATCCACTTAATTTTCGCGGGGCGCTGTCCAAACAACCGGGACCAGCTCTGTGCATCACGCTCGCACATTCGGTACCTCTGCCGATTCAGTAAGTGACAGTTACAACAACCGTATCAGAGTACACCCCTGGTGACGGCGTGGCCTGCGGCGGCGCGCGGCCGTACACGATGAGATTCTGAGCGAGGCCCGTGCCCGTTCCGGGCACGTTGTTGCCCGTTGTGTCACCCCATACCTGCGTCCGCACGGCGTCTTTGTAGAGGCCGTAGGTTACAGTCTCCGATCCCTTGGACATCTTGCGGCTGGCAGGTGGGGAACCCGTAGTGCCCCCATTTAGGGCAACAGTATAACTCGTCGTCGGCGTACAGGTGACGGTGAGCTGACCTGTCGCATCGACGTTGGTACTCAAGACACCGGTTGCGCCGAAGTTGATGTTCTGAGCCGAGACCAGGCAGTTGTTCAGCACCGTTGCATTGGCCGTGAAGCTTGCATTGGTTGATCCCGCCAAGGAAGCGCTGCAGGCCGGACAGACACCCAGAGGACAGGTCTCATAGCGCAGTTGAGCGTCAGTCCCAGAGAACGACGACAGATAAGATCCGGTGGCAGCGGTCGACTGCCCACTGAGCACGCGGGCATAGATAGTTGGAGTAAGCGAGCCGTTGCCGAGGACGTTCAGGTCCAACGTGAGGGTCGGCGGTCGGGCCGAGAAGGACCAAAGATATGAACCCCACACCGTCGTTCGGGCGGAGTCCTGATAAAGCTGAAAGTTGAGCTGGTGGGCGCCGCTTGCCATTTGTCGTGCCGACGCCGTCGCGCCGCCGCTGCCGGCTCCAAGGTTGGGACAGAGCCGAACTCGCTCCAACAACAAGCCACTGCAGTTGATGCCGATCGTCGCGGTCGTGTCGACAGCGCTGCCTGCAAGCACATCGACCGAGCCGAAACTCACGTTCGACACGCTGTAACTGCAAGTGAGTGCCTTGGCGGCTGACGGAGCGACCACCAGAAATGCAGCAATCAGCCATCGCGATGGGGCGGTCCGTCTCATTGGCAAACTACATCCTTGAGCGCAACCTGTTCACCGGGCTTCGGCGCGTAGCCGAACGCCGCGCGGCACGAACCGCTGTCCGGAAGGTCAATCGCGACGATGTTCTGATCGGTCAAGCCCTGGACATAACCTTGCCCGTCGTAACCGATGACGAACGTCTGCTGGCCGCTCTCCAGATGGCCCTGCGCTCCCACCGCGAGCGGCTTACCTTTGCCGTCGGTGAACGTGACGAGCGCCGCCTTCGGCGTTTCCAATATCCCAAAATTGACCACCACGCCGCTGCGGTCGGCCGGCACCACCGCTTCATGGGTGCTCGGCACGTCGGCATCAACGGGCAAGTTCTTCGGATCGATCGAAATCTTGTTCTTCTGGTACGAGTTCAGATAGGGAACGAGGAGCAACCCACGGCTATCGGTCACGCCGACCGGCCGGTTCTCGTATTGCACCGCGACGTTGGGCGCGCCGGCGTTCACGACCGCAAATGCATCATCGATGCGGTTGCCGAAAAAGACCCCACCTCCAGCAAATGCGATGGAGCCATCGATCTGCGCGGTAGCGCGTGTGGCGTTGCCGTATTGCTGCACGCCGGCTTCGACGCGGCCGAACGATGCGCGATAGCTCGCCCTCGCGGAGCGATCGGGAATGGAGCCCTCGGCGTCGCGCACGCGCGCCCCGTAGCTTCCCGTTTCAAGCCTCTCGGACTTCATCGCGTCGGTCACCACCGAAGTTCCGGTCGGACCGCTCTGCACGCCGGTCGATACCGTGACGTCATTTCTGAATGGCACCGAAATTCCGGCGAAAATACCGAAACTCCTGGGGGCATCGATATCCTTGAACGCGGTGGCAAAGATCGTGCTGTCACGAAAGAAGGTGCGGCTGAATGACAGTCCAACGATGCGGTTGCGGTCTCCCAAAGCACTTTCGAGCTGCGTATAACTGAGACCGAGATTCGAGCGATCGAACGGCAGCCGCATGCTGAAGGTGACTTGGTCTAGAGCCTTCGGTACCAGGGCGCTGAAGAAAGAAGAGTTACCGAATTTCGGATCGAGGATCGGCGCGGTCACCGACGCGATGTCGTCGTAATTGCCAAACGTCCGTTGCGTGCGGGCATAGAGCGATAGCCCCCAGAAGCTCGTCTCAAGGGAAGCATTGAACAGACCACCAGCCCGGTCGCCAACCTGACTGCCGGCTACGGCAAAGGAGGCTGCGCCGAAAGCCCCCAGCGAGAATGCCGCACCCAGACCTCCGTTAACTAGGCCGGCCCCTCCTTCGGCATGGCCTTCGAGCGTCAGCGAATTGGTTAAGCCGTAACGCACGCTCGCTGATCCGACCGGGCGAGCGTCATAGTTGTGCGATTCGATCCCGTAGAACCGGCGCGCGAAGCCGAGCTCGGCCGAGAAATCATAGAGGCCTTCCCTGAGCAGTTGACTGGAGACGTAGAATGGCAGCGTCGTAACAATCTGTCGGCCGAGTGCATCGTTCAGCACCACGCTTGCCGTCCCTGCGCCGGTGGCAATCGGGAGATTGGTGACTTGGAATGGTCCCGCCGGCACTGAGCCGGTGTAGGTCTTCACATTCTGTGTATAGACGTCGAGGGTAGAGGGCACCGCCGCACTGCCGGACAGGGCTGGTATCGGCAGAGTCACGAGATCGGGACGAAGCGCGAAATTGGTTTGCATTTGCACGCCGCCAAGCCGCACTGATCGCGTCCATGACAAGCCGCCCGAGATCGTATCGCCTCCACGATAGGTAATAAGGCTCTCCGTATCCGAATACGTCCACGTGGAGTCGAGGCGCGTCAGACCGCCAAACTCCGGCGATACCGTGCTCGCGATGGCCGATTGGCTGAACGTCCCGTATGGGCTGAACACCCGGCCATCGAAGGCTCCTGACAATCCCTGAAAACTCTTCAGGTCACGCCAGAACGCGCCGTCGGAACTAGCAAAGAGCGTATAGTTCAGCACTCCACCGTAACTCCTCTGCGGCCCGATGTGCCCATCGGCCTTCGGACGCACATTGACGATGTGCGGAGCCCGGGCCGCATCAGGCGCAGTGATCCGGACCGTCTGCTTGGCTTCGTCAACTCGGTAGGATACGCCGGGCAAGCGATCCAGACGCACGAGACTGTCTGAACCGATTGCTTCGTCGGTAGGAATCAGCCCGATTTCCCGAAGTTCTTGTGGTGTCGCCGCCAGCGAACCGTCGGGCCGTAGCTGAAACGATCCGATGAGGTTGACAGGGCTCTCGTTGATCACGACGTTGAGCTGCAGGCTGCGCTCCGCTGTCACGGCTACCCTACCGGTCGGTTTCGGAATATCCATCAGTCCTTCAGCCTGCGCGCTCGTTGCCGGCGCAGCGAGACCAACCAACAGGATGGCCATCTCAACGGCCGGGTTGAACCGCAGCCGTCGCATTGACCTGTCCGGTATCGCTCTGGGCGGAGAGGGTCACGGAGCGACCCGACAGGTTGGCGCCGTGCGCGGCAAATGACCATTGCATCGTGGCGTTGCCAAGCACATAGCCGACAAGCCCTTTGCCGAGTATGATGTTTTGCCCCGTGCCATCGAACAGCTTAAGGTCTGCGATCTTAAGCCGTTGCTGACCGGCATTCCTCGCCGTTACCGCGAGCCCGTTGCCACTTCGCCCAACGGTCCAAGATATCTGCGCCTGACGCAGATCAGGAGCACGAAAGAAGACCGGCACGGAATAGCGCAGTGCGAGATTGACCACGCCATGCCGTCGCCGCGCCGGATCGGGAAGCTCGTCGACCACAACACGGTAGCTCTCCTCGCCCTCGACAGGTTGCTTGCTGACACGGACGACGCGGACAACGTAATCGGCGTTGGGTCCAAGCGTCTGACTTGGCGGGCTGGCTACGACGTCGGAGGTCGATTCAAGTCGATCCGCCCCCCCGCTTTGCGTCCAGCGGAACACTCGGATTTGCACATTGATTGACCGGCTGTCCTCGTTGCGCAGGTTCAGCGTCGCGGCGCTGTCGGGCGCCAGCAAGTCGAGAGTGGTCGGCGCCACGCGGAGCGAGGCCGCCTCTACCCGCGCAGCACAAAGGCAAGCGACGGCGATGCGGCTCACGCGGGCAAGCAGTCCAGGCATAGGCGTTTCCGTTAGTAAGTGACGGTCACCGTCAGCGTGTCGCTGTATCCACCGGCCGCCGGTGTCGACTGAGGCGGAACACGACCATAAACGGTGATCGGTTGAGGAGCGCCGGTTCCGGTCCCAGCCAACGTGTCCGTTCCAATAGTGGTGCCCCAGACCAGACTGCGCGCGGCATCACGGTAAACTGAATAGGTGACCGTTGCCGCTGCTGTTCCGGTCATCTGGCGTGCTGCGACTGTCGCGCCGGCGCCGTTCCCCGCGCTGATGCCGACGGTATAGGGCGTTGTATTCGTGCACTGAACGGAGATCGTGCTCTGGGCATCGACGTTCGCGCTGAGAACGCCCTGCGATCCAAACGCCAGATCGGTCGCCGACTGGACGATGCAGTTCGACTGGATCGTGATCGTGACCGTGAACTGCCCCGTCGCAGTGGCGGCGTGGGCAAGTTCAGGCACGAAGATCGCGGCTGCTATTAGGAGCGCGCTCGTCCAGACCGTTGATGGCGGCCAGGCACGGTGACGGAAACATTGATTCATGGGCGAACGCTCGCGTCCCCCCTGCCGGTACAGACACTATGGCCTAGTATCGCTGAGAAGGACTGGAAGCACCTACCAGGATTGGTTGGTGCCGATCTAATGTGGCCTGGGGCAAATGCGCCATGGCGACTGAATTAGATTCGAATTTTGATGTGATTGAGCGTCACCGCGAGCTTTCCGCGCAACACGCCGCCGCGGTATCGGTATCCGCGAAACTTGTCGCAGGTCCCGAGTTTGATGCCGAGTTCTATTCCCTGCACGCGCCGGAGGTCGAATGCATCGGCAAGGGCAAGGCGCATCGGCCTTACGAGTTAATGGCATGGAGCACGCCCGCTCTCAGCGGCAACGTGGAGCCCGGCGGGGCCGCAGCAGGAGCGTAAGCCAGGAAGTTAGTGACTGGCTCCAAAAAAGGAATAGGGGGAGCAAAGCGAGCCGGATCAACGACAGCGATGATAAGCAGAGATGGTCTTTGAAAAGAGCTGGTCCCGGTTGTTTGGACAGCGCCCCGCGAAAATTAAGTGGATTCCTGCCGGGTTATGCTGAAGGCGGGGCTTTACGAGTTTGCTGTGGCGTCGGGAGGGCGTAAGCCCGACCAGAGCCGCAGCAAAATCGTTGGCGACGATCATGCGGCCGTCACCATCGTTTGCGCGCCGAAGTAAGCCTTGTCGGGCGTGCGTTCGTCAAGGCTCGAGTGAGGACGTCCTCGATCAGAATATCGTCTCCATCGTGATCGATACGCGATGGACCAATACCCGTCGGCTGAACACATCGACGACCGCCGCCAGGGACGAATCCACGTCGCATCGGAATGTAGCTGATGTCCATTGCCCAGACCTGGTTCGGCCGCTCGATCTTCAATCCGCGCAATAGGTACGGGTAGATCTTGTGGCCCGGTGCGGGCTTGCTCGTGTTCGGACGGCGATAGATCGCCTCGATCCGCATGCGCTTCATCTGCGTCGCGACGTGGCGGCGGCCACCCTGCATGCCCTCACGCTGCAACAGCGATCGCAGCATGCGCGCCCCTGCGAAGGGATAATCGAGGTGCAGCTCATCGAGCCGGCGCATCAAGACAAGGTCCTCGGCCGAAACCGGCCGAGGTTCATAGTAAACCGTACTGCGGGCAAGGTTCATTGGGGGGCGCTCGTCTGAGCTCACCGAACTGGTGGAACATGACAAACAGCGCGATCATTCGGGCGCCCAGCTCAGCGATGGCTTGACTGACCAACAGCCCGTTGAAACCCCATATGGCCGGGAATAACAGTACAGCCGGTGTGAAGATATAGCCCTGCCTCGCCAAGGACACGACCGCACTGAGGCGTGCCCTCCCGAACGACTGAAGCATCGTCGTCACGACACTGTGGATGCCAAAAAGCCAAAAAAAGAGGTGGAAAACGATGCAAGTTGAGACCGCAATTTCTGTGATATTGTCGCTATCACTAAACTGCCTGACCAAAGGACGGGCAAAAATCACAATAGCCGCAGAATACGCGATGGAAAAAGCAACAGTCATGGAGAGCATGAACTTCGCGGCCTTCAATACGCGGGCAAAGTCGCGTGCGCCCCAGCTGAAACCCAGCACAGCGTGAGAGCCGATACAGAAGCCGGCGATAGGCAGTGCGCCAATCGTCAACAATCGCATAGCTATTCCAACGGCCGCGATGGACTCGCCGCCGAACGGCGCAGCAGCCCTGTACATGAGCATAAGGTAAACGGCAGATACAATACCGGTCATGGTCGCCGGCGCCCCTATGAGCGCGAGCTGTTTGATACGATCTGCGCGCAACGAAATGTGAAATATCCTGACGAGGACTATCCCGCGAAGCTTGGCAAAATAAGCGATATAGAGGCAGATAGCAGCGATCTGAGATAACAGCGTTGCGAGGGCTGCGCCTCGCACACCGAGATCCAGTAAGAATATGAAGATGGGATCGAGCATAGCGTTGAGTGTGAACGCGGTAATCATCGTCCACATGCTCAATCGTGTATTGCCCTCGGCTCTGACGATGAAGCCGTTGACGATGTTTAGAAGCATCAGGGTGTACCCGAACAAAAGGGGCGCCGCGTAGTCGAGCGCCATGGGCATAATGGTTGGAGTAACCCCAAGCGTTACGAAGATCCCTCGCAGGTTTAGAAGCAGAGCGATCGTAAGCATCACACCGATCGGAGCGGCGAGCGCGAGTGCAGTACTCGCGCCTCGACTCGCCTCCAAGTACTCGCCAGCGCCAAGCTGACGAGATATGAACGACGCTGTTCCGACGCCGAGTCCATGTCCGACTGCCGTGAGCAGGACCACGATCGGAAAGGCCATGCTGACAGCTGCGATCGCCTGCGCGCCAAGTGCGCCGACAAAGATCGCATTGACGACCTGCTGTAACGCGTTGATCGATAAGCCGACAATAGACGGAATGGCGAGCCGCAGAATAAGGCGCGAGAGATTTGTGTCAAATAGATCGATGTGCTGTCGTTTCTTTAGCATCGCGTCGCGATCGCTCTCGACTTCCGCATCCGGCTCATTCATGGATGAATGTGTGGCCACCTCTTTTGAGTTCGCTGATCGTTTGCATCAGCTCTTGTTGCAACACCGTGCAAAGATTGCGGGTCACCTCATAGCCGACCTTGGCTGGATTATACTTGGTTTCAATCCGGAGATGGCCGGCTCGATATCCGACACTAAACCAGAACAGGTAATTTAGGGCCGCGGGGTCCATGTCCTGGCCAATCCAAAGCGGAGAGGGCTCCTGGGAAAAGAGACGGCGTGGAAAATGGCGCTGCAAACCCGGTCGATAATTCAACCCAATTGTGGGCAAGGGCAGGCGATCGATCCGGGTCCGCACGTCTGGATCTCGGTTTAGGTATTTCAAGGCCCGAAAGCCTATTCCCCTGCGCGGCAGGGCGTTGCGCTGACGATATATTGAACGAGCACGGTCGGCGCGGGGCTCCGTTCCGGTGAGACTTAAGGCGAGCGGAACAAACTCGCCGATGAAGCCGATGATCTGGGATGGATCGATATCGTCAAACAGCCGACCTCGGGTCGAGGTAAGGGTATCAATCCAAATCGAATAGTTGTCGAAAACGCGTCCAAAGGCGCCAGATATACCGGCAAGAAACACGTCAAAGTCCTCACAATGCGCCGATTTGGCTGCAATATTGAGAAGATCAGCTGTCGCTTCTTTGTCAATCTCCAGATGGTACTTAGCTTGATCTTCCCAAAGCGATCGGCAATTCGCTTCATCGATGCGACCTTCAAGGTGTGCATAGTGAAGCTCTCTTGCCGCCTCATCAGAAAAGCTCGCGCCGCCCGATGAAGTGTCCCTGACGTGCAAATTGAACTTACCGTAATCAATCCCCTCCCAGTATCCGAGTTCGGACGGCGCTTCGCCGTTCGCGTAGTGTTCAAGGCGAGTCAGCCATGGTGAGAGCATTTGAATGTTCTCGGGATCAAGTGCGGCATGGCCTGAGGCAGCGGCGTCGTACGCCGCATCCAATGCTTCCAGGAACAATCGATAGCCTGTCCCCTCCAGGACGAAATGATGTACCAGGACCAGCAGATAGTAATCGCCGCTTTCTGATGTACGGAACACCGTGACGTTCAAAAGGAGCGTCTGGCCGTCAAACCGAAATATGTGTTGACGTCTTGCTGAGTTGTTTTCGATTGCCTTACGCTGCTCTAGGCTGGTCATGCCGACAAGATCGATCTCCTCTACGAGGCGTTCGGCGACAGAGGGGCCGATTGTCAGACGTAGACCATCGTCGGTTCGGGCAATGCGGAGTCTGAGACCTTCGTGCCTATACACGACTTGGGCAAGGGCGCGCTCCAGCGTTTGGATATTCAGGATGTCGCCGGGCAAGAAGAACAGGTCGCCGATGGTGTAGTGCTCATCCAAGCCGATAACACGGTTCGAGAATGAGATTACGGGGCTCACTGGCAACGGCCTATCCGCGCAAGGCGAGCTATGGAGCGTAGCCGCCCCTCCGTCTGCCGCCAATTTCCTGATAGTCGGTGTTCGATAGATTTGGGCGACAGTGAGCGTCAGCCCGGCTTTGCGCGCCAGCGTGACGCAGCGCACGCTCAGGAGAGAGTTTCCCCCGATATCAAAGAAGTTTTGATCGATTCCGACAGAGCTGACGCCTAACAAGTCCTGCCAGATCTCGGCAAGAATAAGCTCCGCGGTCGTGCGGGGCTCAGCAGATGGACCAGGGCCAGCCTCGCGGTAAGAAACGGTCGGCAGGCGAGCTCGATCGTACGCATACGACGGAGGCCGCCTGATTGACGCATGCGCGCGGGCACGGCGAGGTCTATGATGGCATTGGGTGAAGGGTGAAGGTCAGGCGGCCTGCTGATTGGCTGGCTTGTCGGCCTGGCGCAGGAGCTTCCATTCCCAGGGCAAGAGCTCGTGCAGACGCGATGCGGGATGATCGGCGATACGGGCCAGGACGTCGGCGAGCCAGGCCTTGGGATCGACGTCGTTGAGGCGACAGGTCGTGATCATCGTCAGCATGATGGCGGCACGGTCGGCGCCGCGCTGGCTGCCGGCGAAGGTCCAGTTGCGCCTTCCCAAGGCGATGCCTCTCAATGCG
>NZ_AUGA01000126.1:0-9314 GCF_000426785.1 Bradyrhizobium sp. th-b2
TGAAATGGACCCCGATTTTGGGACCAGAGGTTAAGTTGGAAAAGGGCCGCTCCGTTTGATAGACGGAGGGCATGATGACGACGAAGACGAGACGCAAGATCGACGCGGCACTTAAGGCAAAGATTGCGCTGGAAGCGGTGCGGGAGCAGGCGACGGTGGCCGATCTGGCCCAGCGCTATGAGGTTCACCCGAACCAGATCTATGCCTGGAAGAAGCAACTGCTGGACCAGGCGGCGCGGGCCTTTGATGCGGGTGTCGGGCGCGAGAGCGAGGAAACGCGCGAACGCGAGATCGAGAAGCTGCACGCCAAGATTGGACAACTGACGGTCGAGCGCGATTTTTTAGCGCGGAGGTCCGGAAGATGAGCACGCCGGACCGTCGAGGAATGCTCGATCGCGCCGACAAGGCGCTGGCGATCCGTCGGCAATGCCTGTTGCTTGGCATCGCGCGCTCCGGGGTCTACCGGCCGCCCCGGCCGGCCAACGACAACGACCTTGCCCTGATGCGGCGGATCGACGAGCTGTTCATCGCCTGGCCGTTCCTGGGCTCGCGGCGAATGACCGCGCTGGGACCGAAGCCGAACACGACGAAGCCGGCGCCGGGCCACAAGATCTATCCTTATCGTTGCGCAACATGACGATCGACCGGCCGAACCAGGTGTGGGCCGCCGACATCACGTATCTGCCCATCGGCCGTGGCTTTCTTTATCTCGTCGCCATCATCGACTGGGCGAGCCGTGCGGTTCTGGCGTGGCGGTTGTCGAACACGATGGACGTCTCGTTCTGCGTGGCGGCTCTGGAAGAGGCGCTGGCGAAGTACGGCAGGCCGGAGATTTTCAATACCGACCAAGGCAGCCAGTTCACCAGCGCGGCCTTCACCGGCGCGTTGGCGGGCGCAGGGATCAAGATCTCCATGGATGGCCGCGGTCGTTGGATGGACAACGTCTTCATCGAGCGGCTGTGGCGGTCGCTCAAGCATGAGGACATCTATCTCAAGGGCTATGCCGACGGCCGCGAGGCCAAGGCAGGGGTCGCGAGCTGGATCGCCTTCTATAACGATCGTCGCCTTCATCAGGCGCTCGGCTATCGCACGCCGATGGCGGTCTGGCGCGAACGGATGCAGGCCGCGAAGGCTGTGGACATGGTGGACAACGCTGACGCGTTGACCACATGCCCTCTGTGGACGCCCCCGGGGATGCAAGAAGAATCTTTCGTCAAGCGCTGCGCTGTAGTCGGGGGCTGACATCTGTCCGGCCTTTAATGCGACCGTCATTTGTCGCGGGCCCGTATGGGAGTTCGCGGATCAGGTCCAAATCACAGCGGCGTGCTTAGATAGCACTTGGGCATGTACTGGTTTTCCCAACCCCGTCTCTCGACTGTTGCGCCATACCTTCCGTTTAACCTTCCTACATCTCGACGACCTCTGACCGGACGGCTATGCCGCCACAGCCGGAGCTTTATAGACCCCACCGTTGGCCATCAGAGCCCAGACGACGCGGGCCATCTTGTTTGCAAGAGCGGTGGCTACCAGCATAGGTGGCTTGCGGGCAATCATGCGCCCGAGCCACGATGACGGTGAAGTGCCTCGCCGCCGTGCCTGCTGCACGACCGCAGTCGCGCCGATGATAAGTAACCGTCGCAACGTTCGCTCCCCCATTTTCGACGTCGCACCCAGCTTCTGTTTGCCGCCCGTGGAGCGCTGTAACGGGGTCAACCCCAGCCATGCGGCGAAGTCGCGTCCGCACCGGAAGCTTCCGGCGGCAGGCGCAAGGGCAAGCAACGCCGTCGCCGTCATTGGTCCCACGCCTGGGATTGTCATTAAACGGCGGGCATCTTTTTCTTTTCGGGCGCGATGGGTGATCTCGCTGTCGAGTTTCTTGATCTGCATTTCCAGCGTCACCATCGTCTTGATCAATATGTCGAGTACGAACCGTGCCGCTTCGGGCACATTTGTTTTTGGATCCATTGCGCGCTCGACAAGCTCTCCGACATGGGCCGTTCCCTTTGCCATGATCACCCCGTATTCGGCGAGATGACCACGCAAAGCATTGATCGCCTGGGTCCGCTGCCGGATCAGCAAGTCGCGGGTCCGAAACACCACCGCGCTCGCTTGCTGCTCTTCACTCTTGACGGGAACGAAACGCATGGTCGGCCTCTGCGCTGCTTCACAGATCGCCTCTGCATCGGCCATGTCGTTCTTCTGCCGCTTGACGAAGGGCTTCACGTAAGCCGGTGGGATCAGCCGCACTTCATGGCCGAGCTTGCCAATCTCACGAGCCCAGTAATGCGCGCCCGAGCAGGCTTCCATCGCCACGAGGCAAGCCGGCTGCTCGGCAAAGAATGCCAGCAGCTTATTCCGGCGCAGCTGTTTGCGAAAAACGACCTTTCCGGTGGCATCGGCTCCATGGGCTTGAAAGACATACTTCGCTAAATCTAGTCCAATCGTGCTAACTTCGTTCACGGACGCTTCCTCTCTCGTGATGGCTGTTCAACACCCTTCACTTTGGCACATCGATGCCGTCGAGGGGGCGTCCACCCCATCACAGCAACAGCAGCAGACAGAGTCTCTGGCAGCGTGATAGGAAGTAATCAGGAGCGGTCAGTTTCCAACTAACAAACCGGCTCAAGCGGTCCCGCTCCGCGGGTCCATTTCACTTCGGACCCTCATGGGTGACGCTAAATATTGGGCTGACAACAAGACCTATCCGGCTTCAGAAGCTGCGGTTCGCTTGCATCACCGGCTCGTAAAAATACACGCATTCCCGAACGGCAACGGCAGGCATGCCCGCATCATGGCAGATACGGTTTTGGACCGCGTTTATAAGACACAGCCGATTGATTGGGCGGGCGGATACGATCTGCAGAAGATGAACGGGCGGCGCACCACCTACATTGCGGCGCTCAAATCAGCAGATCAAGACGACATCGGTCCGCTGTTGCAATTTGTCGGCCCGCGAGACGATAAGGCGGAGGGGTCAAACAATTGAAGCAACTGACAACTGCACCCACTGAGGCAGACCTGGAAGCGAAAATCCACGCCGCTGTTCTTGCCGCGTTTCCGTGGTTGCCTCCGGGAAGTCTGCGGCACCAGACAAAATTCGAATTCAAGTTTGGTCACCGAATTGTTCAGATCGACGGGAAGGAAGTCTCCAAGGTCCAAGGTCGGTCCGACGTCCTCGTCTTTCACAATGATACGCCCCTTGCAGTTCTGGAATTGAAGCGGGAGGGGCTGCCGCTTACACAAGAGGACCGTGAACAAGGGCTGTCGTATGCGCGGATGCTGCATCCACGGCCACCGCTGGTAGAGCCGGCCCCGGACTTCTGCACAGGGCGATAAGTGGAGTTTCTGCCTGACAGCGGGCACGCTGTGCCTGCGAATCAGGAGCGACAATGAGCAGAAGAACACGCCGGAACCACACACCGGCCTTCAAGGCGAAGGTGGCGCTCGCCGCCGTGAAGGGCGATCGAACGCTGGCTCAGCTTGCCGAGCAGTTCGACGTCCACCCCAATCAGATCACGGCGTGGAAGGCTCAGCTTGAAAGCAAGGCCGCCGATGCGTTCGGTCCCGGCGGCGGCTCCGGAGCGGAGCAAGCAGCCATCGACGTGAAGTCGCTGCACGCCAAGATCGGCGAACTGACGCTGGAGAACGATTCCTAAGAAACGGCAGCATCTACTTTCGGCTCCAAGGGATGGAGAACAAAGCCGAATGCCTTGGCACGCCGATGCAAATTGTTGACCACTCGCGTCCGGTAACGCGTCTCGTAGGACGAGGCCCCGGGATCGACATAGTCCATTCCGTATCGCACAGCATTGTAGAACAGAACTGCGATCTTCCGGGCCGTGGCGGTCACGGCCTTGGCCTTGCCGATGCGCGCTGAGAGCCCTCTATAAAAGGCGCCGAGCGCAGTGTCTGTACGACCCACGGTCACGGCAGCAAGGCGCAGAAGTGCCGCCGCTCGGCCGCCGGATCGGCGCGTTCGGGACGAGAGCATTTTGCCGCCGGAGACCTTGTTGCTCGGCGCCAGTCCCAGCCAGGAGGTAAAATGCTTTGCACTTGGCCACGAGGAGAGGTCGTCGTCGCATTCAGCGATCAGCTTCAGCGAGAGGTAAGGACCGAGGCCGTCGATCGCGGTGAGGTCCTTTCCGAGCAACGCGAACAGCGCCTCGCGGACGTCGAAAGCTGGAGCGTTCGCCTGATCGGTTCGATTCCGACGCCGCGAGACCCGCGGCGCTGATCCGTGGCCATGACCCCGATGGAAGCTCAGTTCCTTCAACACGGCTTCAATTCGGGCGTCGCAGGCAGATGCCTTCTCGTGGTAGGCGTCGTAAAGCGCAAGTGCCTGCTCGAGCGCAAACAGATGCTCGGCGCGGTAGCTTCCGGTGAGCGCCTTCGCGATCGTCTCGGCGCTGGAGCGGCAACTATAATGGCGCAAGCACGCCAGCGCCTCAGGATCGCGCTCGCCGGCAAGGATCGCCCGTATGATACGCAGGCCGGTCACGCCGGTGATGTCGGTGACGACGTGGTGCAGCTGAAGATTCATCTCCGTCAAGGCCTTCTGCATATGCTGGATGTGTGAGGCCGCGTACTCCAGCAGACGCTCGCGCTGACGCACGTAGGCTCGCAGCTCGGCAATCTGCCCTTTGGGCCGAAAGCTGGCCCGCAGCAACCCGAATGAATGGAGCCGCTGCAGCCATTGCGCATCGCTGACATCGGTCTTGCGCCCCGGCACGTGCTTGGCATCGCGCGCGTTGACAAGAAACACGTTAAATCCCCGGGCATCGAGAAGCTCGAAGATCGGAATCCAGTAGACGCTGGTCGATTCCATGACGACAGTCTCGACGCCGCATTCAGTAAACCAGTCGACTAGCCGATGCAGATCAGCCGTGAAGGTACCGAAGCTGCGGACTGGCTCCGGTGCGCGATCTGCCCTCACGGCAGCCATGTGCATAGTCGCTCCGACGTCGATGGCAGCCGCGTCCGGGTGCACCATCTGCATCTTACCTCCGTTCCTCGACTTCGATCTTTTGGGGTTCATCTCTAATCCTCCTGCTGACGGCGGCGGAAGGGCTGGGCTGCGCTATACGTCAGATTCCTAAACGGGATCGCCGGATGGCGTCACCACTCTCAAGTGCGCGACAACCCATGGACCCGGTTTTTTAACGGGGTCACGTGCCACCAAAATCGTATCGGCCGCTCCCTCCCGGTCGGCAATCTAGCGCCGGTCCGTTTCTATCCCACAGGGGGAGCGCATCGCCGCGCATAGTTTTTTAGAAGGAGCGCTCACCAAGGCGGGATTGCTGAGCGCAAAGCGATGATCGACCGTGAGCACGAGCTGTCGATCACCAGGCAGGCGGAGGCTTTGAACATCAGCCGCGGCAGCGTGTACTACCTGCCGCGGCCGGTGCCGGACGCCGACCTTGCGATCATGCAGCGCCTCGACCGGCTGCATCTGGAGTTCCCTTTTGCCGGCTCTCGCATGTTGCGAGGGCTGCTGGCTGCCGATGGGTGCAAGATCGGCCGTCGGCATGTGAAGACGTTGATGCGGCGGATGGGGATAGAAGCGCTCTATCGCCGTCCACGCACGACAAAGCCCGAGCCGGGCCACAAGATCTACCCGTACCTGCTGCGCGGGATGGAGATCACGCGGCCGAACCAGGTGTGGGCGATGGACATCACCTACAGTGCGCCTCGCTCCGAGAAATCGGGGGAGCGTATGTTTGGAATGCATTGAGAAAGGAGGAAATGTGACGAGCCTGCTTCCTGCTGTGGGGAAGCATGAGCCCAAGCGGCGGTGACCTGCTGTCAACTGGCAGGGTGACGTAGCCCGCAGGTCAAGGGGATTGAGGCGAAACCGTTACGCCGAGGATGGTTCCCGAGGCTGAGTATCGGAAGGTTGAGGAACACGAACCGGTTCATCCGCGTCTGTGGGCTGAAATGTCGCCTCCGCCTACACGGCTTAACAGGCGGAATGCTGAATGGTGTCGAAGGATAAGTAGCTGGAGACACCCGAACGCGAGCGTAGATGCAAGGCGTCTTGCGTGGGCCGAGGGGAGAACACAGCCAAACCTGAGGCAACGGCATCGACTTGCAGCAAGCAAGGGAAAAGACTGCGACCGGCAACCTCACCGATGCGCTGGTAGTCCAACATATGAACGAGGGAAGGCATGAGCGGAATGGCAAGGGAGTTGACCCCGAAGTCCGTCATGCTGGCAGAGCTCCCGTAGTAGTCCGAGGCCGGGAAAGCCGGTCACATGGCGAAGGGGAGCAGTTTGAGTTGCTTGGAGTGCACGTGATCTGACCTAATGAGGTGAAGACCTTTGATAATCAGTGAAATGCAGCACAAGCTCGCGACGTGGGCCGCGGCCGATCAGACCCGCCGGTTTGATCGATTGCTCCGGCTCATCACAGACAGGAATTGGCTTGCTGAGGCGGCCCGGATCGTCCTGGCGTCGAAAGGCGCCAGCACACCGGGTCTTGACGGAATGGACAAGCGACGACTTGCTGCCGTTCTGGAGTGTCATCTGGATCGGTTGCGCGTGGCCCTGTTGGACGGCACTTACCGCCCAACGCCGGTCAAGCGAATCCATATCCCGAAGGCCAACGGCAAGTTGAGACCATTGGGTATACCGATCCTGCTGGACCGCATCGTCCAGCGGGCGATGCTGATGGCCATGGAGCCGATCTGGGAGAGCGACTTCCACTCTGGCTCCTACGGCTTCCGTCCCGAGCGCAGTGTTCATCATGCGGTTCGTACAGTGAGGATGCAGTTGCAGGATGGCTCTGACTCGAAGGGCCGCTGGATCATCGAAGGTGATCTGGCGAGCTACTTCGACACTGTCCATCATCGGCTGCTCCTGAAATGCGTACGTCGTCGCATCAGGGACCTGCGATTCATTGATCTGCTCTGGCGAATCCTCAAAGCCGGTCACGTTGATCGTGGCTTATTCTTCGCAGCAAGTGAGGGCGTTCCGCAAGGCGGCGTTCTGTCGCCGCTCCTATCCAACATCATGCTCCATGAGTTTGATTGCTGGCTGGAGGCGAAATACCTGAACAAGAAAGCGAGGAAGGATCGTTGGGCGTGGAACTTCGGCATTCAACAGGGGCGTCCGATCACGGTTCGAGAGAACCGCGAGTGGAAACCTGCTGTAGCCTACTGTCGCTATGCCGATGACTTCGTTGTCATCGTCAAAGGGACGAAGGCCCATGCTGAAGCCGTCCGCGAGGAGTGCCGCGCCTTCCTGGAGGGCAGGCTGAAGTTGACGTTGAATATGGAGAAAACCCATATCACCCACGTCAATGACGGCTTCGTCTTCCTGGGGCATCGGATCATTCGCAAGCGGGGATCAAGCGGACGGATGGCGGTCGTCACGACCATACCCAAAGAGAAGGCCAAGGCATTCGCACTAAGATTGTCGAAGGTCCTCTCTGGTGACCATGATCTTGCCAAAGTCGATATGGTGGACCGCCTGAACCGCCAACTGCGGGGCTGGGCGGCCTTCTACAAGTACACGGACTTCACTGCGACCACGTTCCGGCACGTCGATCATGTCGTGTTCTGGAAAATGGCGCACTGGCTGGCGAGAAAGTATCGGAGCCGCATCAAACCATTGATGTGGAGCTGGTATCGAGCACCAGTCGCTGGGCAGGCCAAGACCTGGTTTGTCCACGGGGTCAGTGAACGAGGCCATCGTGTCGGGAAAGCATTGCACCGATTGGTATCCAGTCCAAAGGGGCAGTTCCGATGGAGAAACCCGGAAGCAAATCCCTACATCTTCAGGGAGGAGCCCAGGAAGACCATCACCTCGCGATATCAGGATGTCGCAATGGCCATGGGCCAGACTTGAACGGAGAGCCGTATGCGCTGAAAGGTGCCCGTACGGTTCGGGGAGGAGAAGCGCTTATGCGCTTCTTACTCCATTCCCGATGGCGCGCGGCTTCGTCTATCTGGCGGTTGTGCTCGACTGGTTCAGCCGCCGCGTGCTGTCGTGGCGCGTATCGATCACCATGGAGGCGGCGTTCTGTGTCGAGACGCTTCAGGATGCCCTGGCTCGTCACGGCAAGCCGGACGTCTTCAATACGGATCAGGGCTCGCAGTTCACCGGACAGGCTTTTACCGGCGTGCTCGCCGACAACGGCATTGCGATCAGCATGGACGGCAAGGGAGCCTAGCGGGACAACGTGTTTGTCGAACGGCTATGGCGCAGCGTCAAATACGAGGAGGTGTATCTGCGGGCCTATGACAGCGTCAGCGAGGCCCTCGCGTCGATCGGCCGATACCTCGACTTCTACAACGGTCGGCGCCCGCATTCGAGCCTTGACGGCGTCACCCCCGATCAAGCCTACTTCAACCCGCTGCCACTCCGCTTGGCAGCCTAACCATGGCAGAGGCTCCACTTATCGACGCGGAAAATCTGTTCAGACAACCGGAGCCAGCTCAGTAACCCATGCGCCAACCGAGTTCCTTTCTGTATTTTGTATTCTGCGCGGTTGTGAGACTACCTGACGCGCTAAGGGTTCAGTTCGTTCGCATTTTGTGGCGCTCAAGTGTGCGTTTGGCGTTTCAGAGTACACCCGCGCGGACTCGCGATCAGGACTCGGTCGCGTTGCACGGAAATTATCTAATCGATCGTGTCGCGTTCCTGTCTAACTCCGTTCAGCTCGCGGATCATGAGCGTGGGGAGGGCGTGCGAGACGGATCCGAAGTCCTTGTCTCTCTTGTTGAAACGAATTCGAGGGTCCTTCCGGCCACGATGCCCGTGCCGTCCCTTGATCGAGGTGGTGAGGCTGATAGTGCTCGGCACAGCGTGGTCTCCGATCCGGGGCTCCAGCGCCTGACGTTCGAGTTTATTGCCGGGCGCCTTCGATTCAACCAAGCGCGGGATGGGACCTTTTGGGAGGACACAGCCGATGTCGCCATCGCAGTCTGCAAGCGCCGAACCATCCCCGACCTTCGGCCATCTTGAGCGACCGGCATCTCCTGGGTTCAGCACCGCTTCGAGCCACCTGGATCTGCCCGCCCAGTTGTCATGCCCCGCGGTTGAGATACAGGCCAGCGTGCCAACGGAGGACTTCCCGCGTGCGCAAGACTTCACGCATATCGTCGGCTTGGCATGGGACCATGGTTGCCAATCAGCCTCCGATGTCCTGATCGGTGTACTGAGCAGAAAAGGCCTCCTGCCGACGTCACCGCTCCAGTCGCGAACACATTTTTACATCCATGGTCGGCCTTACACGACGAAGCTGGGGCAAGGAACAAGGCACCCGACCCCAAATAATCCGGCAGGACTTGATATTACGCTCATCCCTGGATCTAG
>NZ_AUGA01000127.1:0-9190 GCF_000426785.1 Bradyrhizobium sp. th-b2
ACGATGGCGTGCTCCGGTGGCGAGACGTAGAGGCCCACAACGTCGCGCACTTTGGGCACGAAGTTTGGATCGGTCGAGAGCTTGAACGTCTCCATTCGGTGCGGCTGGAGCCCGAAGGCCCGCCAGATGCGTTGCACCGTCGACACTGATAGGCCGCTGGCCTTCGCCATGTCGCGAGAACTCCAATGGGTGGCGTTCTCAGGGCAACTCTCCAACGTCCTCACGATCACGGCTTCGATGCGGGCATCGTCAACCGTACGTGGCGCCCCGGAGCGCGGCTCGTCATGCAGCCCGTCCACGCGCCGCTCCACAAAACGCCGCCGCCACTTGCCTACCGTCGATCGGTCCAGGCCCAGCTTGGCCGCGACTTCCTTGTTCTGACCGCCCTCCGCGCAGGTCAGCACGATCCGGGCTCTCAGAGCCAGCGCCTGCGCTGTCTTCCGCCGCATCGTGAGCGACTTCAGTTCGGCACGCTCTTCATCGCTCAATGTCAGGGCGCAAGTTGCTGGACCGCCATCAGATCCTCCGTCGCTGCTGCAGCCTCCATCCTTGGCACGGCGACGCGAATCTACTGCGAATCTACGATTGCGAACTTGTGACTCAGGACACTAGCAGCTTCTCATCCTTTATTCGTTCGGCCATGCACTTTTCGACCGCAATTCGCGTGGCAATGAACAAGACGAATTTATTCTCGATGTTCATGCTCGAGGAGCCGTCATAGGGTTCGAATCCGGCAGCCCGCGCCATCCTATGCAAAACCGTCTGGATCCGCGAAGCGCATCGCCAACTCCACAAATTCATCCTTGTCAAACGACAACTGATCGGCGCTCGCGGCATCACAAGTGTGCACTGCGCCGCGGCATGGAAAGCGGCCTCATTGACAAGCTGATGATCCCTTCCATGTAGCCGTTGCTGCAGACCCTTCATATCTTGTTGGCTCGTCAAGCGGGCTAGCGCCTGCAGACGGTATGTCGCTGCGAGAATGTGGTTTACGGCCGTGCAGACCCGCCACAATCGCTTCAACAGGGCTCATTTGTCCGCGCCGTTCGATAAAAGCTCGATTGGCCTCGATGAGCAACTCACCGGTTACGGTCTCGATCTCGTTCTGAAACATCCTCGTTCCCTTCGTCTACCGGCAGGATATCACCCTTTCAAGGTGAGGAAACGGGTTCAACTCCCGTAGGGAGCGCCATCAATTCGGGGGTGACCGAGCCTGGTCAGGGTACCCGCCTTTGAAGCGGTGGTCGGCTGACGCCGCGCGCGTTCAAATCGCGCCCCCCGGGCCATCATAGACGCCGATTGAGAAGATACCTGAACCGTCGATGCTCTGTCCATCCAACCCGGATCTCTCCATGACAGTTGCGGCCACAGCTCGCAGTTCTTCTGCTGGCGACCGACGGCCGGCGGGAAGTTCGATTGTCACGCCCGGGTAACGCTTGAAGAACATCTCCTGATCTTGGCACCAGTCAGCATACCGCCTGCGGACAGCTTCCCTCAGATTCTCCGCGTGCCGTTCGATCGCATCCATTTCGCAGGGCCTCTCGGGTAGGGTCTCGGTCTCATAAGCCGGGATAGGGCGGTTCGAAGCCGCTGCCTGCGACCACTCTTCCTGACTTCGTTCAATGGTAGGACGCTCGGCCGTGGACCGGGAGACGCGGTGTTTGATTCACCCAGTCTGAAGGCCTCCGAGTATTCCTGGAGCAGCCGCAATCCGTCGTTGGGCGACTTCGACCGGCAGAACCACGACTCGTGACGCTCTTCGACGCCTTCGAACTCGTTCAACGACGAGTAGGGGTTTTTGGTCTGGGCGCTCCACGCGACCACGGTGTGGAGCCACATCAGGTTGTTCCTTTACGCTTGTGGTCCCATGCGTCGGCTTCTGGTGCCGGAGGGATTGTCGCGTTGTTCAAGATATCCCGCTCGGCCTGCGTCACAGGGGTTGGTTTCACCGGAAGCTGCGCCTCGGCCGCGCACAACGATGCCCACGCCTGCTGCCGGAGCGGCGCCGGCGCCTTCGTCAGGATCTCCAGGGTGGCGCGTTTTTCCGGCAGATAGGTCTTCGCAAAGCCTAGGTTGTGCTTCGATATCGTCGACGTGTTGCTGATCAGATCCGCGCACTTGATGCCCTGGGTCTCAGGTCCGGCGAGCTCGAGTCGAAGCCGGTCGGCGCGCTTCCGCCGCTCACGGTTCATGCCCGGTGTTGGTGGGGTATCGGTCAGGTCGAGCACCATCAAGGCGACGGCGGAGCCGAACTTCGCGCAGACCTCAGGTAGAATGGCGTCGGTGTCCTCGACGGTGTCATGCAGCCAAGCTGCCGCGATCGCGGTCTCCGAAAGGCCGGCGCGTTCCACGATGCCGGCGACTTCCTCGAGGTGAACGAAATGCGGTTCGCCGGTATAGTTCTGTTTCTGCTGCGCGTGCTTCTCCCGCGCGGATGCGCGGGCCTTTTAGATCAAGTTCATTTTCCCTGCGATGCCCGTGCAGCTAGATATTCGCGGGCCCAAGACCTGGACGCTTCGTCGCCAGGCAACTCTCCCATGTCAATCATACGGTTTCGCCAGCCGTGCCAATGAGCGGCCGCGGTTCGCGACGGTGCCGACCGGCGGGAACTTCATCTGAGGCCGCCGCACGATTGCGCAACCGCATGGAGCGCTTTCGTGCGTTCTCCGCGGCGCGGGTGGCGTGCCTGAAACCGGCCGCAAGCATCCGCACGCGGAAGGTGCGGGGCGTTGGCGGAAGGATGGCCCTGAGTAGGAGCGCCTCACCATCATGGCGTCGTTCCCGGAACGATCCAGACGCAATCCGACGGCCCAATTTGATCAGGCTCGAATCGGAACACATCGCGTGGCACGTAAACCGTGCCACGCCAATAGTATTGAACCATGCACGGCCATCGCTCCCGCGGTGTGAGCTCGAGGATCAGCGTCGGTACGGCGACGGCGCGCGCAACGCGTCGGCGATTGCCTTTGGGTCGATATCGCGCAGCGACGTGATGTCCTTCATGGCGCGCCTCGCTCATGGCACGTCACCGACGTCCACACAATCACTACGGCGAATGCCGGCGGAATGATCAACCAGACCAGCGTGTAGAAAAGCCAATTCGGCAGCGGTTTAGTGGTGGGGCGATGCAAGAAATATCCCGGCGTGACGTTGATGCCGCGTTTAGTCGTGGTCCTGGTCCCCCTTCATCTCGAAAATGGTCGTGAAGGCGTACCCGACAGCGCCGCCCAATGCCGGAATGCCAACCGTCAGGACCACGATGACGATGAGCACAGCGCCGACGGTCGCCAAGATGCCAGCTGGCTGCAACCACGTCTTGGCGAGGCAGAATGCGGCGATGACTAGAAGGGCGACGCCGGCCCAGAGGAGCGGATTGTTCATGTGCCCGGCTCCTGCATGAGTTCTTCGCAGATCCACGCCATCGCGGCTATCACGCTGCGGAAGTTCATCTCACAAGGCTGAGGCCGGTTCGGAGTCCAGCGCTCGTCGCAGACAACGACATTCCCGGGCGCGCCGCGGATGCTGAATGCCCGTTCGCGATCGCCGTCGTTGGCGCTGGTAGACCCTTCGGGATGCGCGGCTTGCCATGCCGACGCGTAGCCGGGGCACTGCTTCGCGTCGATGTCCCAATGGCCGGGGTTGCGGTAACCGATCGAGAATCCGAGCGGGAAGAACGGCTGGTGGTCGAAGAAGTGCTTCTCCGCCGTCTGCTGCCGCGCCCGCGTCTCGGCGCCGTTCATTTTCTCCTCAAGCGTGAGCGTCATGTCGAACCTTTCTGTTGGCGATGGCCTTGAAGAGCGCGATCGCGATCCGACCGCGTTCCGTGATTTCGAAGCGAAGGGGTTTGCGGCCGCACTGCGCCACGGCGCCGGCGATCAGGAGCGGCCGGATCAGTGACGAGCCGAGCTCGGCCGATGTCCGCGAATTGCCGTTGGGGTAAAGGCCGGAGTCGCGGCCGATCTCGAGCGCCGTCACCTCGCGGTCGGCGGCCAGGAGCCCGGCCAGTACCGCGGCCTCCCGCGGGTTCAGCGTCTGTCCGGCCGCCTCACCGCCCCAACTCCTCCGGCGACCGGCCGACCCCGGACCCGGATCCAGTCCCGGCGCAGCGCCGCGACCGGCTGGACGAACGGGTGGCGCTCAAGCCGGGGCGATCCTCGCAGAGCGAAAACGCATCAAGCGCGACAGCATCGCAAACCGCCGCTTGCAGCATCAACTGCAGGCTGCTCAAACTCTACCCCCTGATGAGCCAGAGCCTCCCTTCTCGAAACGCGTGATCAGTTTCAAATCATCTGACGACGGACAATACGACATGCCGGTCACGAGCAATCCGGAAGACTCAGAAGATTGTCGGGAAGAAAATGATTACTCTCGGTCTTTAGGTACTCGCGACCATCGTGTTTTTTGACGATCACCTTGACTGTCTTGCCCTGCTCAGTAGCATCGTAAGCGCTTTTGTCGTGTTTGACGTTTGCAATGGCTGTTTCTTCCGAATCTCGCCATGCTGAACCACCGACTGCTTGAATACGCCGATGGCGGTCTTGATGGTTAGGCAGCTTGGTAATGCAGGTGATACGGCGCGTCATGGCTCACTCCTATTTCGTGAGCCAAGGCTTTGACCGTTAGCAGAACGGACTCATTATCCGGTTGCTTGGAAACGTTCAGAGCCCCGCCTCACGGGTTGAAAATTTGAATAAGTGGTCAGTGCGGGCGGGTTGCATTCACCCGGGCTTCCTCAGCTCGTATCTGCATCGTTGATTATGCCAGCGCGGATACACCAACTGGCCAGCCTTGCCGCACGACGTGCGTCATTATTGTCCAGACCAGCAGGACGGCGCTTAGACCGCAATGCCAATACAGATGCGAGCTGCGGTTGAATAGGAACGGAAGGGTGGTTGTCTGAACATGCGACTTCTTCTCTTGTCCCTTGACGCGAGCGGCGTACCCCTAATTCCATCGCGCGAGTTCTTTCTTTAGGCGTGCAAGCTTGGCGAACCGGTTCCGGATCGCGGCCTCACACTGCGCTTTAGCTCTCTCACGATTTCTCTCGTAGCTCGCCCGGCTTCCCCAGTTCGGCGTCGGCGCTTTGCGTGCAGGCTCGCGAACTCTTACGCGACAAGGTCTCGTCTGAGAATGCTGACCCGTTTGTTCAGTGCTCGGCGCAACGCATTGCGCTCACATGTCGTCATCCTGCCAGCAGACCGCTCGGACACACAATCCATCATGACCCGTTGAATCTGGACTAGTGTCATACTTTCGATCTGGGCAATGCGTTTCTTAACTTCGGCGCGCAAGTTGGCAGTCTTCAGACATCGTCAGATCCTGATGCTCCACGGAGTCCAGCCCGAAAGGCTACCGACGTTTGACGGTACAGCATCAACATTGGATCGGGCTCCTACCTACTCTGGGGGGCGACCGGATCAAGTCAGAGGGACAGGCAAGAGCTCTATCGCGCCGAGCAGGATGAAACCGACGCGACGGCTTACGCCATTCAAGGCTGCCGACCTCCAAGAGATAAATCGAAAGCACGACCTTCTGTTAGCCCGGCATTCAGGGCGCCGCATCCCACGCGGCCCACGACGGAACGATCATGACAAGTCGCTCTAATGAGCGTTGGTGCGTAACGGAGAATCCAAGGGGCGCTGCCAATTCAGAGACTGGCATTAACTCGACATTGCGTTTACAGCGGTAGCCTTGGTTTTCTCAAAAGTCTCACTCCCAAGGCGGCAAGAGTAACCGACAAGCAGCGCTCGTTTTCCAGCCGAACCTGTATGCCCATTAGGCGGAGTGCCGGACTTCTTCCATACTTCACTTGATCTGCTTTCCGGTTTCGTCGGCCACTTTGAGCGACAGGTCGGCGATCCGACGGCTACCTTCCAGAGCAATTTCCACAGACTTCCGCACAATATCACTTTGTGCGGCTACAAATTCCTGAGGGGTCCGGCAGGTCCACAGCTCGCTGATGTAGTCCATGTTCTTCCCGACTTGATGCCGAACCATCTGGCTGTACTCTTGAGAAATTCCATTCATCACTTTGGCAGCAGCATTACTGGTGTGAAGGATCTTTTGCACGTTGCGCGCCGACCGTTCCGTTGCGTCTTTTGCCTGTTGCACCCCTTCTCCTGAGACCCCGAGCGTGCGACCAAGTTGCTCGGTAGAGCGTCCCACGGCTAAGGTCGTCGCTTCCAGGCCGATCCGCCATGCGTTCTGCACCGTCTCAACGTTCTGCTTAAGAAAGTTGGAAGTTGATCGGGCCGTTTCTTCTCCGGCTTGAGCGGCACCTTGCCCGACATGCGCAGTCTGATCAGCTGCAGCTTGTCCGGTACGGCTGGTCTGCTCGGCAGCCCGCTCGCCGGCACGGCGAGCTGCATCATCTGTCCCTGGTATAGACTTGTCGTCCTGGCGTAAGTTTGCCATGCTTGTTCTCCATTTTCTGCGAGTTTCTGACTTGCGTAGCACCGTCAATTGCACTTTTCAGGTCCTTCTGGCCTTATGTTCAGGACAGGTTTCTTCCAAAACGGCTCTACTTACTTAGCTGAGAACTGAGAACAGCGAACCTACTAATTCTAGCACACAGTGATTATGGCTTTGGAAGTGGGCGGATAGACGCGGCCCTGACCCCGGTCGCGGCCACCAGCACGAGATCGTCGCCGGGATGCAACCCGTCGATTTGGACCACCAGAAGGTCGAGCGCGGACAGATCCGCAGCCATGAAGTCCCAGCATCAGTTCATCGCCCAGCGACCGAGCCGTTCCTCATGCGCGGCCGTTTCCCAGCTCGGGATCGTGACCTCGCGGCCCTTCGCCCCTGACCCGCGGGCGCGCGCGCGAGAAGTTGCCGAAGATCGAGGCTCTTTTCGCGGGTGCCGAAAGGGCCGGAGAGCGGGCTCGCGGCGGAAGCGGCGCTGAAACGTGTGAAGGAGCGTTTTGACGCAACTTGGTCGGCAAGATCCCTCAAATTGAGATGCGGTTCTTAATGCCGGATCAATGGTCGCGCCATCTGTTTCTCCTTGTGCCGGCGTTATGGCATGAAGCCCTATCGCTATTATCGACAGCGGCGCAACACGGTCATGGTTCGCGCACGCAACCGGATCCTCGATCAAGTTCTGTGGCCGGAGTTCTCCGAGCTTGACCAGGCCCTGCAGGCCTATCTTCATCAAGTGACGTTGCGCGTGATCCGCGATGAGGTCTTTGCCGACGCGAGTGAGGCGCAGTAGATTCCGGAGGCGCTACCACCGAACTGATGGATGCGGTTAGGGCGGAAGGCTTGCTTTGCTTTTATCCAAGCCCGCGATTCGTCGATCGTCGCCATCAGCCGAGCTGAGGCCGTTCAAGCTTTGAAGTTCCACTGCATGAGCTGGTCGATGACGACATTGCCGATGCAATAGGCGTCTCAAGATTAATACTGAATTGTAAGGCACCAAAAGTTAGTTGCGTTTCGATTTTGACTCGCGCGTTCAGCGCATCCTGTCAAGATGTTGGCTGGAGATAGTCCTCGCCGCGAAAGCCGGCCGTACGCCTCACCGATGAGAAGCAGTATTTTGTCTCTGAATCTTCGGTCTATCGGCTGTTGACGGCGAAGCGCGCAGGCACATGCACCATGCTGTCTTGGCCCTCTTTATTCCCAGGATGCTCCCCTTGTTTTGGGGCTTGAGAAGGCCCTCATCAAGGGCGGGGCTGCCGAAGGCACCGCCAAGGACTATGTACGTACTCTTCTCAGCTTTGGCCACTGGCTCTTCGCAAATAACAAAAAGGCCATTTTTGCTCGGCTTGACGACGAAGAGCCACTGACTGAAGATGCGCGCGAGTTCATCGGAAAGGGTAATCCCTGGAAACTTCTTACGGCAATAGTTCATCTCCGAACCTCGCAGTCGACGGGCGGAGTCGTTCCGATCGCAGGCCGCGCTGAGCTAAATCCTCATCCCCAGGACGCGGCACTCATCAAAGAGTACAAAAACGAAGTAGCGGCAGATACCGGCACGAGGGATGCAACTGCTCTTCGCAGTTTCAGTGACTACCTGCGTGAAAACAACAAGAAGGGCATTGCTGGTCGGCTTTCAGGCAAGGCGTTGGATGGAGATGTCAAGAGCTATAAGAAGGACGCCGGTGGTAACCGGGGGATCGGTGCCGCACTGGCTCATCTCCGGAAATCGTCGGCCGGCGCTAAGGCGATGGAACTCGAGCGCCATATTGATCCCGAAGACGCGGCCCTGAAGGAGTCGAGGCAGGTCGGCGACGCCGCTGCGCAGCACAGTGCGACCCAGAAAGCTAACAGTTGGCCAGAGGAGTTGCTTCCAGCGGAAGGCCATGATCAGGATTTGCTTTTGGGGCTGATGGACGAACCCGGCCCGTCGTCCTCGGCGCCGCAACCGGCTCAGTCAACTGGGATTGCGATACGGCACGACAAGCGGCGTCTTCATTCCGAGGATGCTCCCATTATTTTGGGGCTTGAGAAGGCCCTCATCAAGGGCGGGTTCACCAAACCCGTCGCCAAGCAGTACGTAAGTTCTCCTCTTAGCTTTAGCCGTTGGCTTTTCGCAAAAGAAAAACCGAGCATTCTTGCTCGGTTCGACAATAAGTCGCTGGCCGATGGCGGTGAGGTGCTCGAGTTCACCGGACAGGGTAATCCAAAGAGACTCCTTCAGGCAATCGACCATCTCCGGACCTTCCGGTCGACGGGCGGAGTGCCGATCTCACGACGCGCTAAGCTGAATCCTCACCCCCAGAACGTGGCCCCATCAATCCCGAAGACGCGGTACTGATGGATCCGAGGCGCGTCGACGCCGCCGCTGCGCAGCACAGCGCGTCGCAGGAGGAAGGCCGCGATCGGGATTTGCTTTTGGGACTGATGGACGAACCCGGCCCGTCGTCATCTCTCGAGCCAGCCGCGCGCCACGACCAGGCACCGGATCCCGGAGAGCCCGACCGCCAGCACTCCTCGGACAAGTTGAGGGGTGCACTTGCGAGGAGCAACTTCCTGCCAAGCGAGGAGGTCCTCATCAACGATGAGCATGACACAGCTTAGTTGAGGCCAGCGAAGAGGCCGAGGACCCTAGACAATCTGCACGGCCTTCCAGCGAGCGGCAGCTGAGCGAGATCGCCAATTCAGGCGGTCGCCTGCTGACGTCGGTGGCCCCCACCCATCAACAGGGTGCATCGCCATGGCAGGCGCAGCCGATGATGCAGGCGAGCGG
>NZ_AUGA01000128.1:0-9123 GCF_000426785.1 Bradyrhizobium sp. th-b2
TGCGTGCTATCCTACGAATACAGACGAGTTGCAAACCCTTCTGGTTCCAAGCAACCAACGACGGCACTGAAGACCGACTGCGGCGACGGTTCGCGGGAATTTTTAGGACCGAGCTGGCCCCACGGTGTCTGCCATCTTGGCACCTCTGACGCCGAGTGGCTTGGGCCTTCCGGGCGTGCTGTCGCGAACAGTCTGATGCTCTATCTCGGCGTTGAGCTCTGCGCCAAGCAATATCGTGATCGCCGAAATCCAGAGCCAAGTCATGAAGCCGATGACCGCTCCCAAGGAGCCGTAGGTGGCGTTAAAGGTCCCGAAATTGGCGGCGTAGAAGGAGAAGAGGACCGAGGCAACAAACCACAGGACGGCGGCTGCGGCGCTGCCCCAGGTGATCCAGGACCAGCGGGGCGCCTGCCGACTTGGGCCGAAGCGGTAGATGCAGGCGAGGGCGAGTGCCAGCGCCACGAACAGAGCCGGCGAGCGACCAATCCGGATCAGAAGGTCGGCGGTGTTCGACAGACCTACGTTACTGCAACACCACCGGGATCACGACGACCCCGCCGAGCGCCGCAAGGACGAAGGCAATCCCTCCGACTGTGAATCCTAGCGACATCGCGTTCAGCTTAAAGAAGCCGCGTTTTTCCTGCTCGCCGTAGACGATGTTCAGGGTATCGAGCAGCGACTTCATCGCGGCATTCGCGCTCCAGAGCGAGATCGCGAGCCCGATCGCGAAAGTGAAGCCGAGGGTGCGGTCGCCTTTCGTGGCGACGCGTGTCAATTGCTCGCGTGCGACGTCGACGGCCCCGCCTGGGATGATACCGGCGACTTCGTCGAGGTGCTTGGCGATGCTGGCGGGATCGGCAAACAGGCCGTAGATGGCGACGAGGGCGGCAATCGCGGGAAAGATCGCGAGCAGGCTGTAGTAGGTCATGCCGGCCGCGAGCGCGAGAATGCGGTGCTCACCGATGTTGCCGTAGACGCGCCAGAGGATGTCCTTCCATCCTCGTGCCGGGATTTGGGCGGGGGAGCTGGCGTGCCGTCCGCGATCTTTACCCTCGGTCGCCATCTCGGCGGGCGAGGCATGTCGGTCGGTTTCTCGGTTTTTAGGGAACGCTTCGTCCTTTTCCGGCCGGGCGAACCGGTCGGGCGGGACGATGCGATCCCACAGAAAAGCGACGGCCATCAGACCTAGTGCTGCCGCAAGACTCCATCCGGTGCCCTCCGCGCGTCGGACTCCAATCTTTCCGGGGTCTGCCATCACATCCTCCGCGAACTTCAATCTCACCGCGGAGGTTGGGTTCCTGCTCAGAGGCTCCATCGGCCTCGCAGCGGTTTCAGCGGCAGCGAAATCCGGACGCAGACCTCCAGAGCGCCAGTCGCACTCGATCTCGCCACCGCTCCGCTCGATTGTGGTTTTGACCACCTTCGTGCCGAAGCCGGTGGTGGGCACCTCAACTTCGCACGCGTCGTGTCCAGTCCAGGCCATCCGGACCCGGTCCGCATCCGTCACAAGTTACTGCACGCCGCCTTCGTGGCTTACGGCCGTTCCCCGAGCGTGGTGGCGGACACCGGGCGGTGGAGAACCGGGCACCCACTTCCGCGTTATGGAATCTGTAGATCGAAAAACCAGAGGACCGATGTCTCTTCTCACTGTGAAACCGACGAAGATCGACGAGAGGATCGCACGGACGGTGACGCGCAAGACCAACTATCGCGTGGAGGAAATTGCACGCGGGTTAACTTGGGGCGCCGACGAGAAAATCCTTCTGGCGTTGGCCGCTGCGGGCTGGATGGCCACCCGTACGAAACAAAGGCCGCTGCGCCGCGCCGGCAACCATGCGCTGCTGGTCGCGGCAATAGCATCGCTGCTGCCGCACGTTATGAAGTCGGTCTTCGACCAGACGCGGCCGGACCGAAGGACCGTGTTGGGACATATTCACGGGATCTCGTTCTCCGGCAAGCGCGAAGACGCCTTTCCGTCCGGACACGCCATGCACATGGGCGCGCTCGCATCGGCGGCCGGTCCCCTGTCTCCGTGGCCGCGCCGTGCGATCCGCGCGCTTGCGGTCGGCCTCTGTTTGACGCGCATCATCGTGCTGGCGCACTGGGCGAGCGACGTCGTCGTCGGCTTCGCCCTTGGTGTGGCGCTCGAACGAATGCTTCGCCTGTGGACCGGCTATCCCGCCAAGGAGACAGATGATGCCGATACTTGAGGACCTGAAGGAATACGCAGAGCGTGCGACCGGTCTCCGCCGTCCGGGCAGGCGGCAGGCTTTCGGGCTCGCGCGGCCCCGAAACCCCCATACCGTTCGGTTCAAGGACGATGGCTTGGTGCCCAACCATCCGCGCTGGCCGCTAATGCTCTACCGAGGCGTCGTCCGCCTCGACGAGCAGCATGATCCGGCGGCGGTGCTCGAAGACCTGTTCGAGGCCAACGGCTGGGGGGATAGCTGGCGCGACGGCATCTACGACTACGTGCACTATCACTCACGGATTCACGAGGTGCTCGGCATCGCCCGCGGCAAGGGCCGAATACGCTTTGGCGGCAACAAAGGCAGGATATTCACGCTGAAGGCCGGCGACGTTGCGATCTTGCCCGCTGGAACCGGGCATCAATGTCTGTCGGCGGACAAGGACTTCCTGGTCGTCGGCGCCTATCCCCCGACGGGCACCTACGACGAGTGTACAACCGCCGAGGAACGTCGGCGTGCGCTGAAGACCATCCCGAAAGTACCGGTGCCGCGCAAGGATGCGGCCTACGGCGCCGCCGGGCCGCTCTTGAAGCTTTGGAAGAAGCAGAAATGAGCGAGTATGTGCTCCGTTTCCTAATCGGAGGCGCCGTCGTGTCGGCGTTCTCGATGCTGGGCGATGTCTTGAAACCGAAGAGCTTCGCCGGTCTGTTCGGGGCGGCGCCTTCGGTCGCGCTCGCAACACTAGGCCTCGCGATCTATCAGCACGGCGCCACCTACGCCGGTTCGCAAAGCCTTTCCATGATGGCCGGCGCGGTCGGGCTGGTGGTCTACAGCATCCTAGTTTGCCAGCTCCTCGTGCGTGAGGGGATGCGGGCGTTGCCGGCGACAATCGTCTCGATTGCCGTCTGGGTGGGCGTAGCCTTCGGTCTGTGGGTGCTCGCGGGAGGGCAGGCGTGAGGCTCCCGATCAAGGTCACGCCCTCGTCGCTGCGTGAAGGGCGGTGGTACGAATACTTGGTGCGTTTCGCCCTGGGCGGCGCTGCCACCGTGTTCACGGGGCTTATCAGCGGTTCTTACGGACCCTCGATCGGAGGTCTCTTCCTCGCGCTCCCGGCAATCTTCTGCGCCAGCGCGACCTTGATCGAGAAGCACGAAATCCGTCGCAAACAGAAGGCTGGTCTTGAAGGGAGGCGGCGAGGGCAGGAGGCCGCCGCACTCGACGCCGCCGGTGCCGCGCTGGGCGCTTTCGGCATGCTCGCCTTCGCCGCAGTGTTCTGGCTCCTCGTGGAGCGAAACGTGGCATGCGCGTTCATCGGCGCTTCCCTGGCTTGGCTGACGGTGGCAGTCACCGCCTGGCTCGTGCGGCGCCAGGTCCGCGTCGTCCGCTTAGCTCAAAGAGAAAGCGGCCCCGCGCTGTCGCGGAGCCGCTGAAACCATCTTGAATTTCAATCAAGCTGCGTTCGAAGCCTTGGCTTGACGCCCTTGCGCAGCGCCACCGTGTTGAGCTTGGTGTTGGCCGCCCTCTTCGTTCAGATTAGTATTGAGGAAGCGCGCGATCTCGTCGTGACCAAGGGGATGTAGAAGCGAAAGTAGACGTTGGCGGCTCTGATCCCGCTCGAGCTGAATTTTGCGCATCAGGTCAACCTCGGCTTGAACTCTGGTCGTGTCTTCATTCAGCCGCTTCAATTCAATCAGGAGCGCCTCGATATCCGCGAGTTGCTTTTCGCCTTCGACCACATCGAGCTCAATCTGCCTTAGCTCGTCCATGATCGCGTCCTTGTGCATCATCACGGCTTCCACAGTGCCAAGTCGCTATCCGCGCTCCCTGTGTTCTCCAACCACTCGCAGAAGACGTCGGTTCCTAGCGATCCACGCCGGTCAAAAAAAGTAACGCCGCCGGTCTCAGAAATACGTGCCCGGCGGGGCGTTCATTCCTAAGCCTGGGCCCTGAAAATTCCCAGCGCGAGCAAACGTCAGTGCGTATGCGCAAGTTGCTATTTTTTTTGATCGTCAGGGGATTGCTTACGCGCAAACAACAACGCCCCAGCACGCCGGCAGAGCGCTGACGCCGTGGAAATGTCCCAATCCATAACGAGTGCCGAGCTAACTTCTGGAATTGCCATTGTTAAGCCCATAAAGCCCATCGGGAAAAAGCGGCAAAATTCTCTCTTTGCTCAGGAACTTCAGCGTCGGGTTTAGGTTTTCGCTGCGTCGCATCAAGCGGCAAGGAGAACATGATGAAAAAGTTGCTGCTGATTTCCGCCGCCGCTGCGCTGATCTCGACCAGCGCTATGGCGCAGTCCACCGTCGTCACCACCACGGGCACCGGGCACACCGCCGCGGTGCAGATCGAGCCCGAATATCGCACGAAGATCCGATCCTACGTGACGGAGCACAAAATCAGGCCGATCGAGAGCCGCGAGAAGATCGTCGTCGGCTCGCCGGTCCCACGCGACGTCGAGCTGGAAGCGGTTCCGGCCGAGTGGGGTCCCTCGCTGACCAAATACCGTTACGTCTACTCCGGCGAGCGCGTGATGCTCGTCGATCCCTCGACCCGGACCGTGGTCCAAGAGGTCGAATAAGTCCGTCGCGGCGGGCCCTGAAAAGGGCCCGCCATCCCACCGACAAGCCGAGCTGCGAGCGGCGGTCACATGCCGATCATCAGATATTTCGTTTTCGTAGGCAGTGTGCTCGTCGCCCTGTTGTTTGCGATCGACCGATATCTGCCAATGCCGCCCGAGACCGGGCATGCTTCCGATCCGGACAAGACCATCATCCGGATCCGCTCGGCGCGGAGCCTTCCAGAGAAGATCGTGTTCGACACGCGGCCACAAACCGCTGCGCCCTCGTTCGCGGACGTAGATCCCATTCCCGAACCGGTAGAACACACCTCTGGCGATGTCCTACCCGCGATGGCCGCAGCACCGACGCCTGCTGCCACCAAGAAGGAGGCACCAGTTCGCAAGCGTGCGGAGAACCGTCTGCGCAAAAAACCCGCGGCAAAGCCGTCGACGATCACGCCAGACCGACGGCTGGCGTCGGAGCGGCACGACTTCTTTGCAGGTAGCTGGTGGTGACCGAGAGCGCTTGCAAACGGACGTCCGGAGCGCGGCCCCTTTCGTCGCGTACTTCACCAGTGATGATTCCAGCGGTGCCGCACGACCGGATATGCGCCGCCGTAATAGGCGTACGCGGGTCTCACGACCCGATGGTACCGGTAGCCGTAGGACATCGGTGCCGTGTAGTAGGTCCTGGTGGCATAGCCTCCCCAGCGATAGGGCGCATCGTATCCGTCGTCGTAAGCGTAAGGCCCGACGTAATACCCGGCGCCGTAGTAGCCTGGGCCGCCGTAATAGCCGTAGCCCGGGGCCGCCCAGCCGTACGCCGAAGAGGCCATGCCGCCGATCACCGCACCCGCGATAAGTCCGCCTGCGATGCCCGGACCCCACCCACCTCGCCAATGGGCTTCAGCGGGCGATGTCGTTGCAATCGAGCCGACGCCCAGAGCGCCGACCAGGGCCGCCACCATTGCGTTCTTCTTCATCGAGCTTCTCCTTTCCTAGCTGCCCGGTAACGGGAAAAAGCGGCAATGGTTGCCAAATCGTCTTAAGGAAGAAACATAAGGAGGAGCATTCGATGCGCGGGCCTGACCCCGCGGTGCCATCACCATGTGGAGGTTGCGGAGAGATGAACCGGAAGTAGACTTTGATGCACGGGCGTTGCTGTCTAACTCGACGTGGCGCGTGGCCGGGAGCCGGGACGTGAACTTCCAGGACCGTGCTGAAGATCCTGGTGAGCTATCCCGATGGCTTCGCGCTCATGGCCGACCTCAGCGCGATATGGCGATCTCGCCACCAGCGGCCGGGACAGGGCCGCCCGCACCAAGCGCTTTGCGGCGCGTGTGCCCGATCTGGACATCCTCTCGCAAGGTCTGATCGAGCGTCTTAACGGCGGCTGGCGCACTCCCGAGAAGGGGCGCGCCATCCTCGCTCTCATGCCAGGCCTTCCGAAGCGGAGGCGCTTAGCGAGTTGGGTGCAGTCGAAGATTCGCCCGCGGGCCCCGGCTTCCGGCCTCCGTACGTCTCGAACGAATCGTCGTCAGTGTCGCGGAGCGGCCCGAGCGCGAGCCCGCGCCAAAGCATCCTGAAACGCTCGGCCGAGGCCTGGGCCGTCGCCGGACGCAGAAGAAAAACGGCCCGTCCGATGTAGGACGGGCCGTTAGAGCGAGAAGTTCAATCGCTCAATGCATGTGAACTAACCAATAGCTTGCACCGCCGACGACGATGACGGCAGGCACGGCCCAACAGCAATACGGGCATACTGTCCTCCTCAAGTTGCTACGCGTTCGTTGGCCTTTCCGGCCCGCTTACTGCTCGGTGCAGACCTTGGTGGTCTTCACGGCGGACTCGGCCTCGGTCTTGGTCTTATAGACGCCGTCCCCTACGACAGTCGTGGTCGTCGTGGTCGGCTTGGCGTCCACTACGGTGCACTTCTTGGTCGTGGCATCGCGCACGACGTAGAATTCGGCGGCGCTCACCTCCGGCAATACCCGGCGTCGGAGCTGGATAACCTCCAGCCTTTGTATGACGGAACAATGATCTCGTACCTCACCAGTGCCGGCGTGGTGGGTGCCGTCCTGTCGTTCAACGCTGCCGGGAAGATCAAGACGCTTAACTGCGGTCCTACAAATTAAGTCACCATCAAGTCACCTGGTGTGGGATTCGTTCGGCACGAACGCCCTTGGCGTGGCCAATCCCATGTCGCCTGCAAGGCTCGGCGGCAGAAAATGCACTGGGGCTCCGCAACCTCCCAATGTTCACTTTTGTACTTTTATGCGGAACCAACTGCCCTCCGCTACGTTTCCGCATTGAACTTTAGCAGGCGGGAAAAAGCGGCAACAGGCGATTTACCGACGATCCTTATTGTCGAAGATGATCCTTTGATACAATGCATGGTCGAAGAAGCCCTACAGGAGGCGGGCTTCGAAACTGCAATTGCGGGATCGGCTGAAGAAGCGGTCACCCTGATCAAAGGCAAGGTGACGAACTATCAAGTGCTAATCACGGACATCAATCTCAGGGGCCGCATGACCGGTTAGGAAGTGGCGAAGCAAGCCCGGCAGATCGAACCGACGTTCCCGATTGTCTACATGACGGGTGCCGCTGCCGATGACTGGGCATCGCACGGGGTGCCTCACAGCATCTTGCTCGTGAAGCCATTTGCGCCGGCTCAACTTGTCACGGCGGTATCCCAGCTTTTGAACGTCGGCAATTCGAGCGGTTAAGCGGCTGAAATGAAGGGAGCGTCCATATTTTTGGTCGAGGACAACGAGGCCCTGATCCGAATGATGATTGTCGAGATGCTTGAGGACCTCGGGCATCACGTAGTTGCCGAGGCTGGGGATATTGTGACGGCCGAGCCTTTAGCCCGCACTTCCGCATTCGATTTGGCGGTATTCGACATCAATGTCGCCGGCTTCAATATCAGTCCCATCGCGGAAATCGTCGCAGCACGAAATTTGCCGTTCGTATTCGTCAGCGGCTATGGGCCGGACGGCCGGCCTGCTCAATTGCCGACAGGCCAATACTGCGCAAACCTTTCTTGATTGAAGAATGTGCGGCAATGATAAGTTGGGCTATTGGCGACAAGTCGAACGGACAATAACGGACGCCCTTCGGGCAGGGGCGTATATGTCCGCTCGGATCCAGCGCGGAAGTCGGAAACGCGCAACCGTGACGTCCGCTTCACCCCCGACAAGGGACTTTCGATAGCAACGCGACACTTCCGAAAAGAGCCAACAACAGACTCATGCATGCAGCAAACGACATGCACGAACCCAAACGACGTGCACGAACCGCAGTGATTCTCACCTCGTCGGCGCGGGCGAGTGATCGAGCCGCGCCCATCGCGCTCTGTTAATAGACACCACGCCGCACGGCGCGACGCGTATGGCGGTACACGCGACGGTCGACACGCCGCGCAGTCACGCGGGCGCGCCGGTACGTGTAGGCCTGCGCTTGATCAACGCTTAACTCCACGCCGCGCGATGTCACCTGCGGCGAGACCGGAATCGTCGCCAACACCACTGCTGCAAACAGCAGTCCGACAATTGAGAAAGCTCTCATTGCATCTCTCCATGTTGTCACACACAAGTCGACTCACTCATCTGCAAAAGCCCGACGAACCGCGTCGGGCTGATTGCTAATATGCGTCGTGATCGGCAATCGGAGACTAAGTGCAGGATAGATCGGGGCCGTCTGTATAAAATTGATCATCGCCAGAAAATGTTTGTTGGCGCTGCTGCGCCCAAGGACCTTCATATTGGTCAGAATTCGTACAGACAATCCGGTCAAAACCAATGGCACCGATGGCGAAAAGAGAGGGCGCCCCCTAGCAACGGACGCGTCATCGATCCGGCCACTCAAACAAAAAGCCGCCCCGTTGGGGGGCGGCTTCGGATCGCAGGCGAGAGTTAGTACTTAAATTCCGGCATGGCCTTCAATTCATCCTTAGTGGCGTTAAGCACTGCGTGATCAGGGTACCAATTCTTACTGGCGCTAGTGGTGGTGGTTGTCGTAGTCGTAGTTGCGGCACCGGTGGTGGTTCGCGTGGTGCTGTCTGGAGCGGAAGTCGCTGCAGGAGCATTCGCTGGGGCGGACGTTGTCGACGCAGTTGTCGAGGTCACCGGTTGGTCAACCCACTTCAGCTTATCGAAGGCGACTGCCACGTAGTGTTCGCCCAAGCCGAGAACGCCACCCACACCCAGAATGACATTGGCCACCTTGCCTGACCTATCCAAGATCACCTCGTTGATATCACCGATCTTCTCGTTTGCTTCATTGTACACATTCACGCCGGCGAGCTTAGACGCGCGCCATTCACCCACCTTGTGCGTGGTGGCAGTGGTAGTCGAATCCACCTGGTTCGTGGCTTGC
>NZ_AUGA01000129.1:0-9156 GCF_000426785.1 Bradyrhizobium sp. th-b2
ATGCGCTTCGATTTGCGGTCACCGCCCTGGCGTTTAGGAACGATGTCGCCAACTTCCTTGAGGCGACCGCGCCAGCGGATCGCGCTGGCCGCGCTGACACCAAAGCGCTCGGCAGCCTGTCGACAGGACATGCCACCGTCAATCGCTGCTACCACCCTTTGGCGAAGATCAACCGAAAGCGCCCTGGCCATACATGCTGGCCTCCCTCGCCAGCATGTAGCTTGAATCTGACTCGCGCCGTTTTGGGAATCCCCACCCGATTCGTTCCGGTCGGAAAATGCTCTGGTGGCGGCCTGAGTTTCACATGAGAACGACTAACGTCTTCTGATCCGGATCAGAATATGTTTCGTGCAGAACCAGGTCGAGCGCGCTAAACCTGAAGGTCACGGTACGATGTGATCTGAAACAAATAAGGCCACCGCCGATGAGCAGAGCGCGGCTGATCCAGCTCAACACTCCAAATCCTTTGCGGCGAGGGAAAGTCGGTGCGTTTCTTGCGGCGAAATGGATTTTTTTGCTGTTATTCTGTTTGGGTCGGCCGGCCGCTGCCCATGCCGAAGAATACCGCCTTGGTCCGCAAGATAAGATCCGAGTAAGCGTGGTTGAGTGGTTCGCCGCAACGAATGAGCTTAGATCCCCTCTCACGGGAGAGTACACGATCAGTCCCGCTGGAATGATCTCTCTACCCCTATTGGGAGATACTTCCGCCGCAGGTCTGGACCTGCCTGCGCTGGCCAAGGCGATCTCACAAAAACTCCGGGCTAAATTGTCCCTGAGGGAGCTGCCGACCACATCGGTCGAGATAATAGAGTTCGGGCCGTTCTATGTTCTGGGCGAGGTGGAGCGACCGGGAGCGTACCCCTATCGTCCTGGGCTAACCGTCCTTCGGTGTGTCAGCCTGGCAGGGGGGTTCTACCGCATAAACCCTGCGGTTGCGGTTCAAGCCGAAAGGGATGCCGCCACAGCCAGAGCTACCTTGCAAGCGGGGGCGGCCAGGATCGATGAGCTCCGCGCACGGGAAGCAAGGCTAAATGCGGAGCTCAGCGGCGGGAAAACCGTCGAATTTCCTGCTGACATGTTGAAACGCAAATGGAACTCGTCCATCGCCCAGCTGTTGCGTTTGGAAGAAACCATCTTCGAAGCCCGCCGTCGCGCTTTCGAGACCGCATTGGAGTCTGAGAGGAACGCGGCCACGCTGTTGGAAAAGGAGTTGGAAGCTCATCAGGGACAGGGGGCCAGCCTCAAGCGCCAAGCGGACGGTATTCAACGCCAGGTAGACAACCAACGCAACCTTCAGGCCAAGGGACTAGCACTCTCTGGCCGAGAATTCGACCTGGACCGCATCCTGGCTGACGTAGAAGTCAAGCAGCGGGATCTCGAAAGTCGGGCCTTAAGGGCCCGGCAAGATCGCGGCAGAGCTGAAGCGGCGGCGCTTAATGCCGAGAACCGAAGAAGGGAGGAGATCGCCAGCGAACTGCAGCAGGTTCAGGCAAAGCTGGCTGAACTTTGGCAGCAGGTGCGGACAGCTCAGCCAATCACAACTGAAGCCGAGCGTGTCCCAGGCAAGAACCGGGCGTTCACCTTCAACATTGTCCGCAAAAACCTAGAGAGCGGAAGTGAGACTGAGATCACTGCAACTGAATCGACGCCGATCCTGCCCGGAGACATGCTGAGAGTTCAATTCGGTAGCGATCAGCCATACTCTCCAGGACCAGGTAGATCTGCTTTCAAGACGGGCGCGCTGGAAGGCGCTCCTAAGGGAGCCGAATAGCTTTGCAGATCCAGGCTGGTTACGGGATCAATCCATTGGCGCCGTTCTGATTGGATCACGCCAACGTCCAAGGGTACGGCCGCACCCGGCTATTACTTATACTTCTCGATCCCATGAGATCTCAGATGGCAGAACACAAGGGAACAGAACACGGCACCCGGTCGCCGCGGCGCATCTTTGGGGTGCGCCTTTCCGCGCTACTCGAAATCATCGGCTTCCTGGCTGTCACTCTCGTCTTCTCTTTACTCTTCGACGCTGGCAATCGCTTCTTGAACGTCTCGCCCCACCCGTTCTGGATTCCTGTTCTCCTTGTATCTGCTTACTACGGAGCAAACGAGGGATTAGCTGCGGCTATCCTTTCGGCAGCGGCCCTGCTTACCGGAAATCTGCCCGAGCAGGGGTCTAGTGAGGACCTCTCTGCTTGGCTATTGCGGGTCACCGCCGAGCCCGTGCTCTGGTTTGTCGCGGCCATCGTGCTTGGACAAGTTGGAGAGAGTCATCGGCGCGAGCGTGACAGACTGCGTCGTAACCTGCAGGAAGTTGGTCAACAGGCTGATGTCATTTCGCATGCTTACGAGCAGCTCGCCCAAGCGAAGAGTAGCCTAGAGAAGAGGGTGGCGAGCCAAGTGCAAACGGTACACACTGTGTATGTTGCGTCGCGCGCGATCGAGCGACAGAGCACACATGAGGTGTTAATCGGGATCGCTGATCTAGTCCGGTCAGTCATGTCGCCGATTAAATTTTCGCTTTTTTTGCTCAATGGGCAGATCCTGGAGGCCGCGGCAACCGAGGGATGGATCCCAAGCAATCTGCTCGTGCACGAATTCGACGGCTCTTCTGCCCTCTTTGAGGCCATTGTCTCACGTCGGCAGTTTCTTTGTGTAATGAATCCCGTTCATGAAGCCGTTCTGGGGGGGCAGGGCGTGTTAGCCGGGCCACTGGTGTGCGAAACCGGTGAAATCCTAGGCATGCTCAAAATCGAAGAAATCGATTTTCTCGATCTCCACCCTTCCTGCGTGCAGAACTTTCGGATCCTGTGTGAGTGGATCGGCACAGCCTTTGCGAATGCTCAACGCGTCGAGCAACTCCAAGATGGCCTGTACGTCAAGGAGCTGCACCCACATCCGCAAAGCTTGGCAAAGCCACGTCCGTGATCCGCTGGCCCACCAGGCACGGCACCCGTTTGTACGCTTGGATCACTGCAGCGATCGTCTTGGCCGCCGAGTTGACGCTGGCTCAGCTAGCAGTTTCGGGGGGCGATGATCGCATTCCGGTGCTGGTGGTAATTCACGTGGTGCTTGCAGGGGTCTCGGGAGCCTCCGCGAGTTGGCTGTATCGGCGCGGAGAACACAGTCCAATTTTCCTGCTTTTTGTCGTCTCGGTGATAGCTCTAGGCCCCATCGGGGCAGCAGGTTCAACGATTGCCGCCTTGCTTCATTTGGTTTTTGTCCGCCGAGCAATTCCCTTCGAGCGCTGGTATGCGTCACTGTTTCCGGGCGCGGAGCATGATCAAGTCCGAGCTCTCTATGCGACGATTGCACTGCGCGGTGCCGGCCCGGGGGCTCGGTGTACCGCTGCCCCGTTTACAGATATTTTGGCGCTGGGGACGGTAAAACAAAAGGAAACCGTAATTACTCTCATTACAGACAACTTCATCCCCGCGTTTTCCATAGCCCTTCGCAGGGCTTTGAACGATGCTGAGCCAGCAATTCGGGTCCAGGCGGCGTCAGCCGCCGCCCGAATTGAAAATCAATTCCTTGTGCGATCGATGGCTATCGCGGAGTCACGGGCGGCACCGCGCGACGAGCCGGAGCGACTGCTGAATCTGGCGCGTCTCTACGACGAATACGTGCAGACGGGACTCATGGATGAAACACGGGCGAATGCCACGCGCCAACAGGCGTTAGAACTGTACGAAGTTGTGCTCAGCAGGGGCGTTCAGAATCCTTCCATTGTGGAATCCTTGGCTCGACTTCTCATAGAACTTGGCCGAGCCGATGAGGCGGTGATAAGGCTTGAGGCCTGGCTCGCGAAAGCTCGCTCGACGAGGCTACTTGCGCGCTATATCGAGGGTCTCTTCGCCCTCAGGCGCTACGACCAAATACGGAAGGTCTGCATCGGCTTCGTCGACGAGCTCTCGACGGCCGACCTCCCGGACGGCGTGCGCGAGTCAATTAGTTTGTGGTCAGCCCCAGGAGCAATTGCCGAGGAGGCGCGCGCTCTATGACGATTGGTAAATTGAAAGCCGACGTGTGCCTCATCCTAGAGGGCGCTTATCCGTATGTGGCAGGAGGCGTCTCTAGTTGGACGCATGATCTCATGAAGGCTCAGCACCACCTCACGTTCCACATTGTTGCCCTCTCCGCCGATACTTCCCCTAAGACACTCCGATTCAAACTACCGGCGAACGTCACAGGGATTACCGAGATTGTGCTCCAGCAGTCGGAAACTCGCATTCCGGAGGGGTGTGCGATCGGGCGCCTTATTGCAGACTTGGAGCCGCCGCTCGCTCGCCTTCTCAGACAAGGTGGGTTGACGGACTACCGGGCTGTGCTAGCCGCGATTCGGCGGCAGCCGACAATTGCGACCCGAGCAGCTCTCATGAATTCTGAGCCTGCTTTTGAAATGCTCCAGCGTATGTACGAGCAGTCCATCCCCGGCAGCTCATTCCTGAACTACTTCTGGAGCTGGCGAGCACTGGCTGGTGGGCTCTTCTCCGTCGTTCTGGCTGACCTTCCGTGTGCACGCCTCTATCACGCCGTCTCGACGGGTTATGCAGGGTTGGTGATGGCCCGGGCCGTGATCGAAACCGGGCGCCCCGGACTCCTGACAGAGCATGGGATCTACACCAACGAGCGTCGCGTCGAGATCGCGATGGCGGATTGGCTGGCAGATAAGCTGCCAGGATCTCTTGATATCGAGCGAGGACGACGCGATTTGCGAGACGTCTGGATCGATGCCTTTACAGGCTACTCGCATGCCTGTTACGAGGCCGGCAGTCGGATCACGACCCTCTATACCGGCAATCAAATCCTGCAGATCAGGGACGGTGCGCCCGAAGACAAGCTCACAATTATACCTAACGGGATTGATTATGAAAGCCTTTCACGAATTCCACGCGACACCTCGCGTTGGCCCCCCACGGTGGCACTCATCGGCCGCGTAGTCCCAATTAAGGACGTCAAAACATATATTCGTGCAGCCGCCTTGCTACGTGATTTGGTGCCAGGGGTCCGTGTGCTGCTGCTTGGCCCGACGGACGAGGATCCCGGATATTTTCGCGAATGCCAGGAGATGGTCTCCTATCTTGGCCTCTCCGATACTTTCGAATTCACAGGGCCAGTAAAATTGCACGACTACCTGGGACGCGTCGATGTGATCGCCCTTACCAGCATAAGTGAAGCTCAACCTCTCGTCCTGCTCGAGGCGGGGGCGGCCGGTGTGCCTAGTGTAGCCACTGACGTCGGTTCGTGTCGGGATATCATATTTGGTCGTGCTGACGAGGAGCCCCCGCTCGGACCGGGCGGTTTCGTGACCCCTCTTTCGAACCCACTCGCTACGGCAAAAGGACTTGCTGACCTGCTGATCGACCCTGACCTAAGGAAACGCTGCGGCGAAGCGATCCGACGGCGAACGAAGAAGTACTATAATAAGAGGATTGTGGATCAACAATATCGCGCCCTTTATGAGGAGTACCTTGCCATGCCTGATCATGTCGTGAGCGCGGCGGCTGTCTGCTAAATGGCCGGGATTGGTTTCGCACTCCGGCGCCTTTCCCGGCATGACACTTTAACCGCCGGGCTGCTGAGCCATGCCCATGCAGCGGCGGTGTCGGCCGGTCCCTGGCTCTTCACTGTGGTTGCTCTGGGCGGCGTGGAAATGTTCGGCCGGGGCCTACTTCCTCGCGAGGAACTGGCTCGCTTCTCGACCGTGATCATCTACAACTTCGCTTTCTCGTTGGTGCTCGCAGGCCCAATTGTGCTTGTCATCACCCGGCATCTGGCTGACAAAATCTATGCTAAGGACATCGAGGATGCGGCGGGACTGCTGCTGGGAGCACTCGCGTTACTGTACGGCGTGCAGGCCTTAATTGCCATTCCGTTCTATGGCTTTGTCGTGGACATGCCCGCCACAGATCGTGTTCTCGCAATCGTCGGATTTTTTGTGGTTGGGGGAATTTGGCTCGCGTCAGTCTTTCTATCGGCGCTCAAAAGCTTCGAGACAATCAGTGCTGCATTTGGTGTCGGCATGGCGGCGGCTCTCTTCCTCGCTATCCTGCTGACGAAATTTTTTGGAGCCACAGGTACATTGGCCGGTTTCACGGTCGGTCTTGCACTTGTATTTTACATCCTTGTCGCTCGCATTTTTGCCGAGTACCCCTATGATGTCGTCCGCCCTTTCGCTTTCCTGCGTGCATTTCGTTCGCACTGGGAGTTTGCCGTGATCGGCCTTTTGTACAATGCGGCGATCTGGGTCGACAAATGGGTTATGTGGTTGTCGCCCGGACATAAAGTCATCGCGGGTGCGATGGTTGTGCACCCAGCCTACGACGGTGCTATGTTTCTAGCTTACCTGACGATAATACCGGCAATGACTCTCTTTTTGGTATCGCTCGAAACCCGTTTTTTTGAAAAGTATCTTCAGTTCTATCGCGATATCGCAAGCCATGCCACCAACGCCGAAATACGGCGCAGCCATGAGGAGATCGTTGGCGCGCTCAGGGAGGGGTTCCGTAATATCGCTGTACTCCAAACGGTCATTTGCTACGTTGCGATTCTCGTCGCGCCAGGGCTCATTGGCATGGCACGCGATGATCTCGAACTGGTTCCGATTTTTCGATTCGGCGTTCTCGGCGCCCTCTTCCAAAGCCAGCTTTTATTCACATTGGTTATTATCTCGTACTTTGACCTTCGCCGAGTCCTGCTCGCGGTGACGGCAGTGTTCTTCTTCCTAAATGCGGCTCTGACCTGGGTGTTTATCCCGTTGGGCGTTGGTTACCAGGGTTACGGCTACTTTCTCGCAACATTACTGTCTTTCGTTTTTGCTTATGCAATGGCGGCGCGACGCATTTCACGGCTGCCATACATCACATTCATTGCAAATAATCCGGCGCTACGTTGATTTGGTGTTCGAGAATGAATCCGTCGCAAAGCACGAGAATGGAGTTCCTGCCATGCGTAAAGACTTTTCCCTAAGTTGATAGGAAACTCGATGGAAGCAGTGACAATCACGCAAGTACTGGGCGATGAGGCGGTGCGCCTTGTCGGTACGAGCAGGCGGTCTGACCAGGCACACCCGGTCCCTCCGTGGCGAATTGTTGGTGTCAGGTCGGCTATTTGCCTGAGGCCGTCCCCGGGCTTGCCGCCCCATCGAAACGACCTGGTCCAGCTTGATCGATCAATCCGGTTGCAGCAGTGGGGCAATTTTGACCGACCGACTTTCGGGCTGAACTAATCGAGCGCGGAATTCTGATCGAAGTCAGTAGAAAAGGACAATATCAGTACAACGCTAAGTGCCCAGACATTGAAATCCGTCTTGGTTTGGAGCACCATCTTAAGGGGAGGTGATGAGCGACGTCGACCGGTGCGGCGCCATTCCAAGCGCGGGACCTTTCTGCCCATACCAGCGAAATTGCGCTCCGACTGTTTCAAATAAGCGCCATTCCAGGGAGTCCTCTCAATTATTATGGCAACGTATCTCGTTACAGGAGGCTGCGGGTTCATCGGCTCGCATCTCGCGGATGCCCTCATTGCAGCAGGCCATTCCGTTCGCATCTTGGATGACCTCTCTACGGGCAAGCTGGCGAATAAGCCGCAAAAAGCTGATTTCATCCGAGGGGATGTTACCGACGAGAGGAAAGTCGCTAAGGCGATTAGCCAGATTGACGGGTGCTTTCACCTTGCAGCCATTGCATCGGTAGAGCGGAGCAATCTGGATTGGATCGGGACACATCGGACGAATTTGACGGGCGCCATCACCGTGTTCGATGCAGCCCGACGAGCGAAGGCTGCAGGCTCGGTCCCCGTGGTTTTTGCATCCTCCGCCGCGGTGTATGGGGACAACGCGAACATCCCGTTGGCTGAGACGGAAGCCGGAAAGCCGCTATCGGCCTACGGCGCGGATAAGCTGGGCTGCGAACAGCACGCCTTCGTGGCAGGGAAGGTCCATGGCTTGCCAACCTGTGGTCTAAGGTTCTTCAATGCCTACGGCCCGCGCCAAGATCCCGCGTCGCCCTATTCAGGTGTCATTTCAATTTTCTGCAATCGTCTGAAAGCTGGACAGGGGATCACGATTTTCGGTGACGGCCAGCAGACACGCGATTTTATCTTTGTGGGCGACGTTGTGCGCGCACTCTTGGCAGCAATGGAGCGGGCGTCAGCTGAGGGTAATGTCTACAATGTTTGCACAGGCCGGAGGACGTCGGTCTTGGATCTCGTTCACACAATTACTGGCATCCTCGGCACCACTGTGTCGCCAAACTTTAGCCCGGCCCGCGCCGGGGATATCCGAGCCTCGCTTGGCGATCCGTTGCGGGCGTGCCAGGAACTCAAGTTTGAAGCCCAGACGGATTTGAGAACAGGCTTGGCTATAACTCTAACATCTCTTTTAGATGCAGCAGGACCAAGTGATCCCGGCTGCTTCTCGAACGAAGTGCGAGATTCGGGCGATCTTGGTTTTGCTCCAGACTGTGGACAGAGTTAGGCCGCTCTACGCGCTGTTTTGGTTGCGATTGATCGATCCGGTGGCAAAATGCAGGCGGCGAGACACATCGAAGGCGACAGTATGGACGACGTGTTCGGCCATCTTGATCCACGGCTCCAGAGAATTTGGGCCGACGGTAGCAGCGGTCGGATTGCAAGGCGATGGTCTGCGACGGACGACTGGCTGCCACCTCAATGGCTCGATTCTAGTGCGGAAAATAGAAATTGTCTGTCGAATGGCCTGTGTACTGCGGCGCGGTTTTGAGACACTCGGCTCAGCCTATTCAGGCGGCCAACTTTAGATCGGCCGTTGCGGTCTGATCAAGCCGGCATTGATCGGCTCGCACCTGGGCTGGGGTACGATATCCGTGCCGGGCGACGAGCCCGGTTTCGTTGTCGCGATTGGCGAACTCGACGAGTGCGGTTCGCAGCTCTTCGATGGTGTCACAAGCGGGGTGAACCCCGGGTCTGTGCGATGATCAAGGCACCGACTCCCGAGGAAGAGGACCGCCGCCGCCTCTGCCGCGAGCGCAAGGTACTGATCGTCGAGCGGGTCCGGCACGTCAATCGCGTCAAGGGGCTGCTGTTCTGTATCCGTCCGAGGGCGGCCGTCTTGCGAGTTTTTCCGATCTGTAGCTGACTGTCCTTATGGACGGACATAAGGACAGTGCGGTGCTGAGCCGC
>NZ_AUGA01000130.1:0-9152 GCF_000426785.1 Bradyrhizobium sp. th-b2
ACCCGCCGCTGTTGGCCGGCGCGACTGGACAAGGCGGCGGCCCAGATTCCGCGACCACCATCGCCGGTACGAAGCCAGGTTGACGGGCGGTATCCTTCGGCTCAGGCCGAAACGAGCGTCGCCATCGCAGCAGCAATGAGCGCGAAACGCCATACCGCCGCGCTGTTGCCGCGACTTGGCGCGGCGCCTGTAAGCTCTCCAGGACGATCTTGAGCTTCTCATCCTCGGACCAGCGCCGTCGCCGGCCCGTGTCCACCACTTCAAGCCGTTCGACTTGGGCACTGCGCCTATCACTGTCCATAAGGACAGCACTCAACAACTCGCCTCATTCGGCAAGGCGGCCTTCACCGGACGGATACGGTGCGACGTGAGCGCGAGGAGGATTGGCGCTGACTGCCAGCGTTGGCAGTGCGTCGCTTTCCGGGCGGGCGAGGCCATGCATCAGGCGGCTCCTTATAGAGAGTGGCCCCAGCAACCTTGGGGGGCCTGTGTAGGGGCAGGCAGTTGCTGGGGCCATCTACCAGCCCGTTTGGTGCGGGCGGGCTAGGTAGTCACATGAACAAAGCAAATGCGGTAAGGGCGATCGTGCAAAGTCCCAGCACGACAATGCCGATGATGAAATAAATCTCTGTCAAAGAGCAATTCTCCGGTGCTTGCTAAATCAGCACACGGCTTAGCTTTCGTCTGTGCAAAATTGCTCACTTCCTCTTCTTGCAGGGGAGCGCTCGACTACATGAAAAGGACGATCAGCACGGAAAGAGCAATTGTGGCGCAACCGGCCGTCGTTATCCCGTCCCATTTGATGCTGTAAACGCTGGAAGCTGTTGCCGGGCTGCTCGTTGATCTGGGTCAACAGGAACGCCGTTCACCCACGGAGAGGCCGCCAACTGAGGCGGCCTCATTCACATAAACGCAAGAACGATTCCCATTCCGACCAAGATGTACAAGCCTGTAACGGTTACACCGAGATAGAGGTCGGCCATGACGTTGTCTGGCGGGAGTTTGATCTGGTTGAACATTGCGCTTCTCCACGCAATTGTCTCAGCAGCCCAACTACATTACGCGGGAACCCCCGCATTCGTTCCAGCGCGGGCCCGGTTACATGCTGAATAGGATTAGAAGGGCGATCATCGCCACCGTAATCGACGCATATCCGGCGATGGCAACCCAGTCGTGGCGCATGCTCACACGCTAAGCCCCGCACCACTCGGACGATCTTGATCTACGTCAACAACATCGTCCTGCGGAAAGTTATTGGTCTGGGCGCGCTCTCTGGCGGCTTCCCGGCGGAGCCGTGAGGTCAGGCAACAGGCAAGAAAAGAGACCGCCAACTGCAGCCTTCGACTTCTGTCAGATTGCGGATGCCGCTTGATGATCTAGATCATCACATGCGTGGGGCGGTTACTATAGCTGTGGGGCTACTGGCGTTAACGCTCGCTCTGTCGCGCGAGCGTCGGACAGATATCCTGCCAACGCAGCCGTTGCCCCCGGTGAACATGCCTGACAAATAATGTACCTGCCCCTTGAGGCGGCCCTTACTGCATGAACATGGCTGTTGCCAGGATGACGAAAACGGCCTTTCATCGCTGCGATTTCAAAAATAGCGAATTCTTGACGATTATCGCCTCGACCATCGCCGGAAACGTTGCCTTGAGTAAATCCGGCCCCTGCGTTCGCGAAGACGCTAATTTTCAGCATCGCTTTTCAACAGGAGAGTAGCTGATGAAATCTTCGCACAGATCCTTGCTTCCATCCGACCGCAAAATCGTCGACCGGATCACCAAGATACGAAAGACGGCTGACCGCGTATCCAGGAGCAAACGCCGGTTCGCTGCGTATCGATACCTCCGAACGGTTCTTCGAGGCTACCGACATCTCGCCGATAACGAGCTTCTTCCGGCTATGCTGGAAATCGCACCTGCCATCCTAACTGTTCCAAGTGCGTGCCAACTGGCATCCGCTGCGCGTTATTATCGAGGCCACAATGTGGACGGAAATCGATTATCGGACGCGCAGCAGATGGACTCGGGCTTTGCAATACGCCGTCGCAAGGGAGATCGATCCTGATCAGCTCCCGAGATTTATCCGGGCGAATAATGGAATCGCTGGGTGCGCAGATTTGGCGAGTAAAACCCGATCAAGGCGAGGCCGACTTCCTGCTCCGCGCCCCCCAAACGTGGCCTCCAAGAAATTCGATCCCCGTATTTTTCCCACCATTCTCGCCGGGATCGAAGGACCGGGCCTCCCTCGGAACAACGCCAACCGCATGTGTTCAAGACTGGCGAAACGCCACCACAGCGGATTTTTTGATGTCGGTTACATACCGGCGGGCGGCATCGCTTATTGCACGAATGACTTGCCAAGCCTCGGTGGCTTCCAGCCAAGCCTTGGCTACGCGGAATCTTGTGTACGCCCAGACAAAGGCTGGAATTTTCATCAGTTTGTCCCGGGTAAGGCTGAACAGGCGCTCGACCAGCACAAGCTTGAGAAGTTCGCCGGCGATCAATGTCACAACGCTACTGAACATTTGACCAGTAGCAGCCAGATAGGCCGCCACCGGTTTGACGGGTTCCAGCATGATCACGGGTACCGAAAACAGCGCCAGCGAGGGGTAAGGACGCAACGATCTGATCCAGGCGCGCAATCGCCTCAACACGACATGCCTAGCAAGCCAGACCGAGATCGGCCTAGCGATGGCCATGAAAGCCGCATCCACCAAGAAATACAGAGCGGCTAGAACATAAGTGACCGGTTTCAGCATTCGCTTCACTGGCAATTCTCCTTGGCAAAACCAACCCCCGAGACTTCGAAATGGTTTCACTTGCCGGTGCGACGCGGGTCTCAATTCACGCAACAGGTCAGCTCCCGTGACCCACGTTATCCTTATCTTTTCAAAGACACGCTGGTTCGCTTTCGCCGCCAAGCCGCCGCATTAGACCTAGCAATTGGACTCCGATGTCAGGAGCTTTTTCCCGCCTGGCTTGAGTCGAGGATCCTCGTCCGGAAAGCATCAGATGAGAGCAGCTCTTATCCTTGTCGGCGTCGCCGCCGCCCATGCCGCTGATCCCGAGTAAGCCGCTGCAGACGGGACGACCTCGAAACAAGCCCGCCATTCACGACGGGCTCAAGGCAGAAGAGCGTCAATCGAGACGCGCTCCAAGTCTATGACGAATTGCGCCTGATCTGAGGGCTGCGCGACAAACGCCGCGCGGCGCGCGATTGTTCTCCCGCGGACGGTCTCGGGGAGATTTTGGTGGCGACACGGTGGCGACACGAGCCAAAAGAAAAGCCGCCCTTGCGAGCGGCCTTTTAGATTTTAGCTGTAATTACAGCATCTTATTTGGTTGCGGAGTCCACCGATACCGACACTCCGTCCAAGTCGCGATTTGACCAGGTAGACGCCTGCGTTCTAGACGTACGCATCCGGCGAAGGCCCCGGCTGGGCCGTTTTGGCGGAAGGCTTAAGCGGCGTGAGCGATGCTTTTGAGGCCGCCAATTCCAAGGCAGGAGTTCGTCATGCGCTTGGCAGGGTGATCCGGTAGGCGCGCCAGCACGTCGGCAAGCCAAAGCCTGCGGATCGATGTCATTGAGTTTTGCCGTGGCGATGAGGCTGTAGATGGCGACCGCACGCCGGCCGCCCTCGTCGGACCCGGCGAAGGTCCAATTTTTCCGTCCCACAGCGACCGCCCGTAGTTCGCGCTCGGCAGCATTGTTCGACATGCAAAGCCGGCCGTCATCAAGGAAGCGGCTAAATGCATCCCAGCGGCTGATGCAGTAATTGAGCGTTTTGGTCGTGTCGTTGTTCCTGGAGAGCTTGGCGCGCTGCTCGCGCAAACATCACGGCGTTTGTGACTTGCCCTACGACAAGATCGCAGCCGTCGCGGGAGTGTGTCGCACGACTGTGCAAACCGCCATGCATGAAGCTCGCCGGCTAGGCTTACTTCACATCACCGAACGACCGCAGCCGGGACGGAAGAGCCTCACGAACCTTGTCCGCATCACGTCCAATGAATGGGTGACGTGGATTAAGCGCGGACCAGCAGCTCACCGACCTGCCACCTACGGATTACCCGTAGCTGGTCGGATAGGGTCCAAAGAGGTGAAAATGGTGAGCCCCACGAAGAGCACAGATTTAAGAAAGGAAGAGGCTTTGCAAGGTAATTCGCCGTGGGAACCGGTCCTAGAAGATGTATCTCCATTGGGGAGGGTCAAGCCCGCATCACGGGTCTAAACATTCGCGCGAAGGTTGACGAATCAGATCTTACACACCGCCGGGCCCGCGCCGGGTGATTGGACTGTTATTGCGGTGCACGACACGAAGGCGAGCTGGGAACGGTTCCGCGAAGAGATCTTCATGCCGCGCTTGAAGCAAGGCATCGCAGGGGGTTACCCGGGCCGCCGCAGGAAACTGTGTTCGAGACACGTACGCTCAGCATGTCGCTGTCGCCGTCTACCTCCGGGCGGCCCAGAGGCTTTGCGCGGCAGATTAGTCTGTAGTCTGGCGAACTGCGACCGCCGCTTTTGGCCCGGATGACAACTCTGCAGGGAGCGGTTATCGTGCCGATCCGATCCCTTGTCGGGGAACGGCGGATCAAGCGGCAGCTTGATTCGGCTCAGGAGGCCAACGAAGGCCCCATCATAAAGGCGGAGGAACATCTCAATGAGCCAGCGCCTGCGCTTCGGCATTTTTCTCGCGCCTTTCCATAAGCCCGGCATCAACCCAACGCTCGCATTGCAGAGCGATCTCGATCTCATTCAGTGGCTGGATCGCTGCGGCTATGATGAGGCCTGGCTTGGCGAGCATCACTCCGCTGGCACGGAGATCTCCGCCTCTCCGGAAATCATGATAGCGACGGCGGCCGAGCGCACGCGTCACATCAAACTCGGCACCGGGGTGACCAGCGTTTCGTATCACAACCCGCTGTGGGTCGCTGAGCGCATCGTCCTCCTTGACCATTTGACGCGCGGGCGTGCGATGCTCGGCCTCGGCCCTGGCTCGCTTCCCACCGACGGCGCCATGATCGGGCTGCAGCAGAGTCAGACACGTGGGCTGCTCGAAGATGGCGTTGCCATCATCACCAAGCTTTTGACCAGCGACGAACCGGTCACTTTCAAAAACGATCGCTGGGACCTGCGCGAGGCGCGGCTGCACCTGCGGCCTTACTCCAACCCACTCTTCGACGTTGCCGTCGCTGCCGTAGCGTCCCCTACCGGCGCCAAGCTTGCCGGCCGATATGGCCTAGGCATGCTGTCGGTGGGCGCCACCACCGCGGCCGGCTTTGATGCGCTGGCGCTGCACTGGGATGTGCTGACCGCCGAGGCGAAGGCCCATGGCAAGACTGCTGACCGGAGCAAGTGGCGACTTGTTGGCTTGTGCCACATCGCGGAAACTAAAGAGCAGGCATATCGCGACGTGGAATACGGCATCGAGCATTGGTTCCGCTACTTCCAGCAGGTCGCTGCATTCCCCCAAATGGCGGTGGTCGGTAACTCGGTTGCCGAAATGATCGAGTTCATCAACGGCTCAGGCCTTGGTGCTATCGGGACGCCGGACGCGTGCGCCGCCCAGATCGAGCGGTTGTGGCAACAATCAAACGGCGGCTTTGGCGCCTATCTCCTGCTGGCGCACAACTGGGCAAATCCTTCAGCAACAATGCGCAGTTACGAACTGATCGCACGCGAGGTCATGCCGCAGTTCCAGGGCCACGCGCAGACGACGCTTGATGCCGCGCGCCGCGCCAAGGAGGTCCGCGAAAGCCTCGCGGCGGCACAGGCGCAAGCTGTCGAAGATGCCCGAGCGCGCTATGGCGCGGAGGTGGCCAAGCGGCCGGCTTGAGTCGCGACTGACGCGGGACTGGCCGTGTGGCCCCAGCAATCGCCCCCGGGCCTCCAGGGTTGCTGGGGCCGCTCACCAAGGCTGAATCTTGCCCGACACCAACCTTCCAGTGACAGGATCAACCTATTCTGTCTTCGTCGTCGAAGACGAGGCGATGATCCGGATGATGCTCGTGGAAATGCTAGAGGAGCTCGGTCATACTGTCGCGGCCGAGGCCGCTCACTTCGATCAAGCGCTTCATCTGGCAAGCAGTAGTGAGTTCGACCTTGCTATCCTAGACATAAACCTCGCGAGCAGATCAAGTTTACCGGTGGCCGAGGTCATCAAGGCACGCAAGCTCCCCTTCATCCTCTCAACCGGTTACGGCGCGGACGGCATCCCGCCCGACTTTGCCGACGTTCCTGCTATCCAGAAACCCTTCACCGTTGAAGCGCTGGGCCGAATGATCAACGACCTCATGGGAGGAGAACGCTAGCCGGTGCCTCATCTTTGCCGGCACGCCTACCGATTCTGGTGATGCCTCATTGCCGCGACGTTACTTCCTCAATGCTTCGTGCTGACGTTTCGGTAGACTATCGAGACGCAGAAAAGCCGATCAGTCGCCGAGCGTACTTCCACTGCGATATCGGGCCGTTCGCCTGAAAAAGCGGAATCCCTGGCCATCCCGGCGAGCGTCTGCGCCGCCTCGACTTCGGCGGCTTTTTGACTTGGCAGGCTCAAGCCTTCCTCGTCTGCGAACAGATCGCGGCCGCTTTGGATGTCGAAGAAATAGCGTCCCATGATGCGCTCCTCTTCCTTTGCAGGCGGGAGCGCGGGAACGTCTCTCAACCACCGGCGCCTACGGGCTGACCTTCGGCCGGTGACGAAGGTATAATAGCTCGCACTGCTGAAGGTTTCTAGCGGGTGCGGTCGCTTGGTCGCACTGACGCCCTACGGCGCGGCCGACGCTGTGCACATCGTTCCGAATTGGCATGACAGGGTCGGCCATGCGATGCCATTCAGTGTGGGATAGAAATCGTGATTCCCCGCCGATGAAACTCACCGCAGATCGCCCCTACGCCAATCCGGAGAAGGCCGCTCGCAGGATCATGGAGCATGCGCGAGCATTTGAGCCGATCCAGGATGGCCGGATCTATATCGAGAAGATCAACTATCCCTTCATCGACAAGGACGGCGCATCGCCGGCCGAATACAGCGCCGGCCTCAAATACGCCATCGAGCATGGCTGGCTGGAGAAGCACGAGAGCGGGACCTACGTGAAGATCCTGCACGCGGGGAGCGACTTGCTCGCGTGAGATGCCCCAACTGAGGCGGCCTTCGTCTTCCGTCAAATTGGATCGTTAAGCTACCCCAGCAACCATACGGGGCCTGTGCATTGAGGGAGGTTGGCTGCTGGGGCCTTCTACCGGCCCGTTGGTGCATGCGGGCCAATGCCGATTTACTGCCCATACATTGCGATGCCGATGACAACGAGTGGGCTCAGCCCCAACAATACGATGCAGATGCTTCCAAGGAGACTGTCACTGCCCATGACACAACCTCCACGCCGAAGTTGAAATTTGATCTGCCAAAACAAAATCGTGATCGATTAAAAAAACGGCCTCAGAGCGGTACACGCCGAGGCCGGGAGGTATCCCGTCGCTAAACCTAAACGCTCTAGCTGACACCAGCCTTACAGCCGAAGGTTTGGCGAAGCCGAAAGTCCTCTCATCCCAGCATTAGCCACGCCACGCTGGCGTAAAGCAATAAATTCTGACGGTAAGACGCGAGCGTTCTAACCGGGCGGCCTCAGTCCTGGGGACGTTAGCCACTCGGTCAAGTGGGCGGCTGTTTCGTCCTGCCGCGCCTTCCTCAGCAATACCTCCCGCTCTCGACATGGGGGAAGCCCTTTTGCTCGTTGCCGTACTTCTTGAGCTTCTTGGGTAAGGCGTTCTTCGAGGGACGCAGTCTGCTTAAAAACGTCGTCGCTTCATGGCACACCTCGTCGTACGGGTCCTAACCGTTGGGTTTGATCTATAATGATAAGACGTTGCCGTTCGGCGTTCTGTTCAGAAGTGAACATAAGGCGGGTTGGCAATTAGTAGGGCGCAAAGACAAATCCCAGCGCTCCGGGGAAGCGCTGGGACTTTAAGGTGAATGGACCGGCTTGGCAGGATCAGTGCATCCACCAGATTGCGAAACTGAGCTGGCCCGAATTAGTTCCTGCGCAGTTGGCCTGTTTTGATTAACGCGAGGAGCCGCTGCGCTCGGCGGGGCCGCGCTCACGTTTTTGGACCACATCCTGGTCCTTCTCCGTTGTGCGCGGGCGTGGCGCAGATTTCGGCATACCGGCCTGACCGCCGTGCTTGCCGCCCTGATCTTGGACGCCTTCCGCGTCATTTTCTTTTGGCATCACCCTCTCCTCGGTAGTGCTTTTCGCCGGCGCGTCGCCTTAAAACGCAGGCTAAGATCGAGGGTTCCTTTCCGCGGGGCGCCGCTCGGAACGATTGCTACTTTGCCGGTTTGACCTTCCTTTGCTGTGGAGTTGCGTTTTGGCGTTTCAGCGTAGAAAGCCTGAGGCGATCGGGACCAAGGCGCTCTTTCCCGGCTTCATTGCGCCGGCCCTGGCGACGCCGATCGAGAAGGTGCCGAGCGGCACGCGATGGCACCATGAGATCAAATTCGATGGTTACCGCGTTCAGGTCCATCTCGCCAATGAGGATGTGAAGATCTACACCCGCCGGGGCAACGACTGGACCAAGCATTTCAAGAAGATCGCCGACGACGCTTGGCATATCTCGGCTGCCTCTGCGATCGTCGACGGCGAGGTCGTCGTGCCGTCGGTGGGCGGCACCACCGACTTCTCCGTGCTGCAAAACGAGCTACGGGGCAAATCAACCAAGATCGTCCTGGTCGCCTTTGATCTGCTGTATCTCAACGGCCGCGACCTGCGGAAGCTGCCCCTTCGGGAGCGCAAAGCCGCGCTAAAGAAGCTGATCGCGGGCACCGCCATTCAGTTCAGCGAGAGCTTCGAGATCGACGGCGCCGAGATGTTCGCTCATGCCTGCAAGCTGGGCTATGAGGGCGTTGTTTCGAAGGTCGCCGACAGCATTTACCCGACGGGCACGCGCAGCCGCGATTGGGTTAAGAGAACCTGCGCTCAGCGCGAGACGCTGACGATCGCTGGCTTCGTACTGGATGGCGACAAATGGGACGGCATTTATGTGGGCCGCCGCCAGGGCGATGATCTGATCTATGCCGGCAAAGTTGACCATGGCTTCGACAAGGCGTCGGCCGCCGACCTACGCAAGCGTCTGACGCCGCTAATCCGGAAAAC
>NZ_AUGA01000131.1:0-8913 GCF_000426785.1 Bradyrhizobium sp. th-b2
GATCTCAGATCCGAGCTGCGAGCGGGTCCGCGAATCCGAATGCACCTGGATCTTTTTGGCAGCGGGCTGCTGCGATTTCCTTTTAACGTCCCTAGCAGCAGACTTTGACGGGAATGGCGATGCTCATAGCCCACGGCGCCTCCGGCTTCCTGAGAAGCTGATGGATGTTCGGGGGCGCTGGGGTTCACGCCCGGCTTCGGAGGCTAAAGACAGGCAGAGCTCAACGCGAGACAGGGCTTGTGCTTTTGAGCCGAGGGTAGATCGCGCCGTCGAGGCAGCCCTCAATCCAATCTGCGATCTTGACGGGATTTTCACTGCGACGCTTGCGTCGGCATGCAGACAAACCTGAGAGCACCGTTCCTGTGCAACGCCTCCATCGCCGACAACGGGCGGGAACGCGCCGCAGCAATTCTGGCCGGGTAGCCGGGCCTGGAGGCCCTCCGCCCGTTTGTCGGGGCGAAGGCTGCGATTGCCGAGACAATCTGGCTGTTACCGTCGATCCTGAATCGATAGATCGCCAAGCTGCCATTCTCGCGGCCGTTTGGCGAAAATGAAAGGCGGGCGCTAGCGCCCGCTTCCACGAGTTTCCGACACGCCCCGGGATCGGGCCTCATGCCGGCTGTGCATCGTGACGGAAAATGCGCCGGAACATGCTCTCGCGCATCATCGTCTTGAAATCCGGCGGCGCATCCGGGCTCTCATTGTGGTTGATCACCGACTGCGTCACCTTGCGTCCGGAGTTGTCAACCCACCCCTGATTTGTCTCATGGATTGTCTGAGCTCCATCGGACGTCAGCTGATCAAGCGTCCGCCCAGCATTAGACTGCGTGACCTTCAGATTGTTCTTCCCATCCTTGTCGTCGCCGAGCCCCTCCACAACCATGGCATTGTCGCCGTTGGTGATGGTGAGCTTCGAGGAGATGGTTTTTCCCTTGCCATAATCGACCGTGTCCACCGTGATCTTCGTGCCGTCGTCGAGCTGGAAGGTCATACCTTTCTTGAAGTCGAAATCGTCCTTGCCGTCGCCATTAGCATCGACATGAGGATCGCCGTGGATCCTCGAGACATGGCCGGTCTGGTTGTTCCTAACGGTCCAGGTGCCGTCCTTCTCATCGGCTGTGATCGTATACTTATCACCAAGGTTGATCGTCGCCTTGCCGTCCTTGACCTCGTGCGACCACACTGGCGCTGGCTGAGATGACGGCGCCGGCGCGACGGCAAGCGGAACCATCGCAAGAGGCGGCGGTGGAGGAGGAACGAAGAACACGGGTGTTGCAGTGGCAGGCGCTGCGCTTGCAGACTGGTAGTTGCCCGGCGCGCGACCCTGTTCGCCGGCATCGATACTCGCCTGATTCACCACGCCGCCGGCGCCATCGACCCAGCCTTGGCCACTCTCATGGATCGCCTGGGCACCATCGGGTGTCAGCTCATCAAGAGTCATGCCAGCATTGGACTGGGTCACCCTCAGATTGTTTTTGCCATCCTTGTCGTCGCCGAGCCCCTCCACAACCATCGCGTTGTGACCGTTCGTAATGGTCAACTTTGAGGAGATGGCCTCACCATTACCGTAGTCGACATTATTGACGGTAATCTTGGTCCCATCGTCGAGCTGGAAGGTCATATCTTTCTTGAAGTCGAAGTCATCCCTGCCATCCCCGTCCGCGTCAACATGGGGATCGCCATGGATCTTCGTGACATGGCCGGTCTGGTTGTTGCGAACGGTCCAGGTGCCATCCTTCTCATTGGCCGTGATCGTATATTTGTCGCCGAGGTTGATCGTGGCCTTACCATCCTTGACCTCATGCGTCCACACCGGATCGACGGAAGACTCCAAACCCGAACTTTGCTGGCTCAACAGCATGGAAGGAGGAGGTGGCGCCATCATGTACATGGGAGCAACCACGACTGGAGTGACGACCACCGGAGCGACAACGACGGCAGTACCTGCCGGCAGGTACTGGTAGGCACCCGTCGAGGCATACTGCCCCAACAGCGCGCCGAAAGCGGGGCTGGCAACCACCCCGTCAGACCCCACTCCATTCACCGTCGAATCGAGTGCGCCGACCACGGGGAGACCGGCCACGGGAAGATACGCCATTTAGTTCACTCCTGTTGCATCGAAGAAAGCGGTAAAATTGCGAGCGTTGTGCTCAATCAACTAGGAACCATTTTAGAACGCACCCCTGGCCCGATGGCGAGCGAATGGATGCTTCTCGCTGCCGGCGTCGGCAACCCTGATGAGATCCCTCCCTTCTCTCGTCGGCTTGGCACGAGCATGTCGCACGCATCCAAGTCCCAAGACTGTACCAGCAGTACCTGTCGAAAAGCTGACGACAACAAACCATCGACTGAACATCACAGCCCTCGTCAGCAGACACGGGCTGAGGATCGCGTGATTGCTCGCAGCTGCCTTCCACGACAGACCACCTTTAGGGAATATCCACGCTCGCCGATCACCGGTAACATGTAGTCTCGCACCCGACGATCGACTGTCCGATGTCAGCTACGCTGATAGGTCCTGTTCCTTGCGAGGCCTCAATAAGCGACGAGGCCTCACCGCGAAGCCGCCAGTCGCTCCGTCGGACCAGAAAAGCCCCCCCCCGCCGCTCCCCGTCGCGCGCTATCGATGCAATCTCTAAGTGCCGGCGATCACACCATCAGTCTCCGCAGCAACGCTCACCGACAAACGCAACAACCCGGCCGTAGGCCTAGCGACCGGGCCTGATCGCCGGACCACGCACACCCGTCAGAGCTTCGCTGCAAGCTTCACCAGACCAACGAATTGCGCCTGACGCGCAGGCACGTTCGCCGCGCCGATATCGGCTCGGCGTCAGGCTGATCATACGCGCGGCCAGGGAGGCAAATGAAGCTTGCAAGCTGTCAGCAGGTGATGAGCTTCTGCAAAGGGCCACCCCAATGTTCTGGAACGGGAGACTCGTCAGCTTCTCGAAAGGTAGCGCTCCTAGCATGAGGCCGCTGAACTGTAGGCGAGGAGTCGTCTATTGAGCGTAACAAGACGAGCATAGGAGAAGCCGATGATTGGAGAAATGATCGGAAGCGCTGCCGGCGGATGGTTGGGCGGACCTGCCGGAGCTGCGATTGGTTCCGCCGTGGGCGGGGCCATTGATCACACCTTTGAAAAGGTGATCCACAAGTTGGAGTCCGAAGATAGTCACTCCGACAAAACTGCCGACAACAAGAACGCTGAAACGAACGTACAGCCCAAGACCGATGGTCTCGGCAAGAACGCAGAGCTGAGCCTGAGCAGTCTGGGGGGCGAGCACGTCTTTCTTTCTATTCCTGCCATCGTATCATCGGCCCGCCCGACGTAGCAGGCCACAACTAACGACACACGACAAAGAAAGGTAAATAGACATGGCGGTTAATAGTGTTGGCGGTAACGGTGCCGCTCCTGCTACCCAGGATGCCGGTTTCCAGAACCAGATGGCTGAGTTCGAGCGTGTTAGCCAAAAAGTTCAGGCCCAGGCCGTGGCAATGCGCAGAATTACGACCGAGCTCTCTTCCGAGAAGAAGGTCGCCGACGAACGCGTCCAGTAAATCTGCAAGACGGTTGGCTCACCGAGTCGCTACCGTGTCCGCGCAGTGAATGACGAACTCTGCAAGAGCCGTACGGCGAACTGCCGTACGGCTTGTCTCGTTATTCAGGAGATGATCCGTGAGCGAATCGATTTCTCTCGAGTTTGAGGTCTTATCGGGGCTCTATGCCGGGCTTAGGGGCAAAGCCGCTATTGGGGCCAGCCTCATCGGCAGCGGCCTCGATGCCGATCTGATCTTCTTTGAACAAGGGCTCGAACCGCGCCACCTTCGCATCACCCCGCATACCAATTCGATCGAGATCGAGGCCCTTGCAGCCAATATCAGACTGGACGGCCGCGAGAATATGCCCCCAGGCGAGCGCGTTAGTGTTCCTCTTCCTGCCGTCGTTCATGTCGGCGCCATGTCCATTCGCTGGTCGACGCAAGATTTGCAGCAAGGTGGCTCAAGCAACCGCTCTTTTATCTGGATCGTGGTGCTCAGCCTCGTCTTGCTCAGCTCCATGGCGATCGGCGCCGTCTCGCCCATATTCGCCCCTGACGATAGCGCAGTGACGCCGAGCACAGACGCATCGTCTGTGGCCGACATTGCCGCCAAACCAGCCATCAATCGTCTGGATGCGAAGGCCGCTGATGCAACTGCCGAATTGCTGCGGCAGGAGGTTGAACGAGGGGGCCTTCTTAATATCAAGGTCGGTTCGGGGCACGGCGTTGTGACCGCAGAAGGAACCGTAACGCCAGCCCTTGGCGCAAAATGGCAGGAAATCCAGCAATGGTTTGATCATCAAACCAACGGAACTCCTGCCCTTGTGAACGCGGTCACCGTCAAGGACGAAAAGGCGCCGCCCTCAATCTCGGTCCAAGCGGTTTGGCGCGGAAGCGAACGTTATCTTCTTATCGGCGGCCAGAAGTATTTCGTGGGAGCGCTGCTGAGCAATGGATGGACCGTCGATCGAATCGAGGATGGACGAGTGCTGCTCAGTCGGAACGGCCGCTTCGCTGCACTTCCCTATTAACGTTTCCGCCCTGCAGGAAGAAAGGAGAAGCCGATGGCCAGACTGCCCCAGCACCCTGTAGGGTCCGGCCCCTCGTCGCAGGGGTATGACGCGGGGGAGCATGCACCGGTCAACGGCCCGATCACCCCGAAAGCCGACCACATCGAAGTCGCGGGCGCTCATGCAGATGGCGCCACGAAACAGGCGTCGTGGCGAGACGCATCCGCTCAGGATCTGACAATTGATCCTGCGAGCGAAGCCGCGCTCGAGGTCGGCCCGATCGATGCAATCTCGCGCGTCACTCTCTTCGAGAGGGCTGCTGGCGCAAATGAAATCGACCCCCGCGCAGTACTTGCCTCACTTTATGGCCACAATCTGTCACATGGCCTGCTCTCCTTCGTCATTCCACGCCTGCGTCATCCGGACGTGCTGCGCGCAGACAGGCATGGTGCTCTTCTGGAGCGCTTAACGCAAACGCTGGAATCAACGCCAGACGACAAGACGGCCGGCGAATGCTTGGCGATCCTGCAGCAAGAACTGCGGCGGTTCCTTCTGCTCCGGCAAAATCAGAACAGCTTGATCAAGGGCTAGCCATGATCGAATCGGATCGAGTGCAGGAGGTCCGCACCTCGGCCCCGGACGTTTCCAAGTCCGGCGATATCCTGCTGATCTCCGGGCCGGAGCGTGACCTGCTCTGCGCCCTCTCCTATGTCCACCTCGCGTGCGGGCAGAGCGCACAAAGTCTGGCCCTGCTACGAATCGCAGCCCGCGAACATTCCCAGGATGTCGATCTGCTCCGAATTCTGGCCTACACCCTCATCTCGGAGGGCCTTGGCGACGAAGCACTTGAGGTGCTCGATCGGCTGGACGCCGTTGATGCTCACCCGTCTTCACGCGTGCCTTTGACGCTCCTGCGCAGTCACGCGCTGCGAGAGGCAGGCCGCATGACCGAGGCCCGCGATGTCTTCCGACGCTATGTGTCATTGCGCGGCAGCACCGCTCTCATCAAACAGAAATAGGGACCTTCATGGCCAACGTCTTGCGTAAATTCATCCTGCGCGCGCCGGCCCATCCGGATTTTATGGTCGCGTTGATGCTGCTTCTGGCGATCGGCATGATGATCATGCCGATCCCGATCATCGTGATTGACATGCTGATCGGCTTCAATCTTGGCTTTGCCATATTGCTGCTGATGGTTGCCCTCTATCTCAGCACAGCGCTTGATTTTTCCTCGTTGCCGGGCGTCATCCTTATCTCGACGGTATTTCGTCTCTCGCTGACCATCGCAACCACGCGGCTTATTCTTGCGGAGGGTGACGCAGGCAGCATTATCCACACCTTTGGCGACTTCGTAATATCAGGGAATATCGCTGTCGGAGTCGTCATATTCCTGATCGTGACCATGGTGCAGTTCATGGTTCTTGCGAAAGGCGCCGAGCGCGTCGCAGAGGTTTCTGCGCGCTTCACGCTCGACGCGCTGCCGGGCAAACAGATGGCGATAGACGCGGAGCTGCGCAATAACCATATCGATCAACACGAAGCGCGTCGCCGGCGCGCGGCACTGGAGCAAGAGAGCCAACTTCATGGCGCCATGGATGGTGCCATGAAGTTTGTCAAGGGCGACGCGATCGCTGGCCTGATCGTCATCTGCATCAACATGCTGGGTGGGATCAGTATCGGCCTGCTGTCCAAGGGTATGTCGCTCGATGAGGCGCTGCACCAATATACGCTGCTGACAATAGGGGATGCGCTCATCTCGCAGATCCCGGCGCTGCTGCTGTCGATCACGGCCGCAACCATCGTCACGCGTGTCAACGGGCCTTCCAAGCTCAGACTTGGCGCCGATATTGTCAACCAACTCACGGCAAGCACACAAGCCCTTCGCTTAGCCGCTTGCGTCTTGCTCTTGATGGGACTCGTTCCCGGCTTCCCTTTGCCGCCGTTCGTCATTCTAGCTGGGCTCTTCGCTGCAGCGAGCTATGTCAGGGTTGGGGCGAAAAGCGACAAGACGGCAGGTAAGACAAGTGCAGATGCAGCCGCTTCCGCTCGGGCTCTAGCACAGACCCAGAAACAAGCTGTTCATGCGGAGGCACTTCCGATCGCGCTATTCCTCGCGCCGGACCTGACGTATTCAATCGACAAGAACGAGCTGGAACAGTGCATCGCGCGCGTTTCGACGCTGGTATCGGCGGATCTTGGCATAACGGTCCCGCGTATCCCGGCTCAGGTCGATCAGCATCTGTCCAAGTCGCAGTTCAGGGTAGATGTCGACAGCGTGCCGGTGGAACGAGATGTAATCGATCCGACGCAACTCGCGCTCAACGACGATGTGGCGAACATCGAATTGAGCGGCATCCCCTTTCGACAAGAGCCGGAGACGAATCGGGTCTGGATCGAAGAAGGTCATGCGGCCGCCCTCAAAGCCGCGGGAATCGGATATCACCGTCCGAGCGAAATTCTTGCCTTGCGTCTCCACTTCACATTGACACGCTATGCACAGCGCTTGGTAGGCATTCAAGAAACCCGCCAATTGCTTGGCCGGATGGAGCAGGAATACGCTGATCTGGTGAAGGAAGTGCTGCGTACGACCACCGTTCCTCGGATCGCCGAGGTCCTGCGCCGCCTACTCGATGAGGGCATTCCAATTCGCAACACCCGCCTACTGCTGGAAGCCCTGGCAGAATGGAGTGAACGCGAGCAAAATGCGGTCCTGCTCACCGAATATGTTCGTGCCACCTTGAAACGGCAGATCTGTTTTCGCTATGCCAATGCCCATCGGGTTGTGGCCGCCTTTATCATCGAGCGCGAGACCGAGGATATTGTCCGCGGCGCGGTGCGCGAAACCGCTGTCGGTCCATACCTCGTTTTGGACGATTGGCAGAGCGAGAAGCTGCTTGCACAATTCCGTCAGATCCATTCGACCATCGCTCGAAGTCAGAGCCAACCCATTATTCTCGGTTCGATGGATATCCGACGTTTTGTACGAGGCTTTCTCACCCGCAACGGAATCGATTTGCCCGTTCTGTCCTATCAAGATCTCGCTTCGGATTTCACCGTCCAGCCGATTGGGTCCGTCAAGCTTCCGGCTGCCAAGGATAAGGCCGCTTCCTCGGAGCGTGGCGGGCTCCTTACCGCGGCGACTTAACAGAACGCAGCCACTTATCCCGAGATGGCCCATGACTCCATATGCGATCAGCGTCGGGCGGCGCTTGTGCTCCTTTGGTCCGGGCTCGTGCCCAGCTCTTCTCGCCATATTGCTGCTCTCAGCTTGTGCCGGCTCGGAGCGGTCGGCGCTCTCCCCGCAGCAGACATCCACATCAGATCCAGCAGGCGCCGTGGAGATTGATCCTGCCATGCGTGAGCGCATTGTTCGCGCCATCGATCGGGATGCTGACGAGCAGACTTTACGCGACACGGTGAGGCAACAACCGGACAACGTCGATGCGGCGATTCCTCTTGCGCGGGCCCTGTTGGGACGCAGATCCCCAGATGATGCGCTTGAGGTGCTCGACGCGCTCTTACTGGTCGTACCTGGCGACCTGCGCGCGCTGAATGCCAAGGGTGTTGTGCTCGACCACGAGGGCCGCCATCGCGAGGCACAAGCGCTATACCGCCAAGCTCTTGAAACAGCTCCCGCAAATGCGATGTTGCGTAACAACCTCAAACTCTCGCTCGCACTTGAAAGCAAGACGGAGAGCGGGAACACAGACCACGGCCGCTAACGGACGGCCGGCAGGCCGTTGGCCCGCTCGAGATGATTTGGCGAACAGCAGCGAAGCGCCGATGCCTGCCGGTCAGCTTGCCGACAGCAAATGCTGCCTATGAGTCGCGCGGAGACTGAAGAGACAGGCTCCGCCAAGCAACGTCGCCGAGAGGAATGCAACTCGCCATGTATAATCGCATCAGTGACTCCTCCATCGCCTACCCCGCAAGCGTTTCCGAGGCAGATGAACTGGGACACCGCACTGAGGATAGCCGAAGCTTCGCAGACATGTTTTCCGAAATGCGGCTAGGCTCGTCTAGAGCGTGATGAGTTTAGTTTTGGTCATATCCGGCGTTTGCGAAGTAGTTGGCGCATTCGGCCGGTGAGACGGTGCCGAGGATCGGAGCGATAGCATCGTAGACGGCCTCGGTGGTTCGCTGTGCGGCTTTGCGCAACCAGTGTTTGAACTTGGCGAAGAACTGCTCGATCGGATTGAGATCAGGCGAGTATTTCGGCAGGTAGAAGAGCCGGGCGCCGGCGGCACGGATGGCGCGACGCACGGCGTGGGCCTTGTGCGAGCCGAGATTGTCCATGATGACGATGTCGCCGTGCCGCAGGGTCGGGACCAGAACCTTCTCGATATAGACAAGGAAGGCTTCGC
>NZ_AUGA01000132.1:0-8391 GCF_000426785.1 Bradyrhizobium sp. th-b2
ATACATGCTGGCCTCCCTCGCCAGCATGTAGCTTGAATCTGACTCGCGCCGTTTTGGGAATCCCCACCCGATTCGTTCCGGTCGGAAAATGCTCTAGTATGACCGTACGGGCCGCGGCCCGCGACCTCATTTGATGCTTCGGAACTGTGCGCATATGGGTGGTCTTCGTTAATATGGTGCGCGGTCGAGATAAGCGTCGAATGCCGCAGCAACGGCGCGGATGACAAAACGGTGCTCCTGCTTGACGCGGAGGATACCCTTTTCGATCTCCACTATCCCGTCCTCGGTGAGCATCTCCAAGCGATCAGCTGAATCAAGAAAAGCTACTGGATCAAATCCGTGGTTGGCGCAGATTGCTGGAACATCGGCCTGTAAGTCGCACATCACGCGTTCGATGATTTCGGCCCGAAGCCGATCTTCCTCGGTGAGACGGTAGCCCTTTGAAGTCGGGAAGCAGCTAGCTTTGATATGCTGATGATAGGAAGCGGTTGCGAGCTCATTCTGGACGTAGCCGTCAGGAAGGCGGCCAATGGCGGACGGACCGAAGCCGATCACGGTTTGACAGGTATCAGCCGAATAACCCAGGGAGTTGCGGCAAAGGCGACCGGCCTTCTGCGCCAGCGCGAGCTCGTCGTCTGGCAAGGCGAAATGGTCGAGCCCAATTTGTCGGTAGCCCGCCGCGACCAGAGTGTCAGCCACCGCCGCGGCTTGCTCGGCGCGAGCGACATTGTCCGGCAGCGCCGCCTCATCGATCTGGCGCTGACGTTTCATATAGGAGGGAACATGGGCGTAGCCGAAAACCGCAAGCCGGTCCGGCCGCATCGCTACCGCGATTCTGGCGGAGTCCACGCAGGACTGCACCGACTGGTGTGGCAATCCGAACAGGAGGTCGAAGTTGATGCGGCTTATTCCATGCTGGCGCAGACTTTCGACGGCAAGAGCTGTCTGTGTCTCGCTCTGGACGCGGTTCACTGCCCGCTGCACCAGGGGATCAAAACTTTGCACGCCAATGCTGGCGCGGCTAACGCCGGCTGAGCCTAATGTTTCGGCCATCTCGGTCGTGAACGCTCTGGGATCGATCTCGACGGCAACGGTGGTCGACTTGCTGAATGTGAAGCAGTCGCGCAGGAGCTCCATCAGGCCCAAGAAGTCGGCGGGCGAGATGATGGTCGGTGTCCCGCCGCCGAAATGCACGTCGCTGACGGACAAGGCGCGCGGCGCCTGCGCTGCGACCAAATCAATCTCCTCGCGGAGCACCGCGAGATATTTGCGGATCGGTCGCTCGCTGTGAGTGAGGCTTGTCGGGAAGCCGCAATACCAGCAAATCGAGCGACAGAACGGAACGTGGAGATAGATGGATACCGGTTCATCGCGCGGCAGCCGCCTCAACCATCTCCCATAAGTGTTGGCGCCCACCATCGCAGAGAAATCCGGTACGGTCGGATAAATAGTGTACCAAGGCAGGCGGGAATCGCAATATTTGTTCAGCAATGAGGTCTGCACGTCTTATCTATCCATGCTCACACACATGAAGTTGACCCATCTCCTCCTCGGTGTCTTTGCTTCATGTCAATGTGCCCGCTTTGGTCTCGATCTTTGTCTGGGCGTAGTGGCAATCCGTCCTCCGAAGGTGTGTCGCTTCTGGCTCTCACACGTTTATGAAGAAGCAATGATCTCAAACCATCAGCTCGCGGCGGATGTTCATGGCATTCGACGAGCAAGTGGATACGCTAATGCCGAAATGGTAAAGCGCGCCGACGGCTGGCGGGATCAAATTCGCTCTGGCAGTCTGGCAGCATAGGATCAATAGGGCAGGACGGTTTATGAACTGATGGTCATACGTTCAAATCCGGTCCCGCAACGACCGATGCTTGCGATAGCAAGCCATCCAGAGCCCAGGCCTCCGAGAGGAAGTCGGGGTTCTTCTTGTCCGCCGCAAATCGCAGGATCGCGGCCAAGTCACCGCGCAGCACGATGGCGAGCTGTTCCCCGTCGAGCACGAGCAACCTGATCGATCAACGTACGGAACCGCCGCCTCGGCTTTCTCCTCTTCGCACTGCAGGCTTTCATACAGTGCAGAGATGCGCTGCCGATAGACTCCGCATGTTCGGGTGCAAGAGCGGCGGGGGCCTCGGCGCTCGCGAGCAGATCGGTCAACTTCGACTTGCAAGCTTCGAGCGCATCCATCTCAGCCTTCATCGACGGTTCATACGTGCCATCTTGATCGCAGTGATAATGCCTCGAATCTGCTTTTCGACTCTTTCCAGCTCGCTTTGCCAAGCATCCTGATCGGTTCGACGTTCGATCCGCATTCGGTTCACTTCTTGGGTGAATTCCTCGCAAAACAGCTTGAACAATTCGGGCTTTATTAAGTGCGTCCGGAGGCCGTTCAATACGGATGCCGCCAGCGCATCGTGCCGGATGTTCAGGCGATTATTGCACGTCCCCTTGTTCCCGCGCCCGCCGCGCAGGTCCTTGGAGATCATCGTGTACCCACCGCCGACGCCGGCGGCCCAGGCATCTCTTCGTCGGTCTAGTGAGATGCGGTTGTTGCGTGGCGGTCGAGTTCGACCTTGTCGCGGGCGTAGATGGCCTCCTGGCGGTAAAGCGGCTCGCCATCGGCATATTTGGCAACGGCAATCTGGGCCAGAAGCGCTTCCGTCGTCAAAGCTATTGGAGTGCCGGTAACGAGAGACGCGGAAGCCAGCTCCAGCGTCGCCGACCGCCTCGCAGTGTTCCAGTTCAACGTCCTCTCGGCCTAATCCTCCGTAGAAATCACCCGGCTCGGCGAGCCGAGGGGCATCAGCAGCTATCGGATTGCACGTCTCTCCACCATACTGTGTATGTGAAGGACAGGACTTGGCGGCAATCAAATACCTGAACGTGACCGCTGACGATTTTCACTGAGAAGAAGGACGATGTGTCGTCCTCGTAGCCGATGCAAATCTCCGAGGTCCCAGGGCTCAATATCCAACGCGATTTCGCCCCGTGGTGATACAGGTTCGGTAACAAACCGCTGACGTGGCATTCACTGTCGTAGTCGTATCCGTCCACTTGTTTTCCGCATACGGCGACACTAATCTCGTTGCGCGTTTTGGTTTCGCGTTCGTACACGCTGAGGACTTCGCAGCGCCGATGGTAAGCGAACGCGACCGCAGCTGAAGCCGCTCGGACATGCTGTTTCATATCGCCTACCTAATGCCGGACGGACGAAGGGCGGGATGCGCCGAGTGCGCCCCCGTGTCGTCAATGGCCGGCAACGATCGCCGAGGGTAAGGGACTCCAAATAAAAGACGCCGCTCCTCTTCGTCCTAACTCCCCACCGCGGGTTCTTTCTTTAGGCCCGCAAGGGTGACGACCCGGATTCTGATCGCCGACTCACTGCGCTTTAGCTCACTCGCGATCTCTTGCGCAGCTCGCGCGGCTTCCCGCAGTTCGAATACCCGCTGGTCGTCCAGCTTAGACCACCGGGTAAATCGCTTACCTAGCAACCCCGCCTAAAAGCAGTCATTTATCTAGGTTCTCCCCGGCTAAATTCGTGTCCTATCGCTGTGCGACGTCAGTGCTTTGCCTGACAAGCTCGCGAACTCTTACGCGATAAGGTCTCGTCTGAGAATGCTAACCCGTTTGTTCAGTGCTCGGCGCAACGCATTGCCCTCATCTGTCGTCATCCTGCCAGCAGACCGCTCGGACACACAATCCATCATGACCCGTTGAATCTGGACCAGTGTCATACTTTCGATCTGGGCAATGCGCTTCTTAACTTCGGCACGCAAGTTGGCAGTCTTTCTAGACATCGTCAGATCCTGATGCTCCACGGAGTCCAGCCCGAAAGGCTGACGACGTTTGACGGTACAGCATCAACATTGGATCGGGCTCCTACCCATTTTGGGGGCCCGTCGCTCCCTGGCCACTCATCCTCTATTCATCCTCGGCGCGCCCGGGCTAAAGAAGGGCTGAGGTCCGTGAAGGAGCCTGAGTGTGGCATGTTCGAACAACCACACTTCCATTCTTATTCAACCGCCGCTCGCATCTGTATTGGCATTACGGTCTTAGGTGCTGCTCTGCTGGTCGGGATAATAATGACGCACGTCGTGCCGTAAGGCTGCCTCAGTTGGTGTAGGCGGAAACAAGAACACCATAGCGATGCGCAGATTATTCTGGCGAAAACCTGCTCCGGCTACACCTGCGGATATCTACGACTCCACGAGCGGCGACCTTGAGTCGGCCAATCCGCGGTACAGCCAGACGGATCTTACATACAGAACGCGCCACCATTCGTAAGCGCGACCTCGACTTCCGCAGTGTTCGGCGGGACAAACGCAGCATCAGTCAATTCGGCGAAATCTTGAATCGGCAGAATCGGCGTTGTCGAGCCCCTGAGTCGAATTTGATGGTGCTCGGTGTATTTGGTATTAAAGTATCCTACGAAAGCGCGTGCTCAGCGATTGATGACCGGCGTCGAGACGTGGGTTGATCGGGAAGTTGCGGGGTGTGAATAACCTCGTAAGGTTGGCGACCGTGGTGACGTGACCCAAGCCCTTTTTCGACGGGGCCAAGGCAGCCAATGAGAAACCGTTCAAGCATCACTTATTTCGAATAAGCAAGCGCTTCGGGCGCGTGAAGTCTCGATATTTGCCGGTAAGCGTTCCATTGACGAATTGGAGGCCGTGATCGCCATAGATCATATCCTCACGTACGTAGCCGTCCGCAATGGCCACTTGATTGTTGCCGCCCACTGTCTTCCGGGCAGTCTTCACCCCATAGCTGGCTAGCGGCGAGCCGAGCATTTCAACTATGGCATCGCGTGGTGTGCCTAATTTCAAGGTATCAAATTGTTTGACAGGAATCATCCCGGCTACCTTGATGGGCTCAGCTCTCATTCGCGGGAGATCTTCAGATCCAATTGGCTTACGAACCACAACTTTCTCGATGCAGTGTGAATGGATCGGAATGCCAGGGTGCGAGTCCCATTTGATGTAATGATCGGAGCGCAAGATCTCCCAGCCCGCTTCTGTATAGATAGCCTCGAGCTCGCCGCGCTGGAACGAGTTTTTGTGACCAGATGCCAAAGCCTCCTTCGAAATAGGATGGTCTGGTTGATCGAGCGTGTTCGTGAAGCAATGAAATCCACCAGGCCGCGTTCGATTCATTAAGGCCGTGACGAGCGGCTTCCAGACTCCCCGTTCCGTGAAATGCAATACGCAATGCGCTATAAAGACGTCCAGGTAAGCAGGCGGCCGGAAGTCTTCAACGCGAGCGACCCCACTCGCTATGTTCACGCCAAGATCACCTGCGAGCCGGTTCAGCTTGGAGATAGCGGTTTCGGAGATGTCGGTCGCGATCACCTGATGATCGAAATGGCCCAAATAGAGGGCATTGCGGCCTTCCCCGCAACCCAGCTCCACAACCACGCTCTTCGTGCGGAGAGCCGGTGCTATCTCGAAGATTTCGGGACTGGGACCACCCATACACGATACGTGGCTTCGGCGTAGCCCGAGTTCCACCAGAACGGTGAATGCTTCGCGACCTCTCGCATACTGCACCTCACGCTACCTTATATTGCTCTTCGAGAGCCACGATCGTGTCCGAGTAAAACGCTATCGCCACGATGCTAGAATATTTGAATCCCGCGTGAGTCAGTCGATAAGTATCACCGTCGGCCAAGTCGACGAGTTGCAGACATTCGAGCGCTTTGAGCTCTTCGCTGAAATCGGCCGTCAGTTCGCGACCGAATACTGAAGCGTAGCTCCTTCTGCTCAGGGCTGACAACGTGAGGCCAAGCAGGACGTAGCGACGCGCAAGATCGTTCGGCGTCAGTGTGATCCCGTGCGATGCTATCGCCTCAGGATCGAAGGAGTGGGCCGAGAATGCGTTGATGATTGACGAAGCCGCTCTCGAATCGACGGCATAGTCCGAGCCGTAGTGATATTGCCCGAAATAGCTTCTGGCGCCAGCTCCTAATCCTAGCAGGGGCGTTCCCTCGAAATCCGAGTTCTCCTGCCGGTAGGCTCGGCCGCCAGCGATCTTGGTGAAACACGTAAAGGATTCCTGGCGGTAACCCTTGGACGCCATCAGAGCAACATTCTGGTCGTAGACCTCATACTTATCCGCATCAGAGAAGAATAATTCGGGGGCGTGCGCCTTTGAGGTCATGATGTTTGTCATCGGACGAACAACAACGGGGTAAAGGGAGAGTGTCTGCGACTCGTAGTCGAGCGCGCGGCCAAGCGAAAAGAACCAGGAGTCACGGGTTTGACCACGCAACCCGTAGATCAGATCAAGATTGACGTGGGAAAAACGTTCCGTCAGTGCTTTCATTCCCGCTTCTGCAGTCTCGACCGAATATGGTCTACCAGCGTGCGCAAGCTCGCTGGGTACCATGGTCTGGATGCCCATGCTCATTCGGTTGACGCCAAAGGCCTTCAAGCAATCCAGAAGGTTGTTGTCGAAAGTGTCTGGCGCGCTCTCGATCGTAATCTCACATTTCCGGCTTCGTTTTGGAAATGCAGCCTCGAGGGCGGCGAAAAGCTCGCGGAATTGATGCTGAGTCAGCAGAGTTGGCGTGCCGCCGCCGAAATAGATACTTACAACCTCTCGATCTCCGAAGTATTCTCCATATCGCGCGATGTGCTCCGCCAATCGAGCAACATAAGACTCCCTCGTGGCCGGGCTTTGACGCGTTGTAAGGAAGAGCGTGCAGTAGGTGCACCGGTAGCGGCAGAACGGTATGTGGATATAGATGTTGATGTGCTTAGAACGGCTAGCCTGCTCAACGACATCAGTTATGTGGAGTGGCTGCGGAAAAGCCCGATACGCTCGCTTGGAAGGATAACCATAGACGTAGGTCGGCAGCTCCTTTTTCGCTATGCTCGTCCGAAGAAAGTCCAGACAATCCATGACCTAACCTGTTGATTGCCAAACCCGGTGAATGCCTGAACGCCGTCGCTCGCCGAAGGCCACAAGTTCACGCCTTGTGGTGATTAGTGGCTTCCATGGAAGCTGCTAATCCGCGGTCCGTACTGCGTTTTCGTCACCTGTGTTCTTCGGGTCTAGCCGTGCGGCTTACGTGTAAGAAACCAGTCTAGCCGTACGGCTTATATGTAGGAAACCAGACGCCCGCAGATATAACTACAGGGGCTGCACCCCGAGAATTCCGCCCACTGCTCCTATGAGGAGCCAAGACCGGCCTCCTGAAGTTGCAGATGCTTCTTAAGCAGTTAATTCGGTCACACCTTAAGCTGAAATATCGATCTTCATTGCTGCTTCCCTTCTCAATGAGAGGATCAATCAGTGATGGCGTCGGCAACTCGTGCCGCCGGGCAACGAGAGACACTCAAGAGTCGTGCCAACTGCGGGGGAGGAGAAACCCCGAAAAGCCGTCCTACATTCTATTCAACAACTTGACTGCGAGCGCGGCAGCCCGTCGGTCGAGTCATGTGTGGCAGACGCGATAAGCCGAGCAACTGAGAGCAACGCAAGTCACCAGCTACCATGTGATTTGCTCCAAGAGATGTTCTGCCGCCATGGAGACGCATTCGTCACGGTGATCCTTGAAGTGAGCGTAAAGTGACAGAGGGTCCACGTTGTCGGTGTCAGACAATGCGGCGGGATCGTATGCCCACGTCTCGATGACAAGATCGGCTTGATCGCTGCTGGTTTCAACGTAAGCGAGCTTTCAATTACATAGGGTAATCGCGGGGTTGGGAACACCGGCGTGGTTGTGATGCGTTGGATTGAGGTGGTTGCCGCCGAACGCGTCGTGTTCGAGACGGGGCCCTTGTCAGTCTAGTTTACCATGCACTGACACAGGAAAGACTGCCAGCGATTTGCTTAGATGCGCGGGACGCCAAGGCGGCGCTAGATATGGCGCCAAACAAGACCGACGCAAATGACCCGGATGGGCTCTCTCATCTTGTCTAGGTCGGCTTTTACCGCAAGCTAACGAATTAGGGGTACGCATCCGACGGGCGCCGTCTTGCGTGACGCGTGGTAATTCGCGAAGCGTGCGACCTTAAGTCTAGCTTTAAGGTCATCAGGCGATGCGGGTCGAGGTTTTGGGCGGGCTGGAGCGGCGGCGGCGCTGGTCGCAGGATGACAAGGCGCGGATTGTCGAGGAGACGTTGGCGCCAGGCGCGAAGGTGACAGAGGTTGCGCGTCGCAACGGAGTAGCGGCCAGCCTGGTGTTTACCTGGCGTCGACAAGCGCGGACATCAGAGCAGGTTGTACCTTCCTTTGCGCCGGTGCAGATCGTCGCTACAGAAGTGGAGGAAACTCCGAATCTTTTGCCTGCGGGTGACGGCCGAGTGCGCTCCGTGGCGGCCGCGCGTACTGGATTGATCGAGATCGATCTTGGCAACCGACGACGCATCCGGGTGGATGCACACGTCG
>NZ_AUGA01000133.1:0-8357 GCF_000426785.1 Bradyrhizobium sp. th-b2
CATCGCCTTGGGAAGGCGCAACTGGACCTTCGCCGGCAGCCAGCGTGGTGCCGACCGTGCCGCCATCATGCTGACGATGATCACGACCTGTCGTCTCAACGACGTCGATCCGAAAGCCTGGCTCGCCGACGTCCTCGCCCGTATCGCCGATCTTCCCGCATCGCGTCTGCACGAATTGCTGCCCTGGGAATGGAAGCTCCTGCGCCAAGCCGACAAGCCCGCCGATCAGCAGGCCGCCTAACCTTCACGCAACGCCATCATAGAGCTCGCCGTACCCGCGCGCATGCGTCCATCACGCGGTCCTCGTCGTATGCGTACACAATCCCGAAACTTTCGGGATTTCAACCTGCCCGGCAGCGGTCTCCTCAAACTCGTGCGCTACGAGAACGACATCTCAATCCATTCACGGAGGAGTTAAGGGAGATCAAAAGCCATGATCAAAACCATTTCGATTGCATTCGCTTTTCTTTTGCTCTGCCCGGCAGCTCATGCCGGTGATTGGCCTCAGGTCGGCGACAAGTTTCGCCGCACCGACGGCACGGTGATGACCGTCGCCAAGATCAAGACCCGCGATGATGTCGATCAAAGCAGAGTGTGCCTGCGTCAAGCACCCGCCGGGGCATGCGTCTGGTCAAAGGTTGGCGATCTTAAGGGCGACTGGGTCACCTACGGTGGCGAGCCGCAGTTAACGAGGTAACGCGAAACATGAAACGCCTAATCGTCATCACGACGGCACTTGGATGAGGCCAAGGCGTTGCAACGCCCGCTGTCGGATGACGCACGCCGGATCGTCATGCGCGGGGCCGACAAAGAGGATCGTGCGGCGGCAGCATAACCACGACGACCCTCGCGGGGGATGTCTCCTTGTCGAGACCGATGCCGTCCCAGATCGCGCACAGTCGCGATCTGATACATCTTGCGCTGGAAAGCGCCGAACGCATTGCTGCTATTCAGCGTGAATGGTCTGCTCTGCAAAGATCGCGATACGTCGGATCGTTCTGGATGAGCCTTCTGACTTCTGCTTGGCTAAATCCTATCGCTCGCAGTATCGCTATCTCAAGGAGCAGCAATACTTTTGACGTCAGATACCAGAATTTTGCTGTTGCGATGTAGGCTTTGATTTTCTTCTCTTTTCGCTTCCCCTCGTAATGGGTCATAATAGTTGCGTATGTCCCTTATCAGAGCGACATCTTTCTCGTTGTCTCTGAATAGCTTGCTCAACAGCTCCTTGTCGCAGGCAAATACGTCCCGCAGCCTATCGGTTAGAGAGATTTCATTTAGATATTCGAGTTTCCGTGCAAGGTCAGGCTTTGCCTTCCAGCGCGCAGGGATTGCTTCAACGAGTTTGGGCTGCAAAGCCGAGAACTGCCTTTTCGTGACGAGTGTCCGCGCCGGGCGAGTTCTTCGATGAAGCGCTTCTAGGGCCTGCACGTAGGTGAGGATCGCGAATTCATGGTATCTTTGAGGTTGCGATAGTAGCGCGACGCGAAGGGAAATGACCGGCTCCAGCTTGTCGTGCTGTGCAAACCAAGATCGAAGCACCTTCTCATAGACCTCGCGCCTCTTCGGTCTCGTAAAGAGCGGATGAGGCGTCTTGGCTTCAACAATCTTGTTCTCTGACCATGTCGCTACCATCGTAACGGGACCGCCTCCTGTACCCCGCTCAAGAGTACAAACGCGGCATACCATTGGGCTTCGTAAGGCTAGTGACATGAGGCGACAGATTTTTGTGATCCACCTGTCCACGGAAAACACTGATTGAGGTTCGCTGAAAACAACGCGAACACCATGTCGCTCCGTCAAGCTCAATTCCGAGACCGAGCGATTTCCGTACTGAATGCCCGTGCCAACCTGAAAAGTCGCACCGCCAACTTGGACCTCCTTGGTCTTCTTACTCCTATACGTGACTTTCACTTCCCTTTTGGCGTCCTTGTAGGTTATGCCACGAAGGCCCGTCCAGCGTATCACCTCCGGCGTCGTAAACGACAAACCTGAGGCGAACGTCGCTTCCGGACCGTCGATACGCGCGCCCACTACGACGATGTTGACCGCGATACGTGCCTTCATGTCAGCGGATAGGAAGGGCACCCAAGTAGTGAAGCAGTCAAACAGCGTGATGTCTTTGCCTTCTGCGCTGCCGTGCATTTGGAATTTTTGTCGGGCATCAAGTGCCGTCAATACGGAGTGATCGCCCTCGACGCTCAACGTGGCTGAACCGTTCTCGTCAATATCGAGGGAGCCCGAGAGTTTTGAAGCCGGGTTGTCCGTTGCCCAGAAGACCCCTGAGAGAGTTGCGCCAAGCAGTGTATCCATAACGCCCCTCGTCCATCTGGCCTGCGTGGCAGGTCTTACCCGACGACACCTTCAGGTGGCACACTAACGTCGTCACTGCCTCAACGATACTTCCAAGTCACGATCTGGGTGGGGCGCTTCAGTTGAAACGACGGCTGGCGAAGCTGCTCGGTAAATCGAACCACGTCATCTGGCTCAGCGAGCATCTGACGGGCGACTGTTCGACCGTGTTCAGTTACGTCTGCCAGATGGGGCTGGAGGCATCGTCTCGAAGCGGACGGATGCACCGTATCGCAGCGGGCGGTCGAGGACGTGGGTCAAGGTCATGAACCCGAATCACGGGATCGTCCGGTGAACTGCGCGACTGCATGCATCCGGCGTCCTCGATGTGCTGACTCTTAGCTAATGATGCTGAAGTTGGCTGCAGCAGGGTGCCCCCGTCGCTCCGTTGAGCCAGACCGCGGTATCTCCATCAACCTGCACAACGAAGTGAGCACCGTTCTGGTAGGAGTGCGACAGCACGTCGGCGAAGGACGTGAGGCCCGAGCCGCTAAACTGCACGACATCGAGACCGGGCGTCCAGTCCTGAATAACCTGAACACCGGCACGTCATTCACAACGAACGTGTCGTTGCCGACGCCGGTGCCGGGACCACCGCCGTTGCCGCCGAAGTAATAGTTCACGCCAGTACCACCGTCGAAGTAGTCGTTGCCATCGCCACCGATCAGAACGTCGACGCCGTCTAGGGCTTCCCACGGTGGCGCTCAACGAGACGAACAAGCTTGCGGATAGCAGGCGCCGCGTGCGTCATCTCCCGGGTGTGCTAGTCTTCGGCAACAGACCTCCGGAGGCGGCCCAATCATCATACGGTCGGAACTTGAGGCCGAGCCGCTCATAATAGACGCGCAGATAGCCGTCGCTGCCGCGAGTGACTGCATCGGGTCTCACCACTTGCACTTCCTGCGCGATCACGCCGGCGTAGGTCTTATCGCTGCCGTTGTAGGCGAAGCGGTAGTAGCCGAGACCGTTGTCGAGCCGACCGAGGAGCACTACGTCGTGCTTGAGGTAGATGTCCGACCTGCGCCCGCCACCACGGCCTCCGCCGCCACCTCGAAATCCTCCACCGCCGCCGCCACGAAATCCGCCACCACCGCCGCCACGAAATCCGCCACCACCGCCACCGCGAAATCCTCCGCCGCCCCGGAATGCTGCGGCACGATGTCCGCCGCCTGCGAACCGCGCTCCGCCGCCGCGCCCACCCGCAGGTCTGACATGGGCGGCTCTGGAGGCCCCGCGGTGCGCTGCGCGACCGCCCGACCTTGCGTTTCTGGCCGCCGTCGAGCGGTTGCTCGCTTGGCGATTGCCGGCCGTTCTGGCGGCGCCTGCCTGTCGGTTTCCCCGACCTCGGTCGGCGCGTTGAGCGCGGTCAGCCACATTAGCCCGGTTGGCGCCGGTCCCCAATCGCTTCGCGGCGGCCGCGCCGGCTGCGCCGGCCGCGATCCCAGCGCCGGCCCCTCGGTTGGCGTTGCCAAACCTCTGTTGGAGGTTCGCATTGTTGTAGCGTGCACCCTGTCGATGCCTTACGTCGTGCTGCCAGTGCTCGACACGAGCGCCGCGATTGATGGCGATTGCCCCGCCGCCCCAGTTGACCCGGCTGCCGCCCCACCATCCGCCGCCGCCCCAGTAGCCGCCGCCGGTGGCCCACCGCCCCAGTGCGTAGGCTGCGCCGAAGGCCACGCCGGCCGCGATGATGCCGGTGCCGATGTAGCCAGGATAGCCCCAATAGTATGGATAAGCAGGATAGTCGGAGTAAGGCCAATCGCCAAAAACCACCTGCGGTTCGTAGTAGGGAACGTAGATGCTGTCGGTCGATGCGGGTTCAATGTAGATGAATTGTCGGTTCTGCTCCTGATTTAACGTGACCTTCTGTTCTGTTGTCGTGACCAGCTTCTTCCTGTCGTACGCCTTCGAGCGCAACCGTTGCACGGCGTCCATCACGTCTTGCTGCTGCGCCAAGAACGCCTCGCCGAGCTTTTGTGTCCATTCGAGATGCTCGTTCATCATTTGGAGAACAGACGGTGTCGCGACCAGTGCCTTGACGCTCGCGTCCCAGTCCTGTTTCTCGGCGGCAGCTTTGAGGGCATCCCCCTTGAGGTCCTTGTTCTGGTTCATCCAGCGATCTGCGCGCACCACCTCGAGCGGATAGGTCGATGCCATCAGCACGTTCGACAATAGTGTATCCGGATACAACGCAATCGGCGCGACTAGCGCATCAAGTTCGGCCGGTTTGAGCGCCGACTGCTCTGGGACAGGCGATGGGGTACCGCTTGGGGCTTGAGACGTCTGATCGTTTGTTTGCGCCAGCGATGGAGTACTTGTGCACAGCAATGCTAGGAAGGCCATACAACACACTGTTCCAATGATACGCATATGGTTGCTCCCTCCATGAGAGCGCTGTCGGCAGGCCGACTCCTCGCAAAGAGAACATCTGGGGTCCGCAGCGCTCGTCCTTGACTTAGATCAAACCACCCACTTGCAGCCCGCGGTTCTTCCTCCATTTTAACAAGCATGCTTTCTTTTATTGTTTTCCCTCCCCTCCCCTCAGGCCAGAGAATTCGTTCAACGGGCATGTTGCTTGACGTGCGTGAACAACGAGCCTCTGCGAGGGGACGACCTTGCTTATCGCTATCGTCGATAAATCGAACTTCCCTGCATGAAACGGATTCCGAATTGCGCAATTGATCCAGTAGATTCAAGCGGCGTTTACTATCATGAGAGGATATTCTATGCGGCCGGCCGTTTCCTACATTCGCGTTTCAAACCCAAAGCAGGATCGCAGCGGCCTAAGCCTAGAGGCACAGCAAGCTGCAATTTGAGCCTTCTGCGCGCAACACGGCTACAGCATCGAAGCCGAGTACCGCGAGGTGGGGACCGGCAAGGGCGCGGACGCCCTGGAGCGTCTCCCTGAGCTCGCAGAGGCCGTGAAATTTGCCCGCAGAGCTGGCAAAGACGGTTAGCCAAACTGGACCGGCTCGGCCGCGATGTCCATTTTATCAGCGGATCAATGGTGCAGCGCATTCCATTCATCTTTGGGCCCAACGTCGACGCGTTCATGCTGCACATTCACGCTGCAGTCGCGGAGAAGGAACGCGAGCTGATTGCTCAGCGAAACAGGGAAGCCCTCGCGGCTGCCAAGGCGCGCGGACAGAGGCTCGGCAACGCTGAAATTGGAGAGGCCCGCAAGGCAGAGGCAGACCTGCAGCGTCGGAGCGCGGCGCACCCTGCACGACCGCAGGGGTCGCACGCATGGTCGAGCGGGCGGTAAGCTCGGATTCAAGGCGCCGCCCCACATGACCGACATGCCTGCGGTTCGCGCTGGCCTCCACGGGGCACGATACGCGCGCCCTGCAAGCATATCTCGGGTACAAGAAGATCCAGCACACGGTGCGCTACACCGAGCTGACCAGTGCGACAACGGAAACAATTGCAGCGTGCTCGATACCTGAGAGATTATGCCCAGCTACCAAATCCTCAAGTTTCATTGCGGCAGGTTCCGCGCCCGGCTGAAGACTGGCTTTGAAGTGCGCTTGTCGGCCGCCAGATGCGAATGATGGAAAAGATGCTATTTGACACAAAGGAATAAGGATCTCATGGCTCCTACGCACATGAGCCAGCCCTCCACAGCATGAGGGCAATATCTCTGAAGGGAAGATTCGGGAAAGGATCGCCAGTTCATTTTCCCGCTCCAGTCTTCTCAATAGGTTGCGATTGATTTTGGCTCACCGGGTCAGAAGGTGAGCCAATGCCTGTTCCTGAAATGAGCTTTGCTCCATCCCGCGCCATACGCTTCCGGTTTGCCGATCGCGTGTAGACCTGCGCCTGCGAGATCGACGTCCAGCCAAACCACGCCATTAGCTGATGGTCTGTAAAGCCCCGCTCAGCCAAGTACGTCGCGGCGGCCTTCCGGAGACCGTGCGACGTGCAACGCTCGGGCAGTCCCGCCTCACGGCAGAGATCGCGAAAGTAGTTTCCAAAGCCGGCAGCTGTGAAAGGCTTACCCTGCGCCGTGACCAAGAAAGTTAGATGATTGCTCGCTGGCATCGCATCGATCGCGGCCTGTAGGCGTGGCATGACTTCCACGTTGAACGGAACGCCAGTCTTTTGGCGCCCCATCGTCATCATGCCACCGCGGATATGCTGGCGGCCCATCCGGACGACGTCACAGCGAGACTGACCGGCCTGCAGAAGCAGTTCATAGGCCAACCGCGCTCTCGTGCCGATCGCGTGGCGCTTCTCGAACTGCTCGCACTCGCTCGTCTCCCACGGATGGTGACCGCCGGTCCGCGGCATCTTGGCGAGCTTCACCTCGGCGAGCGGATTCTTCCGGATCATCTTCAAAGTGAGGCAATGCTCGACCCATCCGCGGAGCGCCTTTAGCCAGTTGCGCTGCGCCGCCGGCGTTTTCCGATTGAGGATCTTCTGGATCGCCACGGAATGCATGCCTGCGACCTGAAAGGTTCCACACTCCTCGCGAAAGCGCTCGAGAATTGCGCGTCGGCTCGATCGCGTACCGTCGCCGAGAACTTTCCAGTCCGCACTCGAGTAATAGCTGACGATCGCGGCATTCACCGTGCCAGGCTTCAACCGGTCGGCGCCGATCTCGGTCGGCTGCTGGCCAGTCTTGGCCGCGCGCCGCGGTCCGGATCTCTGCAACTGAGCTAAAGCAAGAACACTTCGGTCGATAGGAAGCACGCTTGCTTGCACCCTTGATCTAGATCATGGCGGACCCGGGACCTTCGCCACCACATCGCGTTGGTGACGGCTTGCCGCTTCCTTCCCTGCGAAAATGCGCGGGCCATCGCGATCCTCGCATTGCAACAGGAGCCGGCTGATGTGGGTGCTGATGTACGTGTTCTCCTATTCGGTCAGCCCAGCCGCTACGATCGACAAGGCGGAATGGAGGCTGCTCCCAACCGTGGTGTTCCAGGAGTTCACGAGCGAGGAGCGATGCAAGGCGGCCAAGGCCACACTTGAAGGCAGCCTGAAGGAGGCGGGAGCCAAGCTCAGAAGCGGCCTGGAGGACCTGAAGAGCGTCGGCAACGCCGACCCGGCGCAGATCATCATTGCCTACAATGTGGAATGCCTTCCGAAATAACGCTCCCCGACGGGCGAAATCATCCACTATTGCCGAGCTTTGGCGGCGAAGCCGGCTATGCAGCTCGCTTCTCGGCCCGTCCCTACTCGTCCTCGTCCTCGGGTTCGTCGTCATGCTCGATCGCATCTCGCATCCCGCGCATGACGGCGAACGATACGAAGGCCATCCTCCTCTTCTGATCGTCGCTCAACGTCTTGTAGAGTGGCTCCCAGGCATCCGCCCTGCCCTTGCGGGCGAACACCTTGCCGCATTGGTCCGCGCTCGTGGCCCAGGCGCCGGCGAGATCGAACGCGTACGCGCAATCCGGCAATCCGAACATCATACCCGCTAGGACGATTGCGCGAAGCTTGCCGTCCGGTTTCATCTGCCGTCTCCCTGTTCGCGCCCGTCAGTGACCACTCAACACCAGCGTCTGGATCGGCAGCAGCAGCGCCTGGATCCGAAGCAGCAATGCATGAACAAGTGCAGTCGCGTCGACGACGTGCAGGGCAAAACCCTTCAACGCGCCGGTTTTCGGATCGGCGATCACGTCATGGTTGCTGGTGTAGGCATTGACGATGCAACTGCTGCCCGGTGTCACGCCGTCAAGGCCGCCCTTGTAGAGCGGCTCAAGGAACACGAGGATCGAGCCGGGCTTTTGCAGGCTCTGCGGGTCGATCAACAGCTCGGTGGCCCGAAACTGGCCGGCGGCGATGAAATCCTGCACGCTGGTGACGACCAGCGGAATGATCACCCAGGGTTTCGAGATACACGTGGCTTCCGCGACCATGCCGGGCTTCATGACCTGGGCCTCGATCTGCCCGAACCCCGCCTGCAAGCTGTTCCGGCCGGCTTCGTCGGGTATCAGGATTCCGGCCGGCCGCATGATCTGGGCCACAAGATCCCCGGGGCGAACGAGGAATTGCTCGAC
>NZ_AUGA01000134.1:0-8245 GCF_000426785.1 Bradyrhizobium sp. th-b2
CCGCAGGGGAATCGCATATGGGTTTTGGCTAGCTATTGCGTTGGAAGGCAAGAAGGATTCTGAAGACGACTCCCGGATTCTGGAGGGAGTCGGATGCGGAAGTTCAGAAGGGCGTTTGGGCGCTTGCCGGACCCGCGCGCAGGCAATGCGAGCCACGAACTGCTGGAAGTTCTGTTCATCGCGCTGGCGGCGGTTCTGTGCGGAGCCGGCAGCTGCGGGGAGATGGAGGAGTTTGGACAGTCCAAGGAAGGCTTGTTGCGCCTCTTCCTGAAGCTGGAGCACGGCATCCCCAGCCACGATACGTTCAGTCGGGTGTTCCGTCTGCTCAAGCCGCAGGCCTTTGAGTTCGCCTTCCGCCGCTTCATGGCGGCGTTTGCCAAGGCCAATGGGCTCAAGCTTACCGGCGTGATTGCGGTCGATGGCAAAGCTCTGCGGCGTGCCTATGAACGCGGCGGACGGGCAACGCCACTGCATCTGGTCAACGTCTTCGCAGTCGAAGCACGCATGGCTCTGGCGCAACAAAAAGCGCCGGGGCGCAACGAGACGGCGGGCGCCTTGGAGGTGCTGGATCTTCTCTCCCTTGAAGACTGCACTGTGACCGCCGATGCCCTGCATTGCCACCGCGGATTTGCTGCAGCGGTGCTTGATCGGGGCGGACATTATGTTCTGACGATCAAGGCGAACCGTGGCCTCTTGTTCAAGGCGGTGACGCAGCAGTTTGCGCGATCGGGGCAGCGCAGCACCGTCCAGCAGACCGACCGCCCGGCCCATGATCGCAGCGAGGCGCGACGTGCGACCGTCATGCGCAACACGACCCTGGCTGAACGCTTCCCCGGCGTGGCGGCCGTGGGCCGCGTCACCTCGCGCCGGCGCCTGCGTGACCAGCGCGCCGATCCGCCGGTCGTACGTTACTATCTGCTGTCCAGATATATCTCTGCCAAGCGGCTGCTTGACGTCACCCGCAGTCACGGGGCCGTTGAGAACCGGCTGCATTGGGTGCTCGACGTCCATTTTGCCGAGGATCGCAACCGCTCCCGCAAGGACCACGCACCGGAGAATCTCGCCATTCTCCGACGCCTTGCCCTCAACATCCTGCGAGCCCACCCCGATCGCAAGTCCATCAACCTCAAGATCAGACGCGCAGGCTGGGACGAGGCCTTTCTCATGCAGGTTCTTAGCCATATGCGATAGCCCTGCCGCTGACCGGGATGCCGGGAGTGAAACGACCTTTGCAGCAAGGCCTGACTTTGCAAGGTACTGCCCCAAATGCTCCTTAGAACTTTCCGCCGGAAGCCTGTTTGGAGCGGCGATCGCGACAATGGTGAGGACGTCAGCTTCGCGCAGCAGCGGCATCGCGTCGTGCAACGCGCGGGCCGCGCGACGGCTGCCGTCCCAGCAAATCCCGATTCGCCTGGCCGAAAACGGGCCGTGGAAGATGCATGCAGGTACAGAGCGGGTCCGCCGGCTTGGAAAAGCATTCGCTTGGGAATAACGTTATCGTAGCTGTCATAGCCGCCCTGAGGTTGCGTGACGATGCTCATATCGTGGACTCGCGCGCTCGCGCAGATGATCCGGCGCGTCGGCCGGAACCGCACTCAGCGCGCGGCTCACGTAGGAGATACCGGTGTTTCTTGCCTGCAGATCAAAGACATAGAGTGCCGCTTTGGCTCGCTCCAATGCACGCTCCTGTTCGACCTCAAAGACCGAAGTGACGGTCGCCCCGCCGAGCGCAACGAGCGGAGCAATGGTCCTTTCGTACCCGATCGCGACAACATCAAGATGCGCGCCCGTGCTCAATGCGAAGGAAATCGAACCATCTACCGCAGCCCGCACCGGTAGCTCCGTAGGAAGACGGACCAATATATTCCTGAACATTGCCGCTCTCTGGCGTGAAGGACATGCTGGTTGTCGAAGCACAATCCGGGCCGTTTAATTGATCTGCTTCATACGCAGTCGCTGATTTGGTTAGGCACGATTAAACTGGACGTGTAGCTGTCGCGCAATGGCCCGGTGTCAACTAGAGAAAAGCCAGCATGGCATGTGGTCCGTCGGTGATGCCAGCCGCGCAATTGCATCATTCATGCACAGCGATTATGCTGCCGAGACCAGGAAGGGTGATCGAGCAAAAGATTGCGGATGCCGTTCTTAGCCATCACCTGATCGACATTGTTAGTCGCGGCAAAACAGGTGCTGAATACCAGGATGACAAGCAAGCAACTGAGGTGATGCACGACTCGTTCGGCGCGGTCAACCTGTCCGCCAGTGCGTGCCGAAGGCGTCTTTCTGAGCCCGGTTCGAAGCCTTGCCTCCGAAACTACTGTGCACCATCCGGTGCGCGCAGCCTGAAAAAGCCATTTCGCGCCGTTTGCGATACTGCTAGAGCCCTGAGACGATGGCGATCCGCATCAACTCGGCAATGCTGCGGGCATCGGTCTTGGCCATGAGGTTAGCGCGGTAAACCTCGACTGTCCGGGGGCTGATGCCAAGATCCCGGGCGATCACCTTGTTGATTCTGCCGGCTAATAGTCCGTGCAGGACGTCACGTTCGCGCGCCGAGAGATCTGCGAGGCGGGCGTCCGCCTGCAGTTTTGCTGCGTCACCGATTGGCTTGATCGGCCGCGCGTCCAACGCACTATGGACGGAACGCAATAGCACCTCATCCTCGAACGGCTTCCCGATAAAATCGGCCGCACCCGCCTTCATCGCTTCGACTGCAAGCGATACGTCGCCATGCCCAGTTATCAGGACGACAGGATAGCCGACACGATCGGCCTTGAGTTTGCGCAGCAGTTCGAGGCCACTCATGCCGGGCATGCGGATGTCTGAGATAATACAGTCGACAGGGCCGCTAGCGACCTCATCGAGGCACTGGTTCGCCCTCTCATAGGCTGCTACGCAAAAGCCTTTTACCTCAAGCAGAAGCGCGAGCGAATCCCGCATCGCGGCGTCATCATCGATCACAAGAATGCGCCGCATAATCATGCGTCTTCACCAACCTCCGCAAATGGCGGGGTGAACTGAAAGATCGCACTCCCGCCCGGATTCGTTTCTGCGAGGATGTGGCCGCCATGGGATTCGATGATCGCCCATCCGATTGATAGTCCAACCCCCATACGATGCTCTTAACTCGTGACAAGGGGTTGAAACAGGCGGTCGGGGCTAATGCTGGGGCCGCTACCAGCACGAGTAAACCTGGCCAGGCCGTCTTGGTAGCCCCGACGGTCAATTTTCAGCACCAGTAGGGAAGCCATCGTCTCGATTGCCGTTCCCATCAGGTTCAGCGCATCCTGGCGCATTCTCCACTAAGTCCTGCCGCTCGCCATTGGCCGCGAATTCACGTGAGCGCCTGGCGATATCGTCGGCGCGAGGAGGCCTGTCGGGCGGCGTGTTCGAGCGCGTTACCAACGCGATTGACGTCTGGCTTGTCTGATGCCGGCCCGAGCAGGTAGTTTGTAGTGGCGGAGACTGGCTGGTTGATTTCATGGGCGATGGCCGATGCCATCTCACCCATGGTGGTCGGCCGCGAGACGTGCACGAGTTCAGATTAAACCCATGCAGCCGCGGTCCCTCCGTGCCATAGCGATACCGGATGCGGTCGGCATATTTCGCGCCAAGCACACTCATTCGATTCGCTCTACATCGCCTGCGAGAGGGCCACTGAGTGGAAGCGTAGCATTCACGGCATCTAAGTGCTGGATGGCCCGCTATTTCGACCAGATGCGCCAGTGTGTGGGTCGCACAGCGACGTGTTCTCCGGTCTTGGTCTTAATCCAGCCGCCGAAGATCCGGCGGCAAGGAAACACCAGCCGGTGAATGGTATTACCCTCAATCACGGCAATCTCCAGATCCCGATCAAAGGGCGCCGCTTCGATCCGTTCCCACGTCATCTTGTCAGTAGATGCTGTATGGTGTTTATCGCCGCGAATAGACAATTGGGGCAACCTTCTGAACAGTATGGATCAGTTCGCTTGGTCGGTGCGGGAACAGGTTGAGCCAAATATTGGCCGAGCGGCGCGTGATCTCGATCGCTTCGGTTGCCGTCCAGGTCCTATAAGTCATAGTTCGTTGAACCCGTGATGGGACATGATCCGCTCGCTAACTGAATTACGAGGATTAACGCTCCGATACAGCTTCCCGGCTACGATCGAGAAGATCCCGCCCTGCTCAAGACAATGCCGGCTAGTATCGGCCGCTGTCTTGCAGAAATCAGACTGAACTGCTGCCTGCGAAGTCGTGCCAGCGGCGCCACAAGTGTTCCCGTGGTCTTTCATGTCGAACATCCTTCATTGGTGATAAGACTCCTATCCCAAGTGGGCGAGCGTGAGATGGATGGCCTCAACGCGTCCTTGCGAGCCTGGCGGGCGTGTCCAAGCGAAAATGTGACGCCCCCGGCTTCGCTTGATGCCATGCCGATCGATCTAGCTGCGCTCGGCCCCAATCATTGCGCCGGTCCGCCGGTCGACGAAGTGGGCGCCATCACAAGCAGCGCAGGTTATTGGGGCAGGTCGTCGGCGCCTAGCTCGGAGGCGTCGTCCGGCAGCAGTCCTTGAACCCGGTCGCCGGTATTTGAACACGAAAAGATGATGGGCCGCCAAGTCCTTCTGTCTGCCTTGTCTCTGACCTTGACCGGAACGTCTTTTCTATCGCTAAGCCGCCGCCGCAGTATTGATGCAGGTCAAAAAAGCCGATGCACGTCGAGAATCGCCAGCGGTGAGCCCGGTGCGAGGAGCACAGCGTCCCTGCAGCAACATTGTATCGGCTTGGTTGATTGGAGCGATTTGCTCGGCCCCGATGCATGTCAAATCCCATGGGCCGCCATCAGCTAAGGCTCTTTCGAGGGATGTGACACACGGTGAGCCAATCTGCACATATCGGTCGTCCTTGGCGGTTCAGAAATCTGCTTAGGCGGTTACGAGCAAGCCTGTCTCGGTCATCTGAGCTAGCTTACTTGAGCTCTCACGACATCGATGCGATCGCGCGTGAGCTTAGTCTGTCCACGTCCGCCTTTCGCAGGATGGCTCAAAGTCCGGGTTCTCCTGAACTCTTAAGCAAGCGCCTCGGTTTTTCCGAGAATGCGCTTGCCGCTCGTCATGGTGACGTAATGCGCGATCTGCAGCGGGTGTGCGGCCTGTGTCGGGCTAAGGCCCGCTGCGCCGCCGACGCCGGAAAGGAGAAGTATACAGGTCTCCCGGACGACTGCCCTAACGAACAAACCCTGCGCGCGCTTGGTCGCGAGATCGAGAGCGTCCCCCGGCGCTTTCGCGATTGACCGCGCTCAATCGTTCCAACCGGAAATGTAAGTTCCCAAAAAACCACGACATGATAAACCCACCCCTGCCTGAACTCCACGACAATGGGCGAAGCAGGCCTGGTGTCGGTATTCGCTGCTTCTGCTTATGTTGCGTTTTCACCTGAGCTAGGGGGCGCGATCCCGCATTGAATCCACGCATTGCTGGCTTCCGCCGGCAATCTAGCCGCTGGAGCTGTCATCTCAATCGCTACTATGAACGGCCGGCGGTATAACGGTTCGTCTCCAAATCCTACATCGCCTGCGCATGCAGGGTGCCCTGATTCAGTGGTGGTACGGCCACAACGCCGTCGGGTTCTTCCTGAGCGCTTGTTTCGTTTCGATCATGCACTACTTTATTTCGATGGAGAGCTCGGCGCCCGGTCTCCTATCTTCTCCCGAGATCCAATTTGCGCGCTGATCTTGTACATCTGCGGCGGACCGCCATGATCAACAGCCGGCTCTCTCGCGCGCGTAAGACAATCGCCGCACGGACCGGTGCTCCGCATGCTGATGGTCTCGGTCGGCTTTCACGGCAGGCCACATCAGGTCGACGACACCGCCTCGCCCTTCACCGATCGCTGCATATCCGGGACTTCTTCCGGGCGCTCGTCGATCGGAAGCACCATCAGATAGCAGTCAGGATGATTGGCGGTGATGGAAGAACGCGATGTTCTGCATTAGCAACAGTCTGGCTCTGATGGCAATTAAGGTTGTCAATTCGCTCCGTAACTGCACCGATCGGACGGTGAGCTATGTGCACTCCGGAGCGTTGGGCAAGTCGGCTTCGTGTCGTTCGGTGCCTCTATTGTCTGATTGCCTGACTTTGGAATCGTCAGCTGTATAGCCTCAAGCTCTCAACAGGCACTTCTCGATCGGCAAGATGGGGATCGTGTCCCCATCGCCGCACGTGGGTGTTCGGCATCCCATAGGGCCTAATGTGGCGCGCCTACACTTCGCTTGGTTTCCTCGAATACTCGTTCCTCGACTGCGTCGAGGCCATGAATCCCATCTTCATCATCCGTGTACCGGCGGCGCAATGTTCCCGACAGTGCGCTCATCATGCCGACCATTCTTTAGATGAGCTAAATCCAGAACTCTGACCCGCTCCGCGTCGCGGAATAGGTCATCGCATGTCTCTCTGGAACGAGAAAAGATCCTTGAGAAGAACTCGATCATCCGCGAGCTTAACACAAATAACGAATCTGCCCGATTTATTCAGGCTCATCGCCATTTGGTTGCTCATCGTTCTCCATAGCTTATGACCGACGTTGCATGATGGCGCGAGTTCCTGCGACTGCCTCGTTTTTAACATCGTCGTCCCGAAAAACTATGTTACAAGCCGCCCTCTCAAAAGGAGCATTAGTCGTGAAAAAAGCAAGCAAGAAACGCGTTAAGCGGCGCGAGTGGACCAAGGCGGATATCAAAGAGCTCAAGGTTCATTCGAAGGCTCGGACTCCGGTCATAAAAATATCAAAAATGACCAAACGCAGCGTCGGTGCGCTACGCCAAAAGGCCCTCAATCTCGGAATCGGGCTCGGGCATCAGCGATAGCTTACTAAGCAGCGCGCTAAGTTGCACAATAGGGCGGCTTGTGGGCCGCCCTTTATGGCCACTGGAGTTGGTCGCAATTCGCCTTACAGATTGCTGTGGATGATCTACCAATCCCAATTCTGGTACATTCGGTGCAAAGCTGCCGTCCACACGCGGAGAATTTGTCGGTCTGGATGACTCTCCACCGCAGGGGGGCGATTACGAGCGGTAGTGAGGCGTCAAATCCGGTGAACGCAGGGAGATACAGCTTGCAGAGTTCTGGCGCGGCGCGGCGACAGTCTGATCTGCCTGTCGATGTATTCTCGCGCAGGCCCGTTTAGCCATCAACTGTGATGAGCCGAGGATCTCAGCCGTCTGATCGCAGGAAAACCTCTCGTTCAAGACACCAACGATGGCTTGCCTCGAGGCCGACCGCCGGGACGAGACGCGAATGCGTTGTGCTCCTGGGCCTTGTCATAGATGGGAAGTAGGCTTCAGATCGGCACACGCAGCCAACGGGTTTTGTAAGCTACCAGGATGGATGATCAGAGTAGAGGAATGAGTGCTTTGGTACTGCCGGATGGCCCGTCTCTGCGGCGAAGGGGTTCAGTGTCTCGTCATCTTTGGTGAAAAGGTTCTTGAGCGACGCGTCGTGGCCCGCGTCTGATTAAAACCCGCAGCGGACGACATCCAGCTTTCTTCTGATCCTGGCAGGCATTGAGATGTATGCGGAGGCGCCGGCGAAATTGCTCGACACGGTCAGGCTTAACTCGGCACCTTGCTCTGAGTCACTGCGATCGGCTCCGTCGGCTGTGCGTTATAGCGCGAGAATAGACGATCGAAAAGTTGGACGCGACTCGGTTGCCCTGGACTCACAGCTCTGGTCAAAAGAAAGCAACCCTGAGGTTCGTACCTTGAAGATATCGATAGATTAAAGTTTACGCGCAAGGGGCAGCTGCCGAGCCTGTTTGTTAGCTTGAGCTGCAAAATTATACGGTGCGGTCAGCAGCAATAAAAAAGGCGCTCTGTTAGCTTGATAGCTGGCGGCGGTCCGGCTACGTCCTGAACCCGTCATTACCTGCGCGCCTTCGTAACCGTCCGGTGAGGGCCGCGGCATGATCGCGCGGTGCGGTCGCCCGATCAGGCCGCAGACTGGACGGGGCTGTTCTTCCATTCCCAAGGCAGCAGCTCATTGAGCCGACCTTGCGGGGTGCTGGCGATGCGGGCCAAGACGTCCGCCAGCCAGGCTTGCGGGTCGATGTCGTTGAGCTTTGCCGTCATGATCAGCGTCGCCATGATGGCGGCGCGGTCAGCGCCGCGTTCCGAGCCGGCGAATAGCCAGGACTTGCGGCCGAGAGCAAAACCGCGCAGCGCGCGCTCCGCCGCATTGTTTGTCAGGCAGATCCGCCCGTCATCGATGAAGCG
>NZ_AUGA01000135.1:0-8165 GCF_000426785.1 Bradyrhizobium sp. th-b2
AGGTCACGATGACCGAGTTTTCGAGTGCCCCCGACGACGCTCGAAGTACGGTCCCTGCAACCAAGGGAATGACCGTCGGAGCGGCCGCCTCTCCGTCCCATGCACAATTTGTCGCTAGGGCTCAGCTGCGGGTCGAAGGGGAAGCCGGGGCTTGGCGCCGTTCAACGTGGCGGAACGACTGCTAAGTGCCTAATGCGCGCGATGGTCTGTTTGGTGGCTTCGCTCAACACCCCCAAGGACTTGCGCCCGGTTCCCCAATTTTCTAGCCGGCTTCCAGGAACACATCCTCCAGGCCCGCTTTGACCCGCCGGAGGTGTCATGACCCGCGCTTGGAACACACCGATTTTCATGGTCGCGTTCGTCTACTTCGTCGCGGACGCCGTCTTTTCCTATGTCACACGGCCGATCACCGTTTGGATGGCCAGACAGAGGCTGCTGCAACGCGCGCGGCTTTGGGTTGCTTCGTTGCCGCCGTATCCTTCGCTTGTCCTTTTTTTGGTACCGATCATCATCCTTGAGCCAGCAAAACCTTTGAGCGGCTACTTGATCGGGACCGGGCATTTTTTCGCAGGAGCTGTCATTTTTATTGTTGCGGAAGTCTTGAAGCTTACCCTCGTGGAACGGCTGTTTCAGTTGAATAAAAAGAAGCTGCTGTCGATCCCATCATTTGCGTGGGGATATCGGTATTGGCGACCTATGATGGATAAGGTCGAATCGCTCGCAGTCTGGAAGACGGCTAGAAGGGTGGCTGATCAGGCCGGGAAGGCGCTGCGTACAACTTTTCGCCGTGCTCGAAGCGACCGCGCATGGAGGATTGATCGCACGGCGTCACCGCAGCCTTCTGCTTGGTGGAAGTGACCATCGGGCGACTGAGTGCAATCGCCGACCCCATTGATCCGCTTTCTTGAAAGACCGACTTCGCAATATCCAGACCGATTGTCGTGTTCATTTCCATGGGGAGTTCCTCCAGATCGTGAGGGGCCTATCAGCTCTCTAAATCCATTGCACTCACGTGCCGGGTGGGGGAACAGTCCACAGCATCAATAGCAGCCTTGCGCTGCTCACCCGCGTCGGTTTTTTCACCGCGCATAATGTCAAAGTCCCCAACTGAGGCCTTATCTTTTTCGATCTCAAGCGATTATCTCAAGCGGCGGCGGTAGTGGGTTTTCCTGCGTGGAGCCTGCGATGTTATGGTCCGTCACCCCCGTAGCCCCGATGCAAAGCTTGACAGTCTCACCCAGGCTCGCAGCTACGAGATCGGCTTTGGCGTTGTCGCGCAACGCTTCCAGCGCGTCTGGATCGATGTCCTTGACCCAACAGCCCAGGATTATAAGGGCCTTCGGGAGCTTCCGCCTTAGGCGCCGAACCGAATACCGCATATGCGCTGGTCCGCTCGAATCGAGGTAGACCAGGCAGACGATCACAACACCTGTACCATCAAGTCGGAAGACGTTTGCGTTAGAGAGCGCGTCCGCGCCTTCGACCCGTGCTGTGAGACCGTGTGCAGTCGAAAGCTGAGCGAGCATTATCGCAGCCGATTCATCGATGAGACTGCGTCCAGCTAGGCAAAGAACGGGGTACTCACCGAGCCAATCGGACGGAAGGTTTTCCTTGCTAATAATGGGTAGGTTTTCGTGGGCCGCATTTTCCGCGACGCTTTCTACCGCGGACGAGGCTTCTGCATCGGTGGTTACATTAACCTTCGCCGGCGCTCTGTCATCTTGATCGGCAACGTCGCCGGCAAACTCCGCGACGGCATCTCGAATCTTCGTGAGACGCTCCGGGTCGAGCGCTCCGCGCGCGGCATCAATTTGCGCCAGCTGCAAACCCCTCAAGGCGACCTCGTCATAGTATGACGCCAAAGAACGTTCTTTTAGGAATTGTTCGGCTTTCTCGGCAGCCTCTGCCGGGTCTCCGGCCAGCATGCGCTGATAGAAGATTTCGGGTGGAGAAAGGGCCGGGCGGTCCCCGAACATGACGTCAAGAAACTCCAAGCGTTCTACATGGCGCCCAAGCACGACAAGGCATACCGTCAAAGGCGTCGCGAGGACGAGCCCAATGGGTCCCCAAAGTGCGGTCCAGAACGTCGCCGCCACAACCACGGCTACTGGGGAAAGCCCTGTACTATGGCCATAGACCATCGGCTCGATGACATGGCCGACGACCGGCTCGACAGTAAAAAAGAGCGCGAGCGTCCATAGCAGCATGGACCAGCCAGGATCGACGGCTACTGCCAGAGCAAGCGGGAACGCGGCCGCGATAACGGCGCCGATATAAGGCACGAAACGAAGGACTGCGGCCAAAATGCCCCACAGGATCGCGCTTGGTGTGCCTATGAGCCATAAGCCCAACCCAATCACCGCGCCAAACGCGCTGTTCAGAATGAGCTGGGTCAGGAACAGCCGGCTAAGGCGTAGCGCCGCGTCGTCCAGCGCCGCTGTGGTTCGTTGCAGGTCGTGGGAGCCAGCCAGCCGAATGAGCCGATTACGGAGATCCTCGCGTTGAAGAAGTATAAAGATCACGAAGATGATGATGATGCCGGTTGTTGCGAGAGGATGAATGAGCGGCGAGATCAAAGTCCGCAGGTTCTCCAGCGCACCGGGATCGGGCTGGCGGACTTCCACCGGGACGGGGGCTTGCGATGCACCGGGATTGACTATTGAGGAGTTCAGCCCCCGCGCGGTCGCGGACTCCTTCGGCCTATCGATCTCCTTACTGAGATCTTTCAACATGTCGGAGGCACGTTCAAGCGTCCCTCTCCCGGCTCTTGTATCCCGAAACGACTGGATCTTTTCGCTGATCGTCGATTGATAACGCGGGAGATCTCCGGCGAGCAGCGTCAATTGCGTAGCGAGAAGGCTCCCCATCGCAAAAATGAGTGCGAAGGCAAGCAGAGCTACACTCACGACTGCCAATCCGCGCGGCACATGGATGCGCTGCAATATCAAGACGGCCGGTGCCAAGACAAAGCTGAGAAGAATTGCCAATGCGATTGGCACGAAGATTTCGCGCCCGAAATAGAGCATCGCAACTATGATGACAGTCAGGATCGCAGCGGCCACCGTGCCGAGCAAGGCCACAAGCTCTTCACTTGTACGTGCTTTGAACGGCTGCCTGATCACAGGCATCATCTGCTGGCCCAGCTTCGGTTGTCACGGAATGATTTGACGAATGCGCGTTCGAGCGCGGCATTCGCATGGCCTACGTACACGAGCAGCGAGCCCCGGCGGTCCTTATTGTCGACCAACGAAAAGGCCGTCTCGAAAGACGGCCCATGATTGTTATTCGACAATCTCGACGATCCGGCGTGTTCGCGGTTCGACCAATACGGTGCGACCATTCACCACCGTATAGCGATACTCACGGGCGCCATACTCGGGCGGCACATCGTAGTAGGTCACGCCCTCTTCTGGAAGAACCGCCCCAACTCTTAGATCTTCGCGATACTGGTATGAGGGGCCTCTCTGTTCGACAACGTAGGAATGAAAGCGAGGACGCTGATCAACACCAAGGATTCCCGCTACGCCGCCTACCACGCCGCCGACTGCTCCACCGACAACCGCACCGACCGGCCCTGCCGCTCGCTCACCATCCCGCGCACCCCGCTCGACGCCTCCCGGCACACCCTGGGCCTCGGTTGCAATGGGAAATAAGACGGCGACAGCAACAGCGGCGGCAGCAAAACGGCAAATCATGAAAACTCCTAAAGTGGGGATTGGTGAGTAAACAAGTACCGAGCAGACGATAGGTTCCTACAGATTGCGATGCGGCGCTTAAGTGGGCGCTTCACAGCGAAATCTCGAATATCTCCCGGCCGACAAAGCGGCTCAAATTCGGTCCCGCGCGGCTAAACCGTGTCCGGTAAACTTTGAGCCACTTCCGCTATAGGTCAAACCCGAAAATCGGAGCGTGCAACGTGACGCCGCTTCACCCCCGACATCGGACTCCAATAGCCAGCGCGGCACTTAAGAAAGGGACATAAACGGAGATCTCGATTGCGCCCTCATCGTCGAATCCCTTGGCACCTGCTGCCAAACGCGTAGACTGGCCTCGACCGATCCAGGAGGAAGACTTGGCGAGCGACCGGCCAAACCGACGGCTGACGACGATCCTCGCGGCCGATGCAGTTGGCTACAGTAGGCTTGTGGGAGCTGACGAGGAAGGCACGCTCGAGCGGCTCCGGGCCATTCGCAAGGACCTGATCGATCCTGTGATTGCCGCCCATCGCGGACGCATCGTCAAGACCACTGGAGATGGCTTGCTGGCCGAGTTCGCCTCGGTTGTGGATGCAGTTCGTTCGGCGGTCGATACGCAACGGGCTATGACTGAAAGCAATGCCGGCCTGGCACCGGATAGGCGGATCGAGTTCCGCATCGGCATCAATCTCGGGGACGTGGTCGTGGAGGACGATGGCGACCTTATGGGCGATGGCGTCAATGTGGCGGCGCGATTGGAGGGCATTGCCGAGCCTGGTGGCATTTGCCTGTCTAGTGCGGCCTATGACCAGGTGCGTGGCAAAATCGATATCGCCGCACGGGATCTCGGTCAGCAGCAACTGAAGAACATCGCCGATCTAGTGCAGGTCTATGCGCTTTCACCCGCGCATCCCGCAGCAGCGGTGCCGCACACGACCGTCGCGCCTCGGCTGTCTATCGTTGTCCTGCCCTTCATCAACCTCGATGGCAACAGCGAGCAGGATTACTTCGTCGACGGCGTCACTGAAAGCCTCACAACCGATCTGTCGCGCATTCCTGGCGCCTTCGTCATAGCTCGCAACACTGCCTTCACCTTCAAAAGCAAGCCAGTGGACGTCCGCGTAATCGGCCGCGAACTTGGTGTGCGCTACGTGATGGAGGGCAGCGTGCAGGGCGGCGGCGACCGCATCCGCGTCAACGCGCAGCTCATCGACACGGAAACCGGCGCACACCTCTGGGCCGAGCGTTTCGACAAGCCGCGCGCCGACATCTTCGACATGCAGGACGAGATCACCACGCGCCTCGCCCGGACCGTCGGTATCGAGCTCGTCGCCGCAGAAGGCCGCCGGGCGGAGCGCGAACGGCCGAACAACATGGATGCTGTGGACCTGGCCATGCGCGGCTGGGCGATCCTCAACCAACCCTTGTCGCTGCGCCGCGACCGCGCGGCGTGTGATCTGTTTGACGCGGCGCTTCGGTTGGATAATCACAATGTCGAGGCGTTGGTCGGTCTCGCCTTCTATCATGGGAACGACCTTCGCACCTTCGCCTCGACCAACCGAGACGAACAGTTACGTATCGCCCAGATGGCCATCACTGAGGCACTGACGCTTGCTCCGGGAAACGCGCTAGCCCATTTCGTCCACGCCAATCTCCTGCATGTTTCGGGCGCGACAGAACGATCGCTGCGCGAGCTTGAGTTCGCCATCACGCTGGATCGCAATCTGGCGTGGGCCCATGCCGACGCAGGCTTCTTGAAGGTGCTACTCGGGCGTGCTGAAGAGGCAGAAGCCGATCTCACAAACGCAATGCGGCTGAGCCCGCGCGATCCGGGACTGGATCGCTGGCACGCACTGCTCGGGATCGCCGACCTGTTCCTCGGCCGGCTCGGATCAGCCCTGGACCGGCTGCGTAAATCAGTCGAGATAAATCCAAACGTCGCCATGCCCTATTTCTTCTTGGCAGCGGCCTCAGCGCTGAGCGGCCGCGCTGCGGAGGCGCGGGAGGCGCGGAATGCCGGCCTCCGGCTCGACCCAAACTTTACCGTCGCTAGATTTCGCAACGAGCGGCGCAGTGAAAACCCGACCTTCCTGAACCAGCGCGAGATCGTCTACGAGGGCCTAAGCTTGGCAGGCGTGCCAGAAGGCAATTAGACGAGCCAATACTGATCTTGATCAAATCTAGCCCCGGTATCCGCAATATTGCCGTCCTTCGCTTTTGCAGCAGAATCCGGTGAAATACGGGCAAACATTCTCACTTAGAGGACCACATCAAGGTCTTCGCGACGATCGAAGCCGCGGAGAAATGGTTCGCGGAAAACGACCCAGCGGGCGTGGCATTTGAGTACGATGTCTTGGAGTGAGTCATGGCAAGAGACTTGGTGTTATCATTACAATTGCCGCATTGGCTGATGATCGCAGGAGCCGCGTTGGTGGTGGTCGGCCTGATTGGCCTTGTGATCAGCGGCCGGCGCCGGGCTAGAGTCCAAAACGAACCAGCCACCGAGCCGCATCCCCAATTGTCTCAGCTCCCCGATCTTCTTGACTCTCGTCCACGAGAGAGCCGGCGTAGAACGCCAGCGGGTCCGCATGCTGATTGAGAACGCGTAAAAGACAGTCGATCCGCCGACAAAAATAGTTCTGCCCAATAACAATGCTCGCAGAGAACTAAGGGCGTGTACTCATAAATCTGGTACCCGCATGCGGGATTAGCGAGGTTCGAGTTGCCCTCTAAAGCAGACATCGACGGATGCCTAAGTGAAGCCAGCAAAGGGCCAACAAGCGACTTAAGCAAAACGGAAGTAGCCACCAACTGAGGCGACCTTCGACTTCAGTCAGATTGTGCATATTGTCCGGAGAGACCAAGATGCTCGCATGCGTCGGGCGATCATCATAACCGTAGGCGTCTTGGCGTTGGCTCTCGCGATGTCGCGTGAGCGGCGGACGAACATCCTGCCTACGCAGCCCCTGCCTCCGGTGATCGCGCCTGACAAATAGTGGCCCCCAACTGGAGGCGGCCGGAAAGGCTTCAAATGCGGCCGAAGATCAAAGAGCGTATCTGCCCGGCCTGCAATGGAACGGGCTTCCCGGCCGTAGTGCAGTCGGTGAAGCCGGGCCACAAAATCTATCCGGTCAAATGCAAAGCCTTTGACGGCAAGGGCAAGATCACGGAAAACAACTGAGGCGGCCTCAATGCACGATGAAGGCACCCGTAAGCATCACCGCGATAAGCAGTGTGCCGCCGAAAATAGCAATGCCAAGACTGACGCGTGCTGGGATTGAATATGAATCGAGATGGGGTTGTTCGATCATGCCACGCTCCCTTTGTCTCTGGGCGGGGAGCCCGAACGCTCTCAGTCACCGGCAGACGCCGTTACAGGGCGGTGATGGCCGGAGGTTGGAACAGCCGACGTTCCAAGGCTGGTCAATTTTGATCACTCTCGAAAAGAAGTTAACGATTTGGGCGCGACTGCCGCGTGTAGTCTGACGGCTGGCCCACGCCCAACTGAGTGGCGAATGCAAAGAGGTTTCATCTGCGGCGCTTTCTCGACCGCTCGACTAACAGCTGCCAGCTGGCAAGCGCTGCAACGGTGCGGCTTACGGCCCCGCGCTCGCACGCCTCAAGGCCGCCGGTTCAATTCGGCGGGTTTTTCTCTGGGTTGAGCGGCGAGGCGCTGATCCGGCTTTTTAGACTGATGCCTTTCGGGCCGGCGCGCTTCCACTGGCCGCGCAAATCTGGCGGCCCACCGCCGTTCGAACTTTCTTTGAATATCCCGAGGAACGTCGCTCATAACCCACCTTCAGGTTCAGCCCCTCGATGGGACCTCAACGCGCAAGGTGCTTTAAAGGATCCTCATTCGCTTGACGCGGTCCTTTTTCTTTTCAGGCGAACAGGTCGTTTCCGGCCGGGAGAATCTTCACGTACGTCCCGCTCTCGTGGATCTCCAGCCAGCCTTGCACGATAGTGTGCTTGAGGGCGGCGCCATGTTCAGCAGGTGTGCCCTTGTCCAGATACAGGAAGGGCCGGAGCGATGCCGGCGCGTCTATGCAATTGGCTCTGAAGAGTTTAGTCGCCCCTAACGACGCGGCGGTTGGCGTTGGCCCGCGACGCTTGAGGCGCAGTTTTATCGTTTTACAATTCGCGCTTGATCTCGGGCTTGTCGTACAAGACCGCGTTCAGCAATGAACTGTTGACCTCGATTTTTCCGTTGTAGCTGATGAAGCCGAGCTTGCGGAATCTGTTCATGAAGAAGCTGACGCGGGATCGCGTCGTTCCAATCATTTCGGCCAATGTCTCCTGGCTGATATTTGGACTGATCGGTTGAGGGCTGCCCTCCTTGCCGAAATTCGCCAGCAGGAGCAGCAGGCGCGCCAACCGCTTTTCACTGGAGTTGAAGAGCTGGTCGATCAGGTCCTCTTCAATCCGGCTGTTGCGGGTCAGCAGATAGGCCATGAACAATTCGGAAAATTT
>NZ_AUGA01000136.1:0-7853 GCF_000426785.1 Bradyrhizobium sp. th-b2
ATCAACGGCGAAGCCTTCCTTGTCTATATCGAGAAGGCTCTGGTCCCGACCCTGCGGCACGGCGACATCGTCATCATGGACAATCTCGGCTCGCACAAGGCCCACGCCGTGCGTCGCGCCATCCGTGCCGCCGGCGCCCGGCTCTTCTACCTGCCGAAATACTCGCCTGATCTCAATCCGATCGAGCAGTTCTTCGCCAAGTTCAAACACTGGCTGCGCAAAGCCGCACAGCGAACCACCGAGGCCGTCTACGATGCTATCGCTCCGATCCTCGGCACCGTCTCACCGGCCGAATGCGCCAACTACTTCGCAAACGCCGGATATGACCAAAACTAAACTCATCACGCTCTAGTGACGGGCGAACCTGACGTATGGAGCTGGTTACGTCATGTTCTGTACAAGTTGATGCGGCTGTACATTGCGAAAGCGATCCTGACCGATAGTTGCTCGGACGAGAGACGCTGTCCATCCACTCGCTGGTCAGGCTGCGAGCCAGCAAGGCGGGGCGTGCTTTACGCCCTGATCGCGTAGCACGGGCGAGTGCGCGCGGCATTTTTGTAGGTGATAAGCCGTCGCTGTCGCAAAGCATACGCGCCTTGTCGCTAAGCCTCCAACTGTTACGCGAGCGCGACATTAGGACGCAAAAGCGGGGCGCGTTTGCGTGCATAGCGATGGCCCAAATCCTGCTACGTGTCCGCCGACGGCGCTACAGGATGGGAGGCTGGCGTGGGTCTCGATGTGCCAAATGACGATATGGTCGGAGGTCTGTTGTCTGCAACACAGTCGGGTTGTCCCGTGCATGCCTGCCACGCCGGCGTCCACCCGGGAGAAAAGAAGGCGATGTTGCTGACCGGCGCCTCACGCGGAATCGGTCACGCCACTGCCAAGCTGTTTTCGCAGGCGGGCTGGCGGATCATTTCTTGCGCGCGCCAACCGTTCGATCGCGAGCGGTGCCCGTGGGAGTCAGGGAACGAGGATCATGTCCAAGTCGATCTTGGCAATCATCGAATGCTGCCGCGCGTGATCACCGAGGTCAAGAAACGGTTGGCGGGCGCACCGTTGCACGCGCTGGTGAACAATGCCGGCGTCTCGCCGAAATCGTCCAATGGTGGCCGGCTAACGTCGTTGACGACCTCACCCGAAACCTGGATGAGGGTGTTCCATCTCAATCTGGTGGCTCCGATAATGCTGGCGCAAGGACTGTTTGAGGAGCTGAGGGCTGCGTCAGGATCGATCGTCAACGTGACGTCCATCGCGGGCTCGCGGGTGCACCCATTTGCCGGCAGTGCGTATGCGACGTCGAAAGCTGCGCTTGCAAGTCTGACACGAGAAATGGCCCACGATTATGCGCCGCATGGCATTCGCGTGAATGCGATCGCACCCGGCGAAATACAGACGAGTATGTTGTCGCTCGACACGGAAGCGCGTCTCGTGCCAAGCATCCCGCTGCGCAGAGTGGGAACACCCGATGAAGTGGCCAAGGTCATCTTCTTCCTATGTTCGGATGCTGCAAGTTATGTCACCGGCGCCGAGGTGCCGATCAATGGTGGGCAACATCTTTGAAACGGCGAGGCCCAGCAAGGTAGCTGATTTGAACCGAAGTAGTGGAACTTGCGTCTCACGCCGACGTTACGCACCCATTCCGCAAAAGCTGAGATCGAGGCCCTGTGAGTTACCCTCGTGCCATGAAAAGGTGTTACCCTCCTATGTCATCTCGTCAACACTTGGCGCTAGATCGAGCATGACATGCAAAGAAACGCTCGCAAACCCGAACAAGGTGCCAGGGGAGGACGATCAGAACAACGGAGACCTCGTTATGCTGCATATCGCATCCACACGCGAAAGACCTAACTCACAGTCAGAGACGGAGCGCGAGGTCTCGGTCGAACCGCTGTGCGAGAGCGCTCTGACCGGCATCTTCGAAATATCAAGGGTGCTCACTGCACCTTGCCGGCTCGAAGTGACATTGGCCAAAGTGGTCGATCTTCTGCAATCGTTTGTGCAGATGCGACACGGCATCGTTTCACTCTTCGACGATGAAGGGATGCCGGACATCGCCGTGGGAGCCGGCTGGAGCGAGGGTAGTGACGAGCGCTACCGGATGCACTTGCCGCGGAAGGCGATCGATCGGATCGTCGCGACGGACACACCCCTGATCGCCGAGAATGTGGCAGTCGAGCCGGCGTTCAGCGCTGCGGACCTGCAGGTGCTCGGCGCCACAGACAATATGCCGGTGTCATTCATCGGGGTTCCAATTCGTATTGATCCGAAAGTCGTGGGTACGCTGACGGTTGATCGTATTCGGAACGACGGGTCGAGCCAACAACTTGACTACGACGCGCGGCTGCTCGGCATGATCGCCAACCTGGTCGGGCAGACAGTTAAGCTGCATCGCCTGTTCGCCTGTGACCGCGAACGACTGATGGTGGAGAAAGACCGGCTGCAAAAGCAACTGTCAGAGCTTAGACAGCCCGCAAGGGAGCGCAAGAAGGTACCGATCCACGGGATCATCGGCGACAGCCCGGCGCTGCGCGGGCTGCTCGAGAAGATCGCGGTCGTCGCTAAATCGAACAGCACCGTTTTGCTTCGCGGTGAATCCGGTACTGGGAAGGAACTCGTAGCCAAGGCCATTCACGAGTTGTCGTTGCGTGCCAAGCGGCCCTTCATCAAGCTGAATTGCGCGGCGCTCCCTGAGACAGTTCTGGAGTCCGAATTGTTCGGTCACGAGAAGGGTGCCTTTACCGGCGCGTTCAGCGCGCGCAAAGGGCGCTTCGAGCTTGCCGACAAGGGCACGCTGTTTCTTGACGAGATCGGTGAAATTTCGGCCCCGTTCCAGGCGAAGTTGCTGCGAGTTCTGCAAGAGCAGGAGTTCGAGCGCGTCGGCAGTAACCAGACCATCAAGGTGGATGTTCGTGTCATAGCTGCGACCAATAGGAATCTTGAAGAGGCTGTGGCGAGGAGCGAGTTCCGCGCAGACCTATATTATCGCATCAGCGTAGTTCCCTTGATGCTGCCAGCGCTGCGCGAAAGGCGAAGTGATATTCCGTTGCTTGCCAGCGAGTTTCTGAAAAATTTCAACAGCGAGAACTGCCGTACGCTGAGCTTTGAGGCGAGTGCGATCGATGTGCTGATGAACTGCGGATTTCCAGGAAATGTCCGCGAACTCGAAAATTGCATCCAGCGAACAGCCACCCTGGCCGCCGGGCCCTCGATCGTGAGAAATGACTTTGCATGTTGCCATGGCCAGTGCCTTTCCGCGATGCTCTGGAAAAGTACATCGGATGAGATGACAGTCCAGCCTGCACCAACCATGCCAATGCCGGCGAGTCCTGTCACACCCGTGACTGAGGCGGACGCGCCGCTGCCGTCTGTTGGCAGCGAGTTGGCCTCACTGGGGCCTCCCGGCACAGTCCTCGTAAGCGGCGCGAAGATTGCCGATCGCGAACGGGTCATTGCCGCCATGGAAAAATCCGGTTGGGTTCAAGCAAAGGCAGCGCGCTTGCTCGGACTTACTCCGCGCCAGATCGGCTACGCGTTGAGGAAATACGGAATCGAGATCAAGCGATTTTGAGAAGGACACAGGAGCCGGAGTTGCGATCATCACATTGAGGCAAATAGCCGTGGCAGGTTAATCGTCGATGGTTTCGGGGGGGCTGGTCTACCCCTCCTCTGAGGACGGTCCTATCCACGGCAGGTTTTCATGATGGATAGAGACCCGGACAGGACTCGAGAGCTGTGAGCATGAGGTCGCTCGACCGGGAGAGAGGTCGGCTTGCGTTCGACGTGCAGAACACCACCGAGCGTCGATGCGTTCGGTCGTCGTGGCGAGCGGCTTGGTTGATCCATAGTTCAACCGAGATATCAAGCCAACGCCGGCTCGGACGGATTGTATCCGCATCTTGATCGTCTGGAGCAAAACCCACCTCGTTGAGGAGGAACTCTCCCGGGCCGGCTCAATTGCCGATCACGTCGCTCGAACAGCACTGTCGCAGTCGCGACGAGTGTCGACATTGCTTCGTCGGGAGCGTCGGGCGATATCGCCTGGCTCGCCTAAGTCTTTGTATTGTTGAGCTGATTCCGAAATCATGCGCGCTGGTACAACACTTGCTGTTCTTCTTCGCAGCTGTGGCAATTTATGGAGCTGAACTGTGCACAATGTCGTCTGCATTAAACAAGTTCCCGATTCTGCACAGATCCGCGTGCACCCGGTCACCAATACGATCATGCGCCAGGGCGTGCCGACGATCATCAACCCATATGACCTTTTCGCGCTCGAGGCCGCACTGGAGCTACGCGATCGGTTCGGCGGCAAAATAACCGTGCTTACAATGGGGCCGCCGTCGGCTGAAGACTCGCTGCGAAAAGCGCTGACCTTTGGCGCCGATCGCGCGGTACTGCTAACCGATCGTTGCTTTGCGGGCTCCGATACCCTGGCCACAACGTACGCACTGGCAACAGCCATTCGAAAGATCGACAAGGAATATGGCCGGCCAGATCTTATCTTTACCGGCAAGCAAACCATCGACGGCGATACCGCGCAGGTCGGGCCCGGCATCGCAAAGCGGCTAGGCGTGCTTCAGCTAACCTACGTCGCCAAGGTCAGGTCGCTTGATCTCACCGCACGCACAATTGAAGCAGAGCGGCGCTCCGAAGGTGGGGTCCAGGTTCTGCACACCAGGCTGCCCTGCCTGATCACCATGCTGGAGGCGACCAACCAGATTCGTCGTGGCGCCATGGCGGATGCCTTGCGCGCTGCGCGCGCCCCGATCGTGAAATGGAGCGCCCAGGATGCCGGCGTCGAGGACGTCTCAAAATGCGGTCTTAGGGGCTCGCCGACTGTCGTCAAGCGGGTGTTCGCTCCGTCCGCCCGCGCTGAGAAGGCGGCACTGGTTGAAGCGGCCGAACAACCAGCGCAAGCGCTGATCGACGCCATCTTCAAGCATCAACCGAAGCTAGAAACCGAACTCGCGGCGTTAGCCCGCAATGCTTGATCTCAACTGCGTTACTGCTTTCGAGTGACGCGTCGAGTCTGCCGGGCGCATCGTCGCCGCCATAATCAAATGGACATGTTTCCATCGATGCGATCATCAATAGGACCGAGCTCGTCATGCCGCAGTCTGTTGCCGTGAAGGTGCCGGCCCAGGGGAGTTTCACATGCATGGTCAACGCCATCATAGACCGCCTTCCCAACGAAATCGTTGATCAGTTGCGTCACCTTAATAGCTAGAGATCAAATGACGTCTTCTCGCGCATCTGAATTTGCACTGGATCAGCCTCCTCAGATCTCGGTCCATGAGTATTTGACACAGAAAGCGCGAGCGCTGTTCGGCCCCCATCCGTTCGCTGCGGCGATGTCAAAGGACCAGATTGTCAGCCTGATTCCTGAATACCTGGCGATGTCACAGGCGTTCCCATATCTGCAGGCAGGGTCCCAAAAGGACCTTGTATTCGCTGCGATGCATAGCAATCGCGACCTTCCGAGGCATGTTGAACTGACCAGCGTGGTCGCAAATTTCATCTGTTGGGATGAGACGGGTGGTCATAGCCGAGTTCTCCGGGCCGCCAACGCGGCGTTACCCGATATTCTGGCCACCGAACAGTTCCACTCGAACCTATTTAGAAAAGATGCATCGCGACGACTCGGTGGGGCAGTAAAACCCAACTATAGCCCCACAACAAAGCGATATCTGCATTCTCTGTATGCCGGGCTGTCATCGAAAGACCCCGTGGTGCGTTGCGCCTACATGGTCGCATTCGAACTGCATGCTGCGGAGATGATCCAGTCGCTATCGGCCACTGTGGTCAAGACCTTTGATGTGGAGGCAGACGATCTTGAGTACTTTCGGGTCCATGTCGTCGTCGAGGATCCAGCGGAAAAATATCACGGGGAGATGACAAGCCGCCTCATTGGCGAAATTGTCCCGGCTGACAGCAGTAGCCGTTTTTTCGATGAGTTTGATCGAGCCTATCGGCACAGCTTGGAGTGGTGCCGGGATCTGCTCGCAGGGTTTTCCCTCGAAGGCGATGGTGCCGAGATCCGCCACCATGGCCGCTGTCATTGTGGTTCTGTGAAATTCTACGTTCGAGCGCCGCGAGTGCTTTCCGCAGTGCGATGCAATTGCTCAATTTGCCAAATGTTGAAATTTTTACATTTGCTCGTGCCTGGCGACAAATTGGGCATTGAGTGCGGCGAAGAATTTCTCACTTCGTACCAGTTTAATAAGAACGTCGCTCGGCACACGTTTTGCCGGATCTGCGGCGTAAAGCCATTCTACAGGCCTCGATCCAGTCCTTCAGGATTCAGCGTAAATATTGGATGCTTGGATAAACGAACGATCGAAAGCGTATGAAAAGAGGATTTTGATGGCGAGCGTTGGGAGCAGGCCATCCACTCGATGCAGGGGGATAGCGAAGGATCCCTTAAGTCCGAACTTGGAGTAAACGCGAATGGCACGCGCAGTAAATGATAAATCCCGCCTGCTTGCAGAAGAGGCTCTCACAAAATACCGCATAGAGCTGTTGGTTAAGGGGACGGTCTTGATCGCCCCCCAGACCTTGTTCACCGATGATGACTTGGCAAGGGTCGATCAGCTGCAGACCGAGATTCCCGAAGAGGAGGAGGTGCGGGAAGGGGATGCCGGCGATTCACACAGTGTCTTTGTGAAACGCGTCAGGGTAGATCTGCCCGGCCGCCCTCCTAGCAATGCGCATGGTACAGCTCCAGCTCAAATCATCGAGTTACTCGAAAGGAAACACCGTCGCCTCTCGTTGAAAAAGATCTTAGGAGGATGGTCTGATTATGTGATTCGCCGCTGCCAAATGCATCGTATGCCGACCGGATCCTTTGTTGGCATCCATTTGGATGCTGAGAGCGACCCTGATTTCGAGTACGCCGTGATTGTTCAACTCACTAGAGAATTTGAGGGGGGTGAGTTTGTGGTATATCCTAGTGCGTACGAACAACACGTGTTTCGACCACCATTTGGAAGCGTACTTGTTACTACATGCAGGAACCGGCATGAGGTGAAGCCTGTGCACGCTGGGGAGCGTCGTTCACTAGTTTATTTCTGTTCAAAACGCAGCGGCGCGAACCGCCGGATCATCGAGAGCTCTACTAGTTAGCCGATGACAAGAGGTAGCTGGAGGGATCTGTGGATGCATTAAGTAACGGTCAGCTTGCCGGATGAGATCGGCAGAGCATCTCTTCGGGCAGATGTCCGTGAGCTCGTCATTGCTGTGCGCTACAGTGGAAGTGGCCAGATGGAGCCGGAAACCATGACGTTGGCGCCGTTCGCGAGTCGGTACGCGTGGACTGAAAATCTTCCAATCGCCGATCGGCCTAAATCAGGCTCAAGGCAATCGTGGTTCGGAACGAGCTCAATGGAACGGCCCTCGCTCACAGCGGCCCGTGCGGTAGGCTGGATAGCCGATAGCGCCGATGACATTCTCCGCTTGGATCCGCGAATCTGGTCTTCACAACCAATCTCCCACCAGAAGCCGCGCGTCTTAAAGCGCTGTATCACCTCGTGGGGCGTCCTGGAGAAGACCTAGCAGGCTGTTGAAGAACTCAGCCGCGTTCGCAAACGAAGGCTGAATCGTCGCCATTGTGTATGTAGAAGTGACCGACGAGCCTGCCCGCAGTGCCGATCATAGCTCATCCGCGACCGCAGGCGGGGTCATTCTCATCGTGCCCTTCCCATGAGAACTCCGCGCAGGCCGAACCGTCTCGCGCGCCGTAGCGGACATCGAGGAAGCCCTTCAGCGCACCGAAGGCAATTTCACCGTCGGACTTGCCCGTGAAGGTGAGATGCGCCTGTTCGACGAGGTCGAGGAAGTCGCCGTCCCAGTTGGCC
>NZ_AUGA01000137.1:0-7714 GCF_000426785.1 Bradyrhizobium sp. th-b2
CGGCGTTCCAGCTCGCAGTCGCTCCTCAGCCCCTGGGAGTAGCGATCCCTGGCGCTGTGACTAACGTCCGGCGCTGGGGGCGCTGGTTAGCTGTCGAAGCGAATTCGGAACATCAGTCGTCAATCTCGCTTAATGACCAGGAGATCGTAGATTGAGCCTGTAAGATTTTTAAGCGGTATCCGATATCCGTCTTCGCCTTCGTGGTGGACAGTGTCTTGAGCCACGCGCTGGAAAGCACCTAGGTCGTTCGAACCATTACCGGCGGGCTGGATTGAGAATGTACGATCATCGACGATTGTAGTGCGGTGCAGCCTCGATCCCTTACGAAGCTTATCGAAGTAGCTCATTCGCATCCTCTCCAGAAAACAATCCAAATAGCAAAAGCGGCAATACCTTATTTGGTTCCGTTCCTGCGGAGGAACCTCGGCCTTGTAACCATGGTGGTTATCTGGATGGTCTTCTTCCAACCTGAAGCGGTGGCGTCCTTCTTTCACGCTTGGGCTTTTGAGACGCGCTGGGAGCAGGCTGCTCACGATCTCCAGTTTTCTGAAAATGGCGCGCGGCCCCCAATGTCCTGCCAGTTAGGCGTAACGTGCACTGCGCCGGCCACGCCGCTTGCCGCACTAAGCCCGATTTCTGAAAGTTAGGCGCTCGACTCGATGCGATTTGTCGCAGAGGGCAGGTCGTTTTGATGGGTTAAATTGACGGAAGGGCGGCCTGGCCAGATGAGAGACTCAGCCCGATGTTGGAGGTTTTGAGCACATGGTCCGTTGAAGCGCTTGCCATTGTCGTCGTTTTTGCGTTGGTGGCGTCGGCCGTGGTGAGGCTTATGCAGGGCCGGAAGCCGTGACGAACGCACTGGGTGTGTGTCGCTCTCGCAACGTCACACTTGTTCCCTTGAGTGCAACCAGCATTTCGACTCCACAACGGCCCCGCGCTGGCGCTTGATAAGCGCAGACCCCGGGGTAGGATTTTGCCTCCAAGGAATCTTCAATCCGGGCCGGGAGACCGCTGTCCAACGTCAGCGGTCTCTTCGTATTTGCTTTGGTGACATTCGATGCCGACGTCCTAGGCCTTTGTCCGTTGTCGGCGGCTGATCACACAAGGCCAAACAGGCCGCCACCATCAGCGCGGCTCCCGCGATGATGAGCCAGTGCGGTAATTCCAGCCATCCCATTGCGGTCTTAATCATGTCCGCTCACTTTTTTTGCCATCCTAAATCAGCCAGACACGCCCTTGGCGAAATTAATTACCTCGCCCGAGCCCCGGGCTGAGTAGGCGGCGCCCAACGGTTGAGGCGTCACAATCTTAATTCGCCTGTGCGAGGGCCTAGGACAGTACCCGATTTGGCGAGATTAGACATTTGAGGCCGGCCCGCTCGAAATATACAGCAACCAGCGGATGGTCACGATTCCCCATGTGGTACTCGAACAGCGCTTCGGCCTCTCCGTCGAGGAGCATCTGAAGAGCGACACGGGAAACAGCCCAATTGCCCCCCGCTATCCGCCTTCCGATGCCGTGCTCTTCGCACCAGTTCCGCAACGTGGAGTGCGATCGGCCAGCGAGCTTGGCTGCGGCACTGAGGGACAAGGCTTCCCGCCGATCGAACGGCCGGAGAATGACGCGGGTCACGTAGAAGTCCAAGCCATCGCCCATCTGTTCGCGAAAGCCCGCAACGTCACGGGCCTGCATTCCCTTCGGTGCATTCTCTTCCCAGGCGGGGATGAAGCGAGACATGCCGTCTTTCAGCAGTAACGACCTGACCTGTTCCATGCCCGCGGCCGTCTCGGCAGCTTCGTGTCCGCCACGACCCGACAGCCACTGTTCGAAGCACAAAGCCGCCGCCTTTACGGCATCTCCTCGCGCCCACGGCAGTATCTCGTACAGGGTTGCTCTCTCGCCACCAGCTGCAATGAGCCCAAAGCGCTGCGCTACACGACCGACCTGCCCGTCAGCTCCGGGTGGCACGTAGGTGTCACAGAGCTTTTCACTACATCCTTGACGGTCCTTCGAATTTCGTCGATCTCGGGAACGATTGCGCCGAGGTACTGTCGCGATGCGACGCCGTAATGCTGTTGCGTTGCAGTCTTTAGATGGACCGCAAGCGCATCAGCCGAACCGAATTCGTGCAGCTGTTCGAACATGCCCATGCCGGCGCCGGCATCGGCCGCCACATCCACGATTCTGATCTGCTGACCGGCTGCTAACCGCTTACCGCGTCCATCCTCAGCGACCTTATCGGAGAGCCCGATCTCCCCCGACGATAGGAACAGGACACGCCACTTAGCTGCTCTCCGGGCCGAGCCGTCGCGCGTGCTGCGCGACTTGCCCGAGCCATTGGCGAGCATGTAGGCCGCCTCGCCAGCGTCTTTTGGCGCCAGCTGGGAAAGCTCGTCCAAGCAAAGCAACGTGTCGCAATGCGCCATTGAGACGCCCTCGAGCCCGTTCGCCGTCGAGCGCCAAGATCTGATATAGCCGTTCGTACCGCCGCCGCCCCAGACGCTGCCAGCAACGTGCAGCGCCGTGCTCTTGCCGGTAGACGATGCGCCCTTGAAGTGGATGCCACCTCCTTCAACCGCGCAGGGGCCAACCAGGGGACCGGCGAATGCCGCTGACAGAGTTAAAACCAGACGGCTGTTACCACGCTCTGCTGCCAGCTCTCCAAGGTCCCCGTCTGCCGAAAAGCATTCTCGTGCGCCGATGCACTCTGCAAAAGCAAGAGGTCACGCTGATCGGCCCCGAAGCAATCGTCCGGCATGACGAACGAATTGCCGTGCCAGCCGACGCGCTGGGTAGCACGAGCTCGGTCAGGCGACTTTACCTGCAGGAGGAAAGAGTTGAACAGGTTACGTGCCGTCTGGCTTGGCGAGATGAAAAAGCCTCCCTCCATGAGGATGCGGCGGGCTTCTGAGCCGTCTCCGGCCAAGGTGGCACGGGGCAGTGCGAATTTATGGTCGCGTCCGTCATGGTCTTTCCAGTGCAACAACACGCCCCAACTGGTGCCATCCGGATCGCGCGTTTCGGCCAGCACATCGAAGTGACCGGCCACCAGGACCACCGGCTTATCCATTTCGTCATGGTTAGCCAAGCCGTGATGTAGCGGCGAACGGTTGGCTCAGCCGAATCGACGCCCTTCCTGGCCCACTCGTTCATAACGGCCTCGCCGAGCTGACTCTTGCTCGGCAAACGCTTATTCGTGCGACCCGGTAGACCGTGTTGCCTCACCAAGCCAAGGGCATATTCCTTGACCGCATCCCAATCATACTCGAGTGGGCGACCGCCCTTGTCGCGCTCCCTAGCTTCAATATTGGCATCGGTCCGGCGCCAGAGTAATACCAGTCAGAGAACGAGCCGGCGTCGATCAACAGGGCGGCCCAAAAGCCATCCGGCTCCTCAAGAAAATTGACATCATCAGCCAGGCCGGGGATGTACGGACCAAACGGAATGCGGCGCGTCTTTCCTGTTGGCACAAAAACCAGTCCATCGTCGAACCAGCTCATGGCGTTTTCCTGCGCCCAAGCCTCGGCAGGTTGGTCGTATCGCCGTCCGGTCTCGGCAAATTGCAGAACGACCGCAATTCACCGGCATTCAGCGCCGCTCGAATTAATTTTTGGCTTTCCTGATAAGCATTGAAGCGCTGTTCAATCGAGTCGTCGGGCAGTTCGCCGGTATTGCCGTCGCGAAGAGTTAGCTCGATCCCCTCGAGGGCTTCCCGAAGATCCTTGTAGTGTGTGCTTTCCCCAGCCTCTCATAGGCGTTTATCTCTGCGAGGGTCATCTTGGCGTGATCCCACAGGCGCTCGTCCAATTCCCGCGCTATCAGCAACACGGCCCTTTCGAGCGCGTAGAACCCCTTCGGGACAAAGTCCGCCATCTGCACTTCCGCTCGTGCTTCCGCATATGGACGACGCGGCAGGCTGGTGCGGACCAGCTTTTTGGGAGCGACCCTAGCCGCGCCGATTCCTGATCAGGCCCTTCTTTGCTGAACGGCCTTCGGTTTTCTCCCAGTCATGGTACCGTCGATATGGCGCGCAATCTTGTCTGCGGCTGCCAACATCGCCGAATCAATCTTGTGAATGTAGCCCTCGGTTACGCTTGTCCCCGCGTGTCCCACCATTCCCTTGATCGTCGGGATGGTGAAGCCTAGATCCTCTGCTGTAGAACTGAAGGAGTGCCGGAGGCCGTGGCACGTAATCCCATGCACTTCCGCCGCTGATACCTTCTGCAACCAGCGCGTCAGACCCGTGTGATGCTTCTTGTGGTTCGTGATGGCGGAAAGACGTATCTCGATCTCGATTTGGCAGCTGCGGCAGTCAGAATTTTGATGACCGCCGCGCCAACCGGCCGGATGCTCTCGCCTTCCTTGGAGTTCCCGAGACGCAAGGCCATGCCGGTGCTATCCACCTCGGTCTTTAGCAGTCCTTCGATTTCATCTAGCCGGCAGCCGGTCAGAGCTGCAACACTGCTCGCCATGACACGCTGCCAGTGATGACCGTTCGTCTCCGCGACGGCCAGGCACTTGCCCAACCGACGATACCCTGCTTCGTCGAGACGCCATTTGCGGTTTCCATCCTTGGGTCGAACAACGCCGTTGATGGGATTGTCGGGGCGGTAGCCTTCCTTGACGCCATAGCTGAATATTCCACCAAGCAATCCCATGGTGCGGGCAGCTGTCCCCTTCCCGCCCTTTACAATCGCTCGGCCTAACCCTCGCGGAGAAGGCGCAGGCCCGGCAGACGAAGTTGAGTGCGAGCCAGAAGCAGAAACAATCACGAGGCCACCGCCTCAAAAGGGACGATCCATAATCGGCTGTGTGTTCCGCTGTCCGGCGGGACTGTTGTCAGTTGACGATGCCGTTCCCGTTGCAGTGGTAGCATTCACGGTGGATTGACTCTTTCACGCACGCAGCGTTGCGGCAGTCATAGACAAAGTGCTGGTGCAGAGGGGCACACCGCGCGCAATCCACCAGCACGTCAATCTTGATCTCCCTGAGCCGTTGCATCGTCCGCAGGGCCGAGCGTCCGTCGAGCTTGCCGAGCACATCGGGCTGTTCCCTTCGTCTGCGTGGTCCTGGATCGGACATACGCGGAAGAGCGACAGCGCTCTTGATCAAAGGCTGGTCATTTTGCCAGAGCAGCTTCATGGTTTCACCTATTCGTCCCGGCACTCGAGCTCCCAAAAGTTATGGGGCCGTGGCGACGTCGCTCGTGAGACCCGCGCCGAGCTTTTCAACCAAAGCCAAGCATTCACGCACGGCAGCTTCACGGATCACAAGTCGTTGGCCTTCTCGATAATTTGTATCGCGCGTCTTGGCGACATAGTCGGCATCCACGAGGCCTTCGCGATGCGCGAGCAAGTGACGCTGCTGGAACCCTCGGTTCAGCTTCGCCAGCTCTTCTGGACTCAAGTAAACGTCATATCCGTTTCCGAACGTGCTCTGCCAATGGCGGCTGCCTTCTTCCAAATTCTGGAAAACATTGCGCCGCAACTTGGGCTGTCCTGGCTTCTTATCGTACAGGGCTTCCGCAAATCTCTGAAATGCGGTCACCAGGCGCTGCAGTGAATCCTCGGTAAGCATGCGGAGGGTATTTTCTGCACTATCACGATCGGGTAAACTAGCGGCAATGGCAGAAAGATTGTCGAGGGTGGCACGTATCGTGCCGAGAGATTGAGTAAAGACGAGGTCGGCGGCATTGTGTCCGCAAGCGGGGCAGAAGTACGCGGACCCAATCACTGCATATCGGCAGGAATACTGGGGACACTTGATCTTCAGCTGCATAGGGTCTGTCGCGGCAGCAGGAAGCACAATTTCTTTTGGCTTCGCGTCGACTTGCAACGACATGGATATGAAAGAGCGGCGCGGCTGCTTTCGATTGAACCGCTTAGCGTCCCGAACCATCGCGGAATTGACGCGGTGCTTGACTTCCGCGAAAGCGGCTTCCTTCGCCTTTTCGATCTGCTCATGTGTCCACCACGAGTCGGACGCAGCCTCGCGACCGCAGAATGGGCACCATACAGCTTCATCTCGAACGATGTCGCGCCAATCGTTCTCATGTACCTTGAAAAGAAATTCGCACTCTGTGGCCGGGCATTGCCGGTCCCAATAGCCGTCAACATCGCCCTCGGAAGAGACCGGAACGGAAATCTTCGTCCCATCTAATCCCTTCAGGGTCTTAATAAGGTCCTCAAACATTAATGCCCTCCGAGTCGCATTTCCTAAAATATCACGGACTGGAACTCCCGTTCTGCCGGACGATTCCCTTCAACTACCGCAGCCGTCGCCTGATTTGAGCTTCGGTATCCTCTTGATTGGCCTCGTACTCACAGGTCTTCACCATATTCATAAGCAGCGAGCCAGAAACAAACGGATGTGAGAACTGCAGCGCCTGACCCCATCTCCGATTTTGTTCAGCCAGCTGCCGCTCTTGTCCTCCCTCGCCCTTCCCGTGGACTCCCCGTAAGTTATAAAGACCAGTGCACACGCCCTGCGAGATTTTCTCGGATTGGATAATCCTCCATAACGTCTCGCACCGGTTCACATGGCCAGATGCCTTCGTCGTCAGCAGGAGCATGGGCTAGCAACTTGCCAAGACAGATGTGGGCAATTTCCGCGCGAGCTAGTTGCGAACAGGTCTCTCGGACAGTCTTGACCCACTTAGCGAGAAAATCTGTTTTCAGCTCGCCGAGATCATTATGTCCCGGCGTAACCTGAAGCGCATCCAGCAACTTGTATCCACGTTCGGCGAGATGTTTGGCATTTTCCGGCGCAACTTTCCACTCCGGTGGATCTTCGCCATCGTCTTTCCGCTTATAGGTCCAAACGATGCCCTGAATGAAAAGCTCCGGATGGGCCTCCATATACTTTTCCAGGTTCGGAATGCAGGATTTCTCGCGAGAGCCCAAACCAGGAGACAAGGCATCGATATACGCTAACTCAAGACTGGCCTTATCTTCGAGCGAAATTCCAGATTCTGGTCGACAAGGGCGAAGGCTCGCCGAATGTCGTATCGCTCAACCTCCCTGTCAAACGCCACAGGTATAAGGTTCTGCGCGCCCTGCGAAAGCTTTGGAAGCACGCCGGGTCTATCGAAGACAAGCACACGATCTCGGTGTCCGCCGAAGTCCGCATCCTCGCTCTTAAAGAGTTGGGCCAAGAAAGCGAGAGCCTCTTGGTACGAGTCGGCCGTGATTGCGATGGGACCATTCGGCGAGTTGGATAACCGCGAAATCATCTTCCGCCGCGCGGCAGCAATAGCGGTTTCGAAAAGCGAGCCAGTCAGTGGAGGGTTGCCCGCCGAGCCGGTTGCCTTGGAGGACCTGCTTAAGGCGCGGGAACATCTGGTTGCCGAGGTGGCGGGAAAAATGCCTGCGGAGCACCGGGAATTTCTGGTGGGATTTAAGCGCGGGCAAGCTAGCCCGTCCTATTCGTGAGAGTGCTTTTTTTAGTCCGCTTGATGTGGCCGCACATCTGCTCTGACGAGGCGCGCGGGATTGCCTTCGGCTTTTCACCGCCTGACGACCCGTACTTTGCAACGCGCTTGAGGTGTAGGTTGGGCGAACGGGGGGCGGACGCCCCGCCGGTCAAGGACCGAGCGGCAGCAGCGCGCCTGGCAAGCCGCGGATCAGGTCGGCTTCGGGACATGCCGCGGCAAACGCAAGGCGAATGCGGCTCGTGGTCTCGACGACACGGGCAGCGAGTTTCAAGAGCCGAAGAC
>NZ_AUGA01000138.1:0-7712 GCF_000426785.1 Bradyrhizobium sp. th-b2
TCCCGCGGCGGCACAGACGGCCCAATCTCGACCGGCACCAACGGCGCTACACTCGTTTCACCGTGCTTGCAAAGCTCTTTGCGCCACCTGAACAGCTGGCTCACATGAAGGCCGGCCATGCGAGCCACCTCGGAAACAGTGGCTCCGGGCTCGAACGATGCTGCAACTAGCCGTTCCTTCTCATCCTGTGACCACCGACGCCGCCGCTCGACCGATGTGATCACCTCTGCCCGCGAAATCGTCATAGCGCTTCTCCTAGGATTACCCCTAGGACCTGCAGCGCTCGCGTCCGTCAAACAAGGCGGCCCTCAATGGAGGGATACGCTCGAACTGCATAAGAACGAATTGCGACCTATGGAAATTTATGTGCCTAGAATAGTGATAGGCTTCTCAGTAGTCCCAGAACGCCGGCCAAGCCTACGGCTACGCGAATAGGTCGTTCCCAGCCTGCAGTATCCTCACGTAGGTCCCGCTCTCGTGGTATTCGAGCCAGCCCTTGTCTATCGCGTATCGTAAGCCTGCCCAGTATTCGGGAGGCGAGGCTTTGTCGAGGTAAAGCAGGGGCCAGCTGACCTTCTCAAGGTAAATTCTGCCGTCCTGAATGGGCTCGAATTCTCGAGCGCGCTGCATGATCTGGCGGGCAGCTTTCTCAGGATCTGCCCAAGGGCGCTGTTCCTTCATTTTCGTCATCGTTGACCGCTCCAATCCATCGTGTTGACGGAGGGTGCGTGGCGGCAATCTTATCGATCGGCAACGGCACCGAGCGGCATCAAATTCCGAACGAATGCCTCATCTGAACCATCGCTCAGATTTTCGGCGCAACACCCGCCCGGTCAAACACTGGCGTTTTCTCGATATCGCTTGAGCCACTCCCCGAAGGCGTATCTTCGGCGGCGTGCCGCAGCGACTCGGTGCTAGCGTCGAGTCCGTCGACGGTTTCGTTTGCCTGACTGCCCGAGTCGTGCCGGTGAGCGGGAACCTGCCCGGTGCCGGAACCAGTAACGGCATCCATTGCGGTCGACCGAGGTGGAGTCCGATTTTGTCGTGTCATAGGAATCTCCCTGACGAGTCAATTTTTTCGCTCGCTGCAGGTTCCGTCAGCAATTCAAGTCAAACCGTAGCAACGGGCCGCGGCGGGTCAGCCATGACGGAAAAGCCGAGACTGTCTACGAGATGATTGAAACAGCGTTTGAGGCCGCCGTCGCTGCGGCCTCTTGGCGCTTCGTTTAGGGTCGCTCGCCTTAAATTGTGCAGACCCTCTCTATTATTCGTCGTCATAGTCGTAACGCCTTGGCCCATATTCGTCGTAACATCTCGGACCATCTCGATCGTAATGCCTTTGCCCGTAGTCTCGATCCTCACCACGTCTGGGCACATTGTCGCCTTGTGCAAATACCGCGCGGCACCCATCGCTGAGTTGTGAAGCATTTCGCCGTAAGCAAGCCACCATCCTGCCCGCATCGGGGACTTGCGCGCCGCATAGCCGCCAGACGTTCGGCGGGGGTTGGCATGATCGCGTACAACACCACCCCTGAAGACGCAGAGGCCATTATCGAGTTCGGCACATTGCTGTGCGTCCTGGTAGCCAATCCTGATGCGGAGGGCTGCCTGAATGAAATGAACCGCGTTCTGTGGCTGATCGAATAAACCGGGCAAGTCGCTCCGGCTGGCGAGAGTTCGCACTTGTACTGAGAAATGACGCCGCCGGTCTCACAAATATACGCCCGGCGGCGTTTTTTCCTGAACTGGGACACTGAAATTCCGAGCATAGTTTGGATTGCAGGGCCTATGCCATAGGCAAGTTCAAACGGGCAGGACCTGACGGCAAGTCGTGAAGACAAAGCCGGCCTTGCTACATTGCCACTCGCTACCGAGCGCATCACTCGAGACGGGGTGAGGAGCGGCCATCGCCAGCAACACGGCGGCCCCGGCCACCAAATTTACGACCACCAGCACGCGTACTTTGTGCGAGTTCATCATGGCCGTTGCTCCTTCTGGATGAGGGAAGCCTAGGCCGGGTTTGTTTCAAGACCGCTTCGCGGCCTTCGAAAATGGTTTCGTAGCGAGGCGGCCGGCTAGGAACCTTTCGTGTTTTTCTGCCTAGGAGATGTGGGCTAACTTTTCGTTTGGAGGTGGAAAGATGTTGAAGCCTGTTCGCTCCTGGACCGCCGAAGAAATCGAAAAGTTAAAAGCTATGGCGGGCAAATTACCCACTGGCAAAATCGCCGAGCACTTGGGCCGCGGTCCGATGGCGATCGCAATGAAGGCGCACCAGCTCAAAGTCTCTTTGCGAACCCGCGGCGACAGCTCTTCAACCAAATCCTGATAGTCCCGGGCGCGGCGGCGCTGTGCTAGTCGCTGGCCTGCTCGACAAGCCGCTTCAAGATCTGCTGCCCGATTGGGCAGCCGCCTGGATCTGATCAAAAAAGTAACGCCGCCGGTCTCAGAAAAATGTGCCCGGCGGCGTTCATTCCTAAACCTGGGCCCTGAAAATTCCCAAGCGTGAGCAAACGTCAGTGCCGATGCCCAAGTTGCTATTTATTTTTCCTGCCGGTTCACGTCCGGCGGGGTTTTCTTATTGGTGACTGCGCCGCTCTCAGCCGCAGGCGGAATCCTTAAAATTACCAACGGCGATACCCTCGGTGATACCCGTAACCCCGATGCACGCCATAACCATAGCGGCGAACACCGTAGCCATACCGTCGGTAGACGGGCGCCGTACGAACACAACCGCGTGGGCCGCAGACCACAGCGACGTTCTCGACGTTCGAAGCGGGCGAAAGTGGGCCAAACGGCAACGCCGACGCTGGTTCTCCCGCAGCAACGCTGCCGAGGGCAGCAAGTCCAACAAGTGCAAATTTGAGTTTCATGGTTTCCTCCCGTGGCATTCTGGAACGTTGCGCACAGTAGGAAGCTCAATGTGAACGAGGAATGAGCGAACGCCGCCCGGGCTCGATAAATGAGTCCCGGCGGCGCGCCGCTGACGCGCAAAAACAACGGCCCCAGCACCCCGGAGAGCGCTGAGGCCGTGGAAGTGTCCCAACTCCATAACGATTGGCGAACTAACTTCTGGAATTGCCACTCGTTCCCGAAAATTAGTGTCCTAATTCCCCACCGCGGTCTCCCAATCTCGGGCGCGCACCGCACTTAAGGGCATAGGAACGCGTGGCGATGTCGCGCGTAGTTTGTTTGCTTCCGGTTGTCAGGTCCGCCAACCCCGCCGGGAGTCAGAATGGCGACCCCGGCCTGGTGCCCCTGCCTGGGTCGTTCTCATTTCTTGCGTTTGACTGTCGGGGCGACCACTGCGCCGGATCCAGTCAAAAAAGTACGGGCCGGGCTCGAAATACACATCCCGGCGGCGCCGCCCTGTTCTTCCAGCCTGACCAGATTGTGCTCGCCTGGGTCGTAATCGTCGCGGCGTTCTATGAAAAACCAGAACTGCTGACCGGCGCCCAGCGCCACCTTCAGCGTGGGATCGAGGCCGTTGGTGATGCCATCCCGCCGCCGTGGGGTCCGCGGATTGAATTTGTCTTTCGGGAAATCGGCGGTCTGGCTTCAGATCGCGCCGCTTATCTCTGCACTGCGCATAGTCCTGTCGTCGCATTCCTAGCGGGGATCATCTTCCGCCGTGACCGAGGGCTGTAGGTCGGGGACTCTCCAGGCTTTGCAGGCTAGGTCGGCACCGGAATTGCAGGGCCAGTCCTGTGCCGCTTTTCCACTACAAGCTGATCGATAGCCGGATTGTGACGGATCGAGGAGGGCAGATCTCCTTGATGCAATATCTGCGCAGATCGAGGCGATTACTTCAAGCGCGAGTACCAGCAACGGCGGCCTGATGCTCGAGAGCAAGGATGACATGCGCAAGCGCGGGATGCCGAGCCCGGACGAGGGTGACGCGGTGGCGCTGACGTTCTCGGAGCCGAATGGATCCCCTGTGGTGAGCAACAGCAACTTCAATCGGCCGCTCGAGTATCAGGACATGGGGTATGCCTAGCGGGCGGGAAAGTCGCGGACTTGTTGGTCAGCGAAGGTTCGCATGTCACCAACGTTTAGGACATTGGTCGTTTTGCCCAAGCGCTCCACAGCTTCTTGGTAGATATCCAGGACGATCTTCTTTGTATCTCCCATCCGATTTTGAAGAACGTAGTTCCCGAAATTGATGGCAGCGCCGAAGTCGAAGATGCGCAAATTATCCTTTGTGTGCTGCCGCGTTGCCGCACGCCGCGCGAGTGAGGCGATACGGTAATCTCCGAGCTGGACCTCGCAAAAATACGTGATGAAATCGATCGACGGTGGCTTGTCCTCTGGTTTGACTTCGTAGTGCATATCGGGCGCGGTTACCATCTGGTAGAGAAAATTGAGATCGTTGAGCTTGTTTTGAAATTCGGCCAAGCTGATCCTGAAATTTGAAGAGCCGACAATGGCCTCGAGCGTTTTAACTTTCCAGAACTGTTTTCCAATCGCCTTTACTCGGCAGGCCGGTCATTGTGCTTCTAAAAAGGCGCATCCCACTTTCGTGGAAGACCTCAATTAGGATTTTCGCGGAGGCGCCTCGCCAATAGTGGAAGACGACAACGTCGCGGAGCGATTTGATATCTAGCAGCTTGGTTGGGTCAGTATCGAATTTAAGCCCGCTTATGTCTTTTGGGCCGAATAGTATCTCGATCTGACTGGCTGAAACTCTAAAGCTCTCGTCGTCTGCATTGCCGGTCGGGTTATAGGAATACAGCTTCGCCGGCGCGACAATTGATGGTGTGTCGGAAGATCCTTGCAGTCGAATCTCACAAGAGCCAATCGGTTTGGGTTCAATGTGGACGGTGCCAGATGCGACCTTGATACCGCTTTTCGGCGAAGACATTCCGAATCGTAGCGGAGTGCAGGTGAAGTCTGAGATCGGCAGACCGTTTCCAAGCCCGAGGAAATTCCTATAGAGTTCCGTCCTCGTTCCCTGAAGCGTCATGCTTCCTGGCCACGTCTCATCGTGACCAATCTCCCGGAATAGCTTTGTCTTGCTAGGTTGGTAATCTCCACCAGCCGTCGAGATTTGCGTAAGCATCCATTGTACGACGTCGCCGGAAATCTCATCATCGGGGGTAAACTGGATGCCTATTCGCTTCTTGTTGGGCAGCGCGCCGTTACGCTCGGCCAATCGCCCCTCACGCAGGGCCGCTGTAATCATTTCGATCCAGACGTGCTTGCCGTACAACTTGGGCTTTGTCGCTCCTTTGACGATTGCGATAAGAACAATGAAAAATGGAAGCTGTGATGCTGCCGCCTTGAGCGCATTCGAAAGTTTGATTTTGATGCTTAACCCCCGTGTAGTTTTTGACTTCACTTGGACAAAAGCAGTCTGCTCTGCTGGCTGGGAGTCGAGCGGCCCGGAATGAGGGGTGCTTGGGAGTTCTACGAAATAATCCCAGCCGTTCTCATCTTCCTGCGCCTTGTGCGCCTTGGCGCAATCGCAAGGTGGCATGCGGGCTATCCCCACAACCCCCAAGGGTTGCATCGGCCAGAGACACTTCGCCCCAGTCCAGCCGGGTGTCGACCCAACCAACCTTGCCGCATCCGGTGCACTTGAGAAGCGCCGAGATGTCGTACCAATCCCAGTCGGGAAGGTCGGCAAGTCTCAGCCGGCTATTGTGGTGCTGGCAACCGACGCAGAAGACCAGCACCGTCTTGAAGCCGGCATTGCGATCGACGGGACCGGACCAGTATCGGAGGGAAGTGAGCGGGCTTGCGGCGCCAGGGCATGCCCATTGATTCCGCGGCCGCGGCGAGCATGCAAATTATCAATTCCTTGGGGCAGGGAATGTCTGGAGCTCCTGCGCGCCGTGGGTGTGGACGACCGCGCTGCATCCAGTTCGATCAAACTCGGAAGTCGGAACGCGCGATCGTGACGACCGCTTCACCCCGTACACCAGACATTCGACAGGCAGCTTGGCATAACCGAAGAGGGCCAACAGGCGACATTCGCGAAATGAAAGAGGCCGCCAACTGAGGCGGCCTTTAGTGGATAGCTCCCAATTCCTTCGGCTCGGCGTTCTTGTGAGCGCCAACCGGTACTGCTAGTCGCAACGGCGGATTCTGCGGACCGAACCGTCGTCGCGCTCGATTGTGACGGTGCGGCATCCGCCGCGATATCCGCTATCATATCCGTAGGCGCGATAAGCGGGTCGATCGTAGTCTCGGTAGTAACGCCGCTCCGGGCCCACTACTACGCCGCCGAGCGGAGTTTCAACGGCAACTTGAGCTGACGCGGGTGCAATGGAGATCGGCGTGGCGATAGCGAAACCAGCCACCGCCAATATACCAGCCAGTAACAGAGTTCTCATACGAGTTCCTCCCTAGTTATCGCATTGCTTTCCAACATCCCAGGTAGGGCAAGGTTCCTGCACGAAATTCATCCAAACGGCGGGCGGCTCAGACTTGGGTCGCCCTGCCTCGGATCGATACGGACCGTAGCCCCCGCGCAAGTTCCCGAACCAAACAAATACCGACCGGAATGTCTGTTGAGGGTCAAACTGAGAAGAACTCAGTGCGAGCAAATGTTTTCCGCTTTGCCCTCGAACTCAGACATCGCGCGATGCTGTCGGCTCTTCGCATTTGTGCCAATCGCGACCAAAGGGCGCCGCAGCAAACTGCGCTGGCGATCACCTCATCGACACCAACATGCGGCACAGTGAGGCCAAGCATCCGGGCGGTCTGATGATGACACCTCGAACCTGGCCGACTGCACCACGCCACGGCTGGGAGTTGGGGCCGCCCTACGCCCTTTGGGACGGACCCATGACGCGCTTGACCACCATGGCCGCGATGCCCGCGAGCACGGCCTTGGCCATCGGGGATGTCAGGATGTCGGTAATCGGACCTGATCCTGACGCTTGCTCCTCAGGCTGGGCGCACGGAAAATGCTATTGTGGCGCAACCGGCTATCATTATCGCGTCCCATTTCATGCTGTGAACGCTGGAGCCGGCGCCGTTCCGCTCGTTGATTTGGATCAAGAACGAATGGCGTCCGGCCCTACGGCACGATGTCCGTCACTATCATCCCGACCGGCAGGGCAGCGTGCCGCTAAGTCCGAATTGGGGGCCAAACTCGGAAGTCGGAACGCGCGATCGTGACATCCGCTTCACCCCCGACACCGGCCTTTCGATAGCCGGCTCGTCACGGAGCGGTCCTCAGCATCAGAAGCGGAAGCCAGAAGTGCCATGTGCCGACGTCCGAGCATCAGTACCTTTCAGCCAACAGACGGAGAACGCAAATTAGATTTCCCCGCCTCGTCAGTTACTTTTAATCCGCCATTCCAGGCCTGGCCTCAGCGTACCACTAGGGCCCCAAGGAGTTGTCCAGCAGTGATGGTGGTGGCCTCCTTCCAGGCGGCGTCCTTGTCGGGAAGGTCTTCGCCGATTTCGTCGGGGAGATCCCGCTCCCCGTGCTGGATGTGAAAAAAATACCGAGGCATTTCGAGGCACGTGATCGGGGTACTGCGCTGGATTCGGGATAATTTTTGACTACTGCGCTCGTTCCAAGCGTATGGTGGGCGGGAACCGGCTTCCTGTCTCGAACCGTTGACAAGGAACCTCAGATGCCGATCGAGATGATGATCCACAAGTTTCGCAGCATTCCGAGTTGCCCAATGAAGATATCGGAGCCCTCCGGTCCATCGTAACGTCGGTGAAGAATTTGCCGGAAGATTCAACGATCATTCGCG
>NZ_AUGA01000139.1:0-7547 GCF_000426785.1 Bradyrhizobium sp. th-b2
GGCGGCCTCAGTGCACGATGAAGGCACCCGTAAGCATCACCGCGATAAGCAGAGTGCCGCCGAAAATAGCGATGCCAAGACTGACGCGTGCTGGGATTGAATATGAATCGTAATGGGGTTGTTCGATCATGCCACGCTCCCTTGTCGCTGGGCGGGGAGCGCGAACGCTCTCAGTCACCGGTAGACGCCGTTACAGGGCGGTGATGGCCGACGGTTGGAACAGCCGACGTTCCAAGGCTGGTCAATATTGCTCACGTGCCAAAAGAAATTGACGTGTCGTTAGCGAATTGGGGCGTTCCCGGATTCAAATTGGGAAAAATTGAACCAAGCCCTGATACCGTGGAAAAAGGCCGCCAACTGGGGCGGCCTTCGACTTCTGTCAGATTGTGCATATTGCCCGGAGGGACCAAGACGTTCGTAAGCGTGGGGCGATCCTTCCAATTACCCACAATTTGCGCTCGATATAGACGGACGCGTCCGAGGCGAAATCTTGAATCGGCAGAATCTGTTGTGATTCATTGTTGAGCACCTGATTCGGAGGCGTGGGGTGCTCGATGGGCTTGGTGAGGGAACGCGCGGAGGGGCGTGCTCGGCGATTGACGACCGGTATCGAGACGTGGGTTGATCGGGAAGTTGCGGGATGCGAGTTTAAGGATGAGCGGCTTGGCCGCCGGTTCGGCAAACTGCTCGCCCAGATCGGGAGCGACATGGGTCAAAGCATCCCGCTGGTTTGTCAGGACTGGGACAACACGAAGGCTGCCTATCGCTTCTTCTCCAACGAACGGGTCAACGAGGCGGATATTCTTTGCGGTCACTTTGAGGCGACGCACGGGCGCGTAACGACGACGGAGGGACCGATCCTCGTCCTCCATGACACGAAGGAATTCAGCTTCAAGCGCGAGAAGCCGGATCTGATTGGCTTTACGGGTAAGACGGCAGGGCGCACGCAGTGCGGCATCTTGATGCATTCGAGCCTCGCCGTGACGACCGAGGGGCTTCCGCTCGGTCTGGCGGCAATCAAGTTCTGGACACGCAAGAAATTCAAGGGGACGACGGCGCTGAAGCGAAAGATCAATCCGACACGGGTTCCGATCGAGCAGACGGAGAGCATCCGCTGGCTGGAGAATTTACGGCAATCGACCGACCTTCTCGCTGCCCCTGGACGATGCGTTCATATCGGTGATCGCGAGAGCGACATCTATGAGCTGTTTTGCCTAGCCGATAAGGTTGGAACGCATTTCCTGCTGCGAACCTGTGTTGATCGGCTTGCCGGGGGCGGTGATCATACAATTGCCGACGAAATGGACGAGGTTACGGTCAAAGGCCTGCATCGGATCAAGGTCAAGGACGACAAAGGCGATCCGGATGACGCGCTTCTCGAAATTCGTTTCCGCAAGCTTCGAGTTCTGCCGCCGATCGGCAAGCAGAAGAAATATCCCGCACTCACTCTGACGGTGATTCATGCTCAAGAGCGGGGAAAGCCGAAGCGGCGACAGAAGATCGAGTGGAAGCTCCTCCTCACCGATCTTCCGGTCCAATCGCGAAAAGACGCCATCGAGAAGATCGAATGGTACGCGTTGAGGTGGAAGATCGAAGTCTTCCATAAGATCCTCAAATCGGGCTGCAAGGCGGAGGAGTCGAAATTGCGAACAGCTGAGCGTCTGGTCAATCTGATCGCGGTTTTCTGCATTGTGAGTTGGCGCGTCTTCTGGATGACGATGCTCAATCGTTCCTCCCCGAATGCCCTACCGCAAACGGCGCTGACAGATCCTGAAATCAGGCTTCTTGATCATTTGGTGAAAGACAGGGGTGGCGACCGCTCTCGACGAAGCACGCTCTCGCACTATGTCATCAAGATCGCGCGGCTCGGAGGATACTTGGCCCGAGCCAACGATCCGCCTCCAGGAAATACCGTGATCTGGCGCGGACTATCGCGGCTGACCGACATCGAACTGGGAGCCGAGATCGAAGCAAAAATTATGGGTAATTGAAAGATCGGCTTCGCGCTTACACATGATTCGGCGCTCGCGCATTCGCACGAAGCAAGCGCTGTCCCTATCACGCGCCGCTAACTTCAACGGCCACCGCCTCAGCATGCGGGGCTGCGCCCCGGGGAAGGCCACGATCGCAAAACATTCGTCAGTGGATCGTCGATCTCATCGGGCTGACGCAGTGGGACAATGTTGCTATGCTCGTTCATGGCGTATCGCTCTCCTTGAGAGAGGTTCTGGCAGGCTCGACACTCGCCTCGATACGCCGCCTATCTCATTCCGTCATCACCCAGGTTCCCGCATAGCTCACGCTGCCTGAGCGGCTCAGCTTGGCGCTTACGCCCCATTGCGGAAATGGTCGGTTTTAAGGGCGCGCGCCGTAAACCTTCGTATCGTTCCGTGGCCCCCTTGGATGCCCGACGATTACCTACGTTCAATTGAGTCTCTGATCGCAATCGTCCTAGGCTGCATGCGTTGGAAAAGCGGACAGGCTCATGAAGTAGGAGGTGAAAACGGACGATCGACGAACAGGGACGATAATACCAAGAGGAGACTACAATGCCCAATTGCTCCGATAATCTTGGATCTGGCAGAGCCGCGCGATGCGCAGTTTGTGATGGCACGTGTGGTCTCGTCCGGTACTACTCATGGCGCCCCATTTGTTCCAAGTAGTGTTTCGATCGCTTCAGAACGCGCCGGGCAAGTGACCGCGGTTGGCTACCCTGGCGCCACATCGCCTTAGACCAGGCGCCTGAGAACCGCGCGAGGGCTCTGTGATGTTCCAGACACAAGGAGAGCCGCGTCGCATGACCATTTTCACCGGATTGCTGTTCGAGATGATCTCCTTGTCCTGGGGGACGATGTGGAGCGCGCTGGCGGTAGGCTATGCGGTGATTGGCTTGGATGGCCAAGTTTATCTGACAGATGCGGGCGCGGAATACCTAGCGTGGGCGGGAGCTTCAGCTTACAACGAGGCAAGGAATACTTACAAACCGCATAGACTTTGCTCCGCGCTGCCCAAACCATGACCGACCGAGCGATTGCGGGTCAGCTTAAAGCCCTAGCTGACGACTACCAGTGGCGAGCTGAGAAAGCGTCGCGTGTTGATGCTGCCAAAGCACTGGTTCGCTCACCTGCCAGCGCTGAACGCGATGCCCGTGGGGTCTCGTGGAGTAACGGCGTGTCTGGGCGTGAGCCTCAGGCCGATGCAAATTTGATTTCGGCGTTTGCGTTGACGATCGGCGGCGCGTTGGGTGCCGGCCTCCCGATGGCATTCCTGATTATTTGGCTCTGCTCCTGAAATGTCCCCTGACAGCGCCGCACCATGCCAGCGGGTTGTTGCCAAAGTCGAAACTTGCCTCGCCGAGAGCCTGCACGTTGCCACGCTGGGTGAATGTGTGATCCTTGCCATAGGCGAACATGACGCCGCGCGCATAGGCGCCGTCCGCATAGACACGGGTCCCGGGCAGGATTGTTATCGAATTGTTTCCGCCATTGACACGGATGCCAGCGCCCCCGGCTCCGCCTGAAAGCAGGTCGGCGCGCTGAACCACGGTGTTGCTACTGCCATAAACGTGCAATCCTAGTCCGAGCGTGGCCGTGTTGTAGGTATTCGCGAGATAGGCGGTGCCGTCAGCGTTACGGGCGAAGAAGGGGTCATCATTCACCAGAGTCTGGCCGTTGCCGTAGATGGAGTAACTGAAGAAATTGCGCTGATCGATGATGTAGCCGAGATCCTGCAACGTTGCGATCTCCGCCTCCATCAGATAGGTGTAGTTCCGGTATCTCTGGTGGCTCATCAAACTGTTCTTAAGCTCGGTATGCGACGCGAACGGTATATCCGGCTGACCATTCTCCCTCATCGCTCGCACCGGAATGCCGGGCATGGCCACCGGCTAGCACTTCATTCACATGCTTCCCGGCGAAATAGCCTTGATCGTGCCGCAGATCAAAAACCTCGTCAGCTGGCGAGTTCGCGCAGCCGGAACAATAAATCGCCTGTCCCGGCTTAGCCTGCTTGCCATTGTCATCGTACAAATGGGTCGTCCAAGCATTTATCGCTTCAGGGAAATACGGTGAGTGTGCAAAATAGCCGAAAATGCTACTGCCGATACCGAGCTGATGTGCGCCCTCGTGAAACACAACGGCTGTCAGATTCGCCTGCGGCGTCATCGACAATTGCGATGGGATATATGCCTCGGATGAAAAACCCATCTCGCCGATTGTTATCATGCCATGCGCCCCATAGTTCGGTTTGCTCGGATCCTGACCGGTGAGTGCCGCCTGCACCTTGGTGCCGGCACCCTGTATATCGCTGGACGTATGGATAGAGGCATGTGCGTTGTTATCGAGAAACCCGCCGATATTGACACTGGCCGGCGATTGACCATGTACGACCTTGATGATTTCAGCCCAATGCCGAATTGCCGCCAGTGATTGATCTATTTCCCCTCGCGACAGATTGCGCAGTGAATCCTCAGGCTTCCTAGTTTCACCGCAACAGTAAGGGCCGTCGCCGGTACCGAATATCCGCACCCGCATGAACGGCACACCGTTCGAATCCCTGATATCGTAGGTTTCAATGGCCTGGCCGGGCGTGGCGAGTAACGCGTGAACTGCAACGGCTGTGGCCATCATTGCGATTTTCTTGGTTTTCAAATCATAAACTTCCAGCTGGGGACTAGTTGTGCATCAGCGTGTTTTTGCTATCTCACTGCGACCGTGTGTGCACATTGACCGCCCGCGACTTACCGCTGCGGGCGTCATTGGTGACATCGTAGGTTACGCGCGTGCCTTCCTGAGGCTCCGAGCCGAGTGGCAGCGCTTTAATATGCAGGAAGACATCGTCGCCCCCTGAGTCGGGCTTGATGAACCCAAAGCCGCGATCGGCGACCCACTTCGTCACTATTCCTGATTGCCTTGATCTCAACTTCCTTCCCCTCGAAGCTAAGCCGCCTCAGTTGGCGGCTCGGAGTGCTGTTGACCGGAGTCTCTATTGAGATGAGTGAGCTTCAGTGGACAATCCGACAAAGCAGAGGAACTGCAGGCTGTTGGCAAGTAGTGCAGCAAAAACCGAGCCAATCACCTGACGGTTCCGCGCAGGCGCAGTGAACTTGACGCACGGCGCAAGGGGCACGCACGATGGATGCTTTCTGTCTGAAAGCAAGCCAACACTTGTTCGGCGCCCGCCAACGATGTCGCGAGCTCGACATTGCATACGAAGTACGACAACTCGCCGCACGTATGCGCGAGATGAGCAAGGCTCCCAGCACTACTTTGGCAGATTTATTCACGCCGTTGCTTTTCGCCGATTTGTCTTCTGCAGTACGGGCATCGCTGAGGTCGTGGTCGAACGATGAGTTCGACGATGGCTTGGCGCACGGCCGGCAGGCTCGGTTGAGGCGGAGGACCGCTGATTCTTTTTTTTCCCCCGCTTGTGCGAGACGGCGATACTGGAGGAATGCGTAAGCGATCATGGTCATAAGAGCATGACGATGGAGGCCTTGCCAGGACCGTCCCTCGAAGTGATCGAGCCCCAGTTCCTCTTTCAACTGCTGATGGGCCTGTTCGCAAATCCATCGGGCTTTGATCGTGGCAGCTAAAGAGCGCAGGTCCGTTTTGGTCGGCAGATTGGCGAGATAATACTTCTTCTCTCCCGACGCCCTGTGTTCACCGATGAGCCAGGCTTCGTCCCCCGGAAGATGCTGCTGGCCCATGTCCTTGATCCGCTGCGGAGGTCCATCCGCGGTCCGCACGCGAACCGCGGCGAAGCGAGCTTCCAACCGGCCCTTGGTCCCGTTTCGCCAACTCACATTTTGCCACTTGGCATTGGCCAGCATGTCTTCGGCCTCCGTCGACAATACATCGGGAATGTGCCGCTTGCGGGGACGACCTCGACCGGCGACCGGCCAGATCAGTTTAACCCGGACCGGATAAACCTTCTGGTGACGAGGGATACCGACGGCCCAGGCCAGGCCGCGTGTCGTGAGCCCCTGACGGAACGGCGCGCTGAGACCGTATCCAGCATCTGCCAGCACACAGCCGAAGCGAACACTGGCTGCGATCACGCGATCAATCTCCGCCAACGCGATCTCTGGCTTGGTTCGCGCTACGCGATGCTCGACTGGAACACCGGCGCGCTTCAAACGCACCGGATTACTCGTCCAACTCTCGGGAACGAAGAGACGTAATGCCACCATGACCGGCACTTCACCCCGCGCAAGCGTCACGACACCAATGTTTGGCAATTGGCCATCTTGCCGAGAGACGAGGCATATTGCGGAGCGACACCAACCGAACGATCGCCCTTCTTCGGCATCGCGGTGTCGTCGATGACCAGCACCGCATCTTTGCCGCCGACCAGGCGATCGGCCTGAACCAGCAATTCCGACTCCAATGGCGTCGCATCCCAGACGCCATCAGCGATGAAGTGGTGCAACTGGTCATAGTCACCCGGTGCCAGACGCGCCGCCATCGGCTGGATGCTCTTGCGATCGCCTGGTCCAATCAGTCCCGAGATATAAAGGGGACACATCCTTCGCCGAGCCCTGTGACCCAAGCGATCCGGGAATGGCTTGAGCCAGCGTCCAAGCTCGTCTTCCCACTTCGGCGTCGTGTTCACCATGGTCGGCCCTCCAAAAGCCGACCGCCCATGAATCATTGAAAATCCGATTCGGGAATCCAGTTTCGCCGATCAATCGCCAAAATCTGCCAAAGTAGTGCTAGTCATGCGGAGCGAAAGAAACGGCGCGGAGCGCTGGTCGGAGAAATACTCTCCGTCGCCATGACAAGCGAGGCGCTGGACGCGTACGGATGGCGGATCGCGTTTCTGCTCGGTGCCGGTACGCTGCCGTTCGGATTTTGGTTGCGCAGTGTCCTGCCCGAAACGTCCTGCAAGTTGCCGCCTCTCGCCTTTGCGAGCACGGTCGTCAGCAATGCAGTAGGAATTGCTGCTGCACCCTTGGGCGGTGGGCTCGGAGATCGAGCCGGACGCCGGCCCAATGATATGGCCACAGATCGCCGCGCTGCTGCGGCATCTTACCATCCGGACCGCGGCCTCGTGACGCGCACAACCGACGTGACCGCAGAGGTTGCCCTGGCCATGCCGAGTCCTTCCGGTGCCTATGACTTCGCCGGATGGGCTTTGGCAGCTCCATGCTGGACGTGATCGGAAAATGCTCTAGTTGGTGCACGCTGTGGAGATCATGCCATGACCCGTGAAGGGGCGTTGAAGATCGCCATTGAGGCGCTCACACAATGGTCTCAAGGGAAGGTCGCAACGGCCGTCGTGCTTGCCGCGATCGCGAAGCTCGAAGCGCGTAGGCCGACACCTAGGCGGCCTCCAAAACGGAAGCTCTCTTCCACAACGCGGATGCGCGCGTTAAAGTTACGCCCTAGCAATGTCAGGCCCCTAGGGTCGCGCTGCCATCCTCCGGATATCGAGCAGGAGTACACCGAAGTATTCGAAGAGCGCGAGATCGCTGCATATCACGAGGCGGGGCATGCAGTGATTGCTCGCGCACTAGACATAGAGGTCGCGTGTGTTGCCATCATTCC
>NZ_AUGA01000140.1:0-7474 GCF_000426785.1 Bradyrhizobium sp. th-b2
CGGGCCTCCCAATTCGCTTACCGGGTCCCTCGGGGCGCGTCATGAACCGCCGGGACCGCGCGACCGCATCCATTGAAGAAATCTGGCGTGGGAAAATCCGTGGTTGCAGCTTCAGGCGAGGCAACACGTCTGCCTAGGACGCGCCCAGCTCGACGAAGGTCTCGCTGCATTTGCGGGCACGATCAATCCGCACTCACCGAAGCAGCTTGTCCCAGCTTCCCAGATCTTCGCCTGGCTCGCCGATGAAGACGCGAGTGGCGAAAGGCTCACGGCAACGACCAGCAATAGTGCAAGGTGTCGTGCATAAACCTTTGTATATGAGTGTTGCCATTTTGTTACGGAGGTCTTAGCCCGACACACACTACGCTCTGCGCCGGTAGTGCAAGTGGTTTGCATGCGAACGTGCAGTTGAGAGAGGGGACACTGGGATGAGAAAGTTCTTAGCCGCCGCTGTCAGTTTCGCGGCAATTGCCATGGGCGCCGCACCTGCATCGGCCGCCGACATGGCCGTCAAGGCCCCGCCTCCGGCTCCGCTGCCGGTGATCTACAACTGGAGCGGCTTCTACATAGGCGCCAACGGCGGCTGGGGACAGAGCCGAAATTGCTGGGATTTCGTGGGGGTGGCCGGTACGGTCATCGGTGACGGCTGCCGCGAGCGGTCAGGAGGCCTCGTCGGCGGGCAGATCGGCTACCGTTGGCAGGCCAATCAGTGGGTGTTCGGCCTGGAAGCCCAGGGGGATTGGGCTGATCTCAGCAGCCAGCGTGCCAGTATTATCGCTCCGGCGTTCTCGACCCGCACGACAACGGACGGCATCGGGCTTTTCACTGGCCAGATCGGCTACGCCTGGAACGCCTCACTGTTGTACGTGAAGGGCGGCGCGGCGGTCACGAGCAATCGTTTCAGCATCCTTAGCACGCTTACCGGCGCCGAACTGGCCTCCGCAAGCGCGACCCGCTGGGGTGGGACCGTGGGTGTGGGCTGGGAGTACGGCTTTGCACCAAATTGGTCTGCCGGTATTGAATACGACCATCTGTTCATGGGGAACGCGAACAATTCGTTCTCTGTCGTCAATCCGATTGTTGCCGGTGCGCTCAATCGGATCAGCCAAGACGTCGATATGGTCACCTTGCGCATCAACTACCGCTTCGGCGGCTACTCGACGCCGGTGGCGGCGCGCTACTGACAGCCAAGCTATCTCCAGCGGACCTAAAGCCCCGGCCTCGGCCGGGGCTGTTTTATCGAGCCTGTCGGGCAGTCGTTGTTGCCAGTGATGATTTCGCACACGCGGCGGTTTCGCGAAAATCAGGAAAGGCGACTCACAGAGCTGCCTTTTCCGGAGTATTCCGCTTGCCCTACTGGCAAAGATACATCCGACCGTCGTCCAGCTTGGTCATGGTGCCCGGCGCACATTTGCAGAGTTACGCCCGGAGTAATCCTCCCATCCGGTATAGCCGTAATAGAGGGAGGCTCCTGCGTAAGCCCTGACTGCATAATGGGGCTTGCCGAAATAAGGATCGGTCTGGGCAGCGTAAGCGTTAGTCCAGGTGGTGTTCCCTGAACCGGTGTTTCCCCATCCATAATAGCCGGGTGAAGCCGCAGCGACGGCGCCGGCGGTTGCGACTGCTGCCGCCCCCGCGACGCCCGCGCCGACCCCGTAACCGTAGGCGGCTCCGCTGCTTCACGCGCAACGTCCTCGTTCCTGATCGACGGCGAGGCGGTGATCACCCGCGACGACGGGACGCCGGACTTCCGTGCGCTGCGGGGCCGACGCCAGGGCCAGGAGGCGGTGCTGTACGCCTTCGACCTGATCGAGCATGACGGCGACGACTTGCGCGACCTGTCGCTGATCAAGCGCAAGCGACGGCTCGCCAAGCTGATCGGCAGAGCCAAGCGGCGCGCCATTCGGTTCGTTGAGCATTTGACGGGTGACGGCCCGACCGTGTTCGAGCACGTCTGCCGCATGGGGCTGGAGGGCATCGTGTCGAAGCGGGGATGCACCGTATCGCAGCGGGCGGTCGAGGACGTGGCTCAAGTCGAAGAACCCGGCGAGCGCGGCGGTGCGCCGCGAGCGCGAGGAGGGGTGGTGCTAGCCCAGCGCAAGGGGGGGGTGGCGGCGACGCTCTAACGGGAGCTAACGCGCAGGGTAGTCAGTAAGGGTCCGCACATGGGGCGAATTTTGCGGTACGACACGCGCGCGCGACCCTGAGCGCTCCATCGCCGATCCAAACCTATCAGCCCCGCCGCCAGTGTGGCAGCCGAGCCGGTCGAGCGTTCCTTTGATGAACAATGAAACGCTGAGCGAGATACAGGTCCCGACCCGACGCCGATCTACCGGCCCGGGTGGTCGGTCGGGCCAGGTTGCGGGGAATTACCCTGAAATAAACATAACGGCGGCTGTCAGTGCGACAGGGCAAAGCCCGAAAACTACAGCGAGCACCTTGTAGAGTAGGTCGTCCAGCATAACGCAACCGTCCTCTCTTTTAGGTTGAAGACTTAAGCCGGGAAAACTCGGTAACGCCAGTGCAGTTTGTGCCAAGCCATAAAAGTTATATCACCGGAACTCCGTTCACCCACGGAGAGCGCCGGAAGGCGCTCGGCTAAATCGTGAAGATAACAATCAGGATCAGCACGGAAAGTGCGATTGAGACGCAGCCAGCCATCGTTATCCGATCCCATTTCATGCTGTGAACGTTTGAATCTGTGGCCGGTCCGCTCGTTGATTTGGGTCAAGAAACGCATTGCGACCTGTCGAAACTTATATGCCTAGAACAGTGAATAGGGCCTCTCTGTAGTCCTACCGAGAACTGGTGAGGGCGCTGCGATGCCGGATGTTCGTCATCGTTCCTTAAGGGTCCTGTCGAGGCGCAACTTATGCGGGGACCGCGCTACCACGGATACCGATTTCGGCGAGATGGGCCTTTGCGTGGCTCCTCGTGCCTGAAGCATAAAACGATGACGAAGGTTGCCAATGGACCGTTCGATCCCTTGAACCGACAGGGGCGCTTGGTAGGATGCTTCGATGAACCGGCATGGCGTTGGGGTGCAATTGACGGTCACTGATGCGCCCGTTGTGGTCGACGCAAGCTCCGATGCGCCTGAAGCGCGTGTCGCAAGGCGGCTCTCTCTCTGCTTGGCATACGGAATGATCGCCGCTTTGTCCGTAGTCTCCAATGCGAAGGCACAGGAGGCAGAGCCGCGATCCTACTCCAATACGCCTATCGGGTTGAATTTTCTGCTCGCGGGTTACGCTTACTCGCAAGGCAAGCTCGCGTTCGATCCCAACACGGCGATTGCCGACACCACATTCCGCTCCGACACCGGGGTGGTGGCCTATGTTCGGTCCTTCGAGCTTGCGGGCCAGTCTGCCAAGCTTGATGTGATCGTGCCGACATCGTCTTTCGCCGCGCATGGCCTCGTGAACGGTGAGCCGCGCGAGCGGGAGATGTTGGGCTTGGGCGATCCGCGATTTCGCTTCTCGGTCAACTTGTTTGGGGCACCCGCGCTCTCGGCGAAGGAATTCGCCAGCTATCGGCAGGATCTAATCGTCGGAGTAAGCATGCAGGTCTCCGCGCCGGTCGGGCAGTATGACAACACGAAGCTGCTAAACCTAGGCGGAAATCGCTGGTCATTCCGGCCCGAGTTCGGGATTTCAAAGGCATGGGGTCCATGGACCGTCGAGCTAGCCCCAAGCGTAACTTTCTTCAGCAACAACACCGACTTCTTCGGCGGCAATACGTTCTCGCAGGCTCCGATCTATGCCGTGCAGGGACATGTCATCTACACGTTTCAGTCCGGCGTATGGATGGCGCTGGACGGGCTCTATTTCGCGGGCGGCCGCACGGCCCTCAACGGCGTCAAAAGTGATAACGAGCAGGCGATAACGCGAGCTGGCTTGACGGTCGCCTTGCCGATCAATCGACAGAACTCACTCAAGCTCTCTGCCAGTACCGGCATCACGACCCGAACAGGAAGCGAACTGACGGCAGTTGCTATCGCATGGCAGTATCGTTGGGGCGACGGATATTGAGGAAGGATGTCGTATGGCAGGGCGACAGTCCGTAGCGGTTCTGTTCGCTCGATCAGTCGCGGGCCATCGTCGCGGTAAGACAGCAATGCAGTTTTGGCTAGTTGCCTTATCATGGCGATCTTGCACGTGGACCTTCGCCGCCGCGCTGGCGGTCGCATTTTTGCTGGCGACGCTGGCTCAAAGTCAGGCGGCTGATCCAGGGCCCAAACGAGTTCTGATGCTGCATTCATTCGGTCCTCGTTCCAAACCTTGGAGCGACTACGCTCAGGCCATTCGCACAGAAATAGACCTGCACTCGCAGAGTTCGGTGGAATTTCTGGAACATTCACTTGTGAATGCCGGCCAATCTCAGGAAAAATTAGAAGGTGCCGTCGTTGAGTACCTTAGCACCCTCTACACGGACCATCCGCCCGACCTTATCGTAGCCCTCGGCGCACCGGCAGCCAGTTTCATCCAGCGCCATCGTCAGCTTATTTTTCCAATGGTGCCGATGATCATTACAGCCGTAGACCAGCGCTTAGTTCAATATGAAAAACTGACGGATAATGACGCTGTAGTGTCGGCCACGAATGATGTTCCGTTTCTCTTCGAGAATATCATGCGCGTCTTGCCCGACACAAAGACCATCGCAATTGTAAACGGCACTTCCCAAATAGAGCGATTTTGGACGGAAGAAATGCGTCGAGAACTCGTGCCGCTCGCGGGCCGGGTCGAGCTAAAATGGTACGATGAACTTCCATTCGACGAGCTTCTTAAGAAAGCAGAACATCTTCCGCCTCATACCGCAATCTTCTTTGTTCTAATGAATGTCGATGCGGCAGGGATGACACACGAAACGGGCAATGCTCTGAATAAGCTCGCTGCCTCAGCCAGCGCGCCGATTTTCTCTTTCGATGGTTCTTTTTTCGGAGAGAATGTCGTTGGCGGACCGATGTTCTCTCCGCTTGAGGGAGGGCGGATAGCCGCAGCCGTTGCCATTCGCATCCTTGAGGGAGAAAAAGCAGGCAATATCAAAACTCCGGCCATCGAATACGCGTCGCCAAAATTTGACTGGCGGCAAATGCAGCGGTTTGGGATCAGCGACAGTAACCTGCCTATTGGCAGCACCGTCTACTTCCGACAGCCAGCGGTTTGGGAGCGGTATAGGTGGCAGATCGCATCCATCGTCGCGGTTCTTCTGATACAGACCGGGTTTATCTCGGTCCTGCTGCGTGAGCATCGTCGGCGTCAACTTGCCGAAGTGCAGGCGCGGCAGCGCATGGCTGAACTTGCTCATGTCAATCGCTTCTCGACTGCTGGTGAACTGACCGCCTCAATCGCTCATGAAATCAACCAGCCGCTCGGGTCCATTCTGACCAATGCCGAAACCGCAAAGGCAATCCTGCAATCTCCCAGCCCTGACATTTCCGCACTGAACGAGATTGTGGACGATATTTTGAACGATGACCGGCGCGCTAAGGAGGTCATCCGCAGCATGCGCAGCCTTCTGAAAAAGGCACCCTTCGAACTGAAACGTCTCGACCTCAATGACGTCGCACGGGAAACCATCGAATTTCTCTCGGCGTTGGCTCTCGCACGAAAGGCCGAGTTGATCGGCGTGATAACGCCGGGTGCGCTTCCGGTGCTCGGCGACCGCATCCAGCTTCAACAAGTCATTCTGAACCTTGTCGTGAACGGGATCGACGCGATGAAGGACAAGCCGAGCGAAAATCGCATCATCAGCATCCGAACTTCGCGGGTCGAAAGCTTCGCTCAGCTATCCGTGTCAGATCATGGTCCAGGCATTCCCGAAGACAAACTAGAAGGGGTCTTCGCGCCGTTCTACACCAGCAAGGCCGAAGGCATGGGGATGGGACTATCCATCGCGCGCACTATCATCGCGGCACACAAGGGGCTGATATCAGCGAGAAATAGGGATCATGGCGGCGCGTCGTTTAGGATCAGGCTTCCTCTTGTTAGTTGACCCAGAGCGGCGGCTCCGCGCCGAAAGCCACCGTCGAGCCGATCCATCCGAAGGCCATGCCGGTGGCTGCAAGAAGGCGAGTGGATCAGTCGTCAGTCAGCAGGTTGGCGCACTTGCGCTCGGTCGTGTTCGATTGATCTGGATCAAGCCCTCCGCGCGAGAGGGGGACTAGGCTCCCTCACCCGCAACATGCGTGGCCAAGGCTGAAGGCGCGTCCGTGAGAACACTCCGTCAGATCATCTCCGGAGACGAGATCATCCAGCTTGTGATCCGGCTGGGTTTGCTCGCGGTCCTGATCGCCTGGACAGTGCTCCTGATCCGTCCGTTCGTGCCAATCCTGGCCTGGAGTGTCGTGCTCGCCGTTGCGCTTAATCCGGTGTTTCAGCGCCTCGCCAAAATCCTCGGCGGCCGGCCGAAACTTGCGGCAGCGATCCTAACCCTTATCAGTCTTGCCGTTGTCATCGGGCCCGCGACGTGGCTCGGCATGGGCGCAGTCGACGGGATCAGGGATCTTGCCGGTCAAATGACGGCGGGCGAGATGTTGGTTCCTTCGCCACCTCAATCGATCAAGGATTGGCCACTCGTCGGGCCTCGGCTCTTCGATCTCTGGGATCAGGCCTCGACCAATCTGCGTTCGCTTCTGCGCGAAGTGGTGCCCTATCTCAAGCCCCTCGCGACGACCTTGCTTGGATTTGCCGGCAATGCCGGTGTGGGGACCGTGAAGTTCTTGCTGTCCGTGGTCGTGGCTGGCGTCCTGTTTCCATATGGCCCGCAGCTCGTGGCCGCGGGTCGTGACTTTCTGTCACGGATCGTGCCGGACCAGAGCGAGCACTTTCTGGACCTCGCGGGTACCACCATCCGTGCGGTCGCCCAGGGTGTGATCGGCGTCGCGATCCTTCAATCCTTGCTCGCCGGCATCGGGTTCAAGCTGGCCGGTATCGCCAGCGCGGGACTGCTGGCGTTCGTGGTGCTATTACTGTCGATCGTGCAGATCGGCGGAACGATCGTCATCCTGCCGGTCATTATCTGGATCTGGACCGACAAGGAATTCCCGATCGCGCTTCTGCTGACGGTGTTTCTCGTGATCGTATCAGTGCTCGACAACATCCTAAAGCCGCTCGTCATGGGGCGAGGCCTTACCACGCCCGCACTCGTCATCCTGATCGGGGTGATCGGGGGAACCCTCGTCCACGGCATCATTGGCCTCTTCATCGGACCGATCATTCTGTCGGTGGCTTGGGAACTGACGGTTGCCTGGATCCGTACCGAACGCGCTCCGCAGCGGGGAGATGTTGGCTATGGGCCGCCGCGCTCTCTTGATCTGCATCAAGGCGGCTCTTCAGCCCCTTCGCTGGATAACAATCGCTGACCCACCAAACCAAGAGCATGGCCGAGTCCGCGATGGGAGCACGCGATGGCAGTCCAGTTCCTGCTTGGCACCGTCATCAGCGTGATCAACATCGTGATTCACGCGCTCGTGACT
>NZ_AUGA01000141.1:0-7496 GCF_000426785.1 Bradyrhizobium sp. th-b2
TTGGTCGCTGTCGGAGGGGCCGCGATCACCCGCTGCAACAGGCCGTAGATCGCTTGATCTGAGTAGCTGGGTCCGCCGGTCAACGGAGCGGATGGTCGACTTCGGTCAAAAGCCGACTTCGGTGGCCAATGCGCCGATGTCCGCTCAGGGGCACGAGGGACATTCGGACTGGTTCTCTACATTCAGAGCTGATGGCAACGAAAATTGCGCCCGCCTCGGCCGGCGCATTGTCGCGAAAGTAGCATCGTCTCAAAGATGCAGTAGCGAGCAGGCCATCGAGGCGTTCCCTCCGTCCAGGAGGGGCCGTGCTCTACCTATACCTCTTTCGCGAGCGATGTTCAGCCAACCGGTCCGGGGATCCAATAGTCGCCGGACAGCGGCCTAACTGTTACGCCATGAATCACCCCGAGCTGCAGGCTTGGATCGAAATAGCGCATAGTCTGCTCATTGAGGTCAATGACGCGACCAGGCGTTAGTGGCCCCACGTCATTTATCTTGACGATAACCTTCTTGCCTACAGCCTCAACGAGGGCATACTTCGGCCTCGCGCCATATTGGACCCCACCAAATTTCTGACGCAAGCTCGTCTTGATGGCAGCCGCCCAGACGGAGGGATCATAGCGCTCGCCGGAGGCTGTGTTCGGGCCGCCCTCCTGCGATCCGGGCCGGAACGGGTTGTACATTGATGCAGCGCCAACGATCGCATCCCCACAAGCATCATTGACGACGGCGCTAGAATGAACTGCTTCGATTTCACTTCGAGCAACTGTTACGGAAACGGCAAACGCGACTACGGCGCCGCAAGTTGCGGCGCTCGAGCGAAACAGCATTCATAACTCCTTGACTGATTGTTTTCGATTGTTCGGTTCCCGATGCCGCAAAACATGGCCAAACGAACGCGGAGGCGTTCTCGAACTTGCGCCAATTTTTTTGCGGATTCGTGCCGATCGTGGCGACGGAACCGATGAGGGAACCAGGGCGGCCCCTCGCACAGTGTTCTTAGTTCTCACCAACTAACGCAGAGATTGCGTCAGCAGCATGACTGAACGGAGCATTGGATAGGCCGATGCCCGCTAAGAAGTCCGACTTCGGTTGCGGGCGCGTGTCGATATCCGCGCACGGGCCGCACGCCGCCCGGTTAGACCAGCGTGTTCGCGCGAATCAGCAGTTGGTCGACCTGCTCGTCGGAGAGGTCGACGACCGCGATCATGTGCTGCACCAGAGGATCAGCTCGCCGGATCTCGGTCGCGAGATCCCATTCCTCCTGGACGGCCGCATCCGCCGCGATCTCGGCCTTGACCGTGGCCCAATTGCCGAGCTCATCAAAGGCGCGTTTCAGGCCGAGCTTGGTGCAGGAATCCGGCGGAGGCGGAGGCGGCAGCGGATCAGCTGCCGGCGGCACCGGCGGCGAGTACACGCCGCCGACCAGCGTGCCGCCGATCGCGTACTCTCCGCCCATGACGAGCGTGTGGCCGTCTGGCGGCGTGAACTCCGCAGGCTCGTCGTCGAACACAAGCGCGCTGACGATGCTTCCCTGCGCGTCGAGAATGTAACCGATCATTGTGCGAGAAACTCCCAGATGTTGATTAAGCCGGACGAGCCCGCGCCGCCGGCAATGTTGGACGCGGCCGACTGGTTGGAGAGACCGCCGCCGCCGCCGGCGCCGAACCCGGTTGCCGCGTTCCCGTTCGATTGATAGGCTGTTGCGTTGCCCATGATCCCGACGCCGCCGCTGCCATACGGGCTATCAGCACCCTTGCCCTTGCCGACGATGATGTTTGTCGTCGAGGCCATCTGCTGATAGTGGCCGTTGTCTCCCGTGTTTCCCGTAAAGCCATAATCGCCTGTCGTGATGGTGCCGCCGCCACCTGGCGCGCCAACCGAGCCGGTCGACATGGCGCCGCCTCCGAGACCGCCGGCAGCGACGACGAGCGATCCTAGGCTCGTCGGCGAACCCGTGCCGCCGGCGCCGGCGGAGTTGCCCGCTCCGCCGGCGCCGATCGCAACCGTCTGTGCGGCGCCGAGCTGCGCGGCTGTCAGCCATCGGAGCGACCTTCCGCCGGCGCCGCCGCCAGGCCCCGCGAGCACATAAGACGAATTCGGCGAAACGCCGCCGCCGGCGCCGCCCCCGCCGAGCACTTCAACCAGTGCACCGATGATATTCGCGGACGGATTGTATGTGCCTGACGCCGTGAACCGCAGCAGGTTGAGCCGGCCGACCGCGCCGAGGTTTGTCCTGGCGGTAGCCTTGTTCGCCAGAGCGGCCAGGTTGTCGTCATGTGCGAGCAACAGGCGCCACGGATACCACGTGCCGGCCTGCAGCACCCTGAAATAGGTTTGCGTATTGGTAGGCGTGCCGTTGAGGACAATCGCGCGCTGCTCGACATAGCCTGCGAGACTATAGGCCAGCACTTCGAGGTACCACAGCGCGCCGGCGAACGGCGCATTGACGTTCGTTGTGCTGCTCAGTTGGTAAGAGCCGGTTGTAATGATCGCGTTGCAATCGGCCACACCGCTCAAGTCGATCACCTGGCGGATGCCGAGATTGAGCCGCGCCGTCGCAGGGTTTGCCACGTCCGAAAGATTGTTCGCCGAGCTCAGATCGCCGGCGCCAGGCTGGCCGACGATGTTGAAATTCCAGCTCGCGATCGTGCCGGCGCCGCTGGTCTTGTCGACTGTGATCGTCAGCGTCGTGCCGGCATAGGTCGCGAGGCCCTCCATCCAATTCGACGGATTGGCCGTCGAGCTCGCACGAACACGCGCGCCGTTCTGATACGCCAGGCCGGCCTGGGTCGTGAACGCCTGCGCGCCGGCGCCGATCGTGAGCGACGTCGTCGACGTTCCGCCGTAACCCGCGCCCTGGATACCCTGCGCGCCCTGGTCACCCTTGCTCGCGAGCACGGCCCAATAGGTCGCATTCGGCGGCGCCTGGCCGGAGCCCGGCGCCGGATTGATCCAGACGTAGGACGAGCCGCCAGAGGTTGCGACGTCCATCAGGTTGTAGGTTTTCGCGTTGTCATACGGCGCCGGCGTGCCGAGGCCGCGATAGATCCCGAGGAAGGACCATGCGCCGGCGACATGAACCCACATTTTCCCGGTCGACGGCTGCAGGGCAAATTGTCCATCCGAGCCGAGCGACGGATCTGGCGCAGCGAGCGACGCATCGACAAACCAAAAGAAGCCCGTCGTATTCAGCGCAGCGACCAGCGTCGAAACGTCGACCATCGCCTGCGCGCCGGCGATGCGCTGCGGCGACACTTTCCAAACCACATAGGCGACGCCGGCTTGCGCGCCGCCGCCCCATGGCGGGATAACGAGATGCGTCGGATCAGTGACGTCAGCGATGATCGTCTGAAAATTGCCGATCTGCAGGATGTCGCCAGGCCGGACGTTCGTGCCCGACCAGATCGTCGCCGATCCGGTCACAACGGTACCGTTGGCCGCAACGGAAATCGTTCCGGTCGCGTAACTGGCAAGCGCCGTCATCTCGATAACCTCTCGATTGTCTTTTTGGGTTTTGTGGAGCGGAGTCCGCTGGACTAAGGCAGCAGGGCCAGCCGCTGGTCCTCGTAATGCGCCGGGACACCGTTATCGGCGAGGATCTTATTCAGCTCGGCCAGGCCCTGCGCGTTCCGGACCGCGACGATCAGCCCCCTGCGCTTGTTTTCCTTGACCATGAGCTCGTCCGGTTTCGCCAGGATGACGGCCGCGAGCTCCTGCGCGGTCCTGCCCTCGATCCGCGCGGCCTCCTCGAATTCCGCGGTCGCAGCGGCGCCATTCTGGACGGATAGCGCCAGCATATGCTTGCGCGCATGCGCGACGTCATGGCCGTCGACCATAAGGAACGTGTTGATCCGGCGCTCGGCGCGCTTCTTCTCCTGCACCAAAGGCGCAATCTGAATTCTCATTGCGCGACCACCTCGAAGGCGCCGACCTTGTACGGCTGCCCGGCGACGATCGTCACCCGGAATGCACCAGCCTGGTCGATCGCGAACTCGATCTTTCCATCGGCGACGTCCTCCTGGTGGACCAGCTTGCCGTCGTACCAAACATAAACCGCGAACGTTTCCGGCTGCACAGTCAGATGCAGAGCATCGACGCCGTCCGCCTTGATCGGCCGGATCTCGCCGCTGATGACAACCTCCGGCTTGGGTCGAATTTCCGGCGGATCAGTCGACAGGTCGACATAAGCCTCTTTGATATCGACAGGTCCATCATAGAGAATGTGATCGATGCCGGCCTCCGCGAACGACTTGGAGATCTCGTCCATGGGTCGCACGGCGTCGAGAATGACCTGCGTAATAATTCCGTTCTCGTCGTGCCGGATCAGCGTCTTGGTCTTGTTGACCGCCTCCGGCTCCTCGATCGTGACCGCAATGGCCTCTGGACTGACCGCGACCGCCTCTCCGCCGACGCTCGCCGGCGTGTAGCCAGGCACCGCCCATGCCGCGTCGAGTGTCACCCCCGTCATCCTGCGATCCTCCTGAACAGCGAGAAATAGAGCCGTCCCTGCTGGTTGCCGAACTTGAACCGAAACACGATGGACGAGGTCGTCACGGCCGCGTAGATCCAGAAATCAGTGCCGCCGCCGCGGTAGGCTTCGCACTGCAGATATTGTGCGCCAGGGTTTAGAAGGACGCTCGGATCGCAATAACCCAGCATGAACGGCGGCGCGTCGAGCGTCTCCCCGAAGTTCAATTGAGCGGTACTATCGTTGATGCTGTCCAGGGTGCCGCTCAAATAGAACTGGTGACCAGACCAGCGGGAATCGAACACCGTTTGATCCAGGTTGGCGAGCGCTGCGTCAACGCCAGGCTTGCTAACGACGAGCCTCGCGCTAGCTCCGCCCTGCATAAAAACCCGCTGCGTCACCCAAGGCTCCGATTGAAGATCATGTAGTCGACATAAATGCCGTAGGACTCAGAAATCAGATTGTTGAAAGTCATGGTGTTGTTCTGGATCTGAAATCCGTTCTGGATCTCGTAATAGACGACGCCGCCGATCGTGATGTCCCTCGGCACCGCCATATCCAGTCGGTAAGGGTAGGACACGACGCCCGAGTCGATGTAGGTGCGAAACGAGACAAACGGGTTTTGCGGCAGGGTCGCCGGATACGGAATCGCAACCGCTCCACTGAGAGCCGGCAGGAAGATGCTGCCCGACATGATGACCTGCTCGTTCTTGACGTCCGATTTCAAAAGGAACTGCGCTGCGGCAGTGGCCGTGACGACGTCGACAGCAGGCACGGAAAGCCAGACGCCATATTGCCCGAGGCTCGGATGCAGGCCCAACAGGAACCGGCGAGCCATTACCAGACCTTCCAAGCGATATAGAACAGATTGAACGCGAGCCCGTGCAAGCGGGAGTACCTTGCGAACACCAGGCCAGAATCATCCGGCGTAAACCCATCCCTCGCGCAAAGCACAGCGAACGGCGAGCGCTGAATGGCGGTAGAGCTGTTGGCGTCCCGCATGACCAGCGTCTGACCGTATCCCGCGACTCCCGAGGACAGACTGTAAGGGACGATGTCCACCGCCGGCGGCGTCGGATACGTGCCCGAATAGAATATCTTGGTGCCACTCAGGAACGTGTAGGCTGGAATCAGCCCCACCTCGAGAGGCCTGCCCTGGTTGAGCCGACTGTCGAGCGACAGATACTTGTAATCGACGGCCGGCGGAAACTGCGCGTCGTATCCAGGCTTCGACACCGTCACCCGCGATGCATCGATATAGATCCGGACCGCCATCGTCCGGTCACTCCGAAATAATCAGAGTGCCAGCGGTCAGGTTGAGGACCACCTTGCCGTCCGAGCTCTGGATCACACCAGCGGTCAGCGTGCCGACATTGGCCGTGATCGCGCTCAATGTGCCGACGTTCATCATGCGTGCCGTCAGCACGCCGTCGAGATACATATTCGCCGTGATGCCGATCGAGGCGACGCCGTTGATCGTGCCAACCGTAAAAACAGCCTTTGGTGCATTCCCGTTGTAGCCCGGCAGCTGGATCTGGAACTTGTCGGCGACGACCGTGAAGGCCGAGATGCCAGATCCGCCATTGACCAATTGAATTCCGGAAATGTAGCCGTTCACGTTGAGGGTTAGCGACCACGCCGCGGCGGCATAGCCGTCGATCCTCGAGATCGCGCTCGACTGCTCGGTAATCGATGCGTTGACGTCGCCAAACTGAGCGCTGACCGACGTCGTGAGATCGGCGACCGCCTGCTGCGCGTCGACTGCCACGGTCTGGACTGTCGAGATCTGCGCGAAGGCCGCACCGACGCGCGCTGAGATTTCCGACTTGATCGACTTTTTGTCCAGCCAGTTGCGGGCGTCCTGGTTAGCAGCGGTCGACGAGATCAGCTGCAGGGCCGCATTGATCTCGTCGTTATCTTGATCCGCGACCGCCGTGACCTGATTTTTCAGGGCCGCATTGAACGACTCGAGCGTGACCATGCCCGGCGACAGCTTGACGGTCGGCGCCTCGAGGTCGACGGTCGAATAGGCGCCGCGCATCGTCGCATTGACCGCCTGGACGCGCAGCCGCACCGCGGCCAGGCTGACGACCGTATCGAACTGGTTCTCGGCACCCTCAAAGACCTGCGTCCAATTCTTGCCCTCGTCATAGGAGACGCCGGCGACGTAGTAGAGCGCGCCCGCGGTCGGAAACCAGCTGGCGAACAGCCGCGGCTCGGCCGTGCCCTGGCTGATGTAGGCATTGAGCCCAAAGACCAGCGGGACCTTGTCGTTTGACGGATATTGCGCGCTCGGCAGCACCGGCGGGTTGCCGAGATCCGTCGCGTGAACCCGCTCGTCATCAACCACCATGTTGAGCGTGAACTGGTCGCCGTTCGGCGAGCCGTCGAGGACAACGCACAGCCGCGATTGGCTTGCACCCGTGCCGAGGTCAAATGACGGATATTCCGCACCATCCTCGCGGGCCAGGACGGCCGTCAGCGTCGTCGCCTGCGCGCTCTCCGCGGTCGCCAGGCTGGCAGCGTCGAGGACCGCATGCGCGACGTCGACGCCGCGGCTGCAAAGCACCGGACCAAAGAATTTCCCGTTCGGCTTCCGCAACCGGATATAGAACGGCCCACTATCCCAGACCGGCGCAGGACTGAGCGTCAGCGTCGCGCCGGCGACGCCGACGACGGCGCCGCCGTAACCGTAGTTCTCCGGCAGATCGGATTGAACCCTGACCACAGATCCGCGCGTGATCGCCCTGCCCTCATACTCTGAGCCGAGCGCGACGTTTTCCCGCCGATAGATCGACTGCAGATAATAAAACGCGCATTCCCGGAATGCCTGGTCACGGTTGACGATGCCGTCGACGCGCTTGGTCTCGGCATTGACCGACGTAAATGTGTCGCTCTCCGGCGGATATTGCACCTGCGCCGGCCGCCAGGTGCTCTCGTCGACATACTCGACCATGACAGCGTCGGGATCTTCCTCGCCGAGCATGGTGAAACTGACCTGCATCGAATCCCGCACGATCTCGCG
>NZ_AUGA01000142.1:0-7490 GCF_000426785.1 Bradyrhizobium sp. th-b2
AGCCGTTCGATCAAAAGCCGCTCCGAGCGGATCGAATAAACGCTTGCAACAGCATCGCCCGCAGCAGCTTCTCCGGCGGGATCGACGGCCGCCCAATCGGCGAATAGAGCGCGGCAAACTCGCGCTCCAGCGTCGACAGCGCCTCGTTCACGATCGTCCGGATCGCTCGCAGCGGATGGTCACGCCGCACCCGCGCCTCCAGATCGACGTAGCTGAACAGCTCGCCCGTTCGATTGTCGCCGCCGCGCACGCACCATCTCCGAATCTCGTCAGAGCCAATGAATCACGGTCGCTGGTCGGCGGCGAGCACCTTTTTCAACAGCCTGCTAGAGGCCTTGACCGCGAGGGCCGGCCGTCAAGCAGTCGACGCGAGTGATCCTTCCAGCGAAGCCATCACCGAACGCGTACAGAACGTCCGCGACATTTCATCAGGGGCTGGTGCGGCGGGAATGTGTCCATTACGGCCGCGAGCGAGCGGTAAGCGCAAGCTAAGGCCGTCAGCCAGCGTGGCTCATTGGCATAAGCGCAGCTCACCTTGCCGCCCGCACACGGATCTTCACTTCGAGGTCACAGACCAGTTGTTGAAATTGAAGTTCTTTCCCCCCGGGGACGAGGTAATCTCGACGCCGTATTGGACGCTACCGACGTTTATGTCGCCAAAGTACCCCTTCGACTTGATCCACTGCAGGATACTCTTGATGTCCACTGTCCCGCTGTTGGTCTTCGAAGTGCGCAGCAATGAGATGACCTTGTGACCATCGGGGCCTTCACCTTCAAACACGTTCCAAGTCGCTCCGCCTACATTGACATTGCTGTAGACCGGAATCGCCGCACCGGAAGGGGCATAATGATATGAAATGGGCTTAACGTTGCCGCTCCCGTCCGAGTTTCCGGTGTAGTTTGTCCAGAGCATTACCTCATGCTGGTTTGAGCTGTCCCAGATATCGTAGGCGACATCCCAGGCGCCGCCAGTAGGAACCTCCTGATTGAAGCTCGAGCTCAGAGTTTTGATTGAACTGAGCGGTTTCCCGATACTAAAAGCCTCGTGCGGATAGCTCTTGATGCCCGGCGTATTAGGCTGGTTCGACCATACGCTCCACCGGTTGACGCCACTCACCGAAATCGTCTGAGGCCCAGGGCGCGGACCCCATACGTCGTTGTTCCAAGAGTAGCCTTCGCGTGAAAAGCTTCCGTATGGAGCGCTCGAACTCCAAATCGGAGCCTGCGCCGATACAAGCGCGGCAGATGATAATGACCCGGCTTCATTCGCGGCCTGCCTAAATAGATCATGATCCTCCTGTGTCCGGACGTACCCCGGTGGGGACCCTTGCGCGCCGCCACCGTTTATCCGATTGGAATCCATAAAGCTCTCCTTTCGATTATGATAACGAAGTCTCCTGCAGATCCGCCCAGCGGGTAGCCTAGTTCAGCATAGGCGGCATTGGCATCTAGAGACCGGGTTCGAATGCTAGGAAGGTTGGCTTTCGAGAAGCTGACGAGCTCGAGGAGAAAGGTGGAGCCGCGCCCGGGTTTGCCGTCTTTCGGATGACAACAGCCTGCTGAGACAGTGGCAACGATCCACTGGATGACTAGCCTAGTTCGAACATACTTAGAGCGAACGTCCAACAAAGAGTGTGGCGCTCTCGTTCGACTTACCGAAGTTCGCAAATTTATGGGTAATGCCGTGACTCCTTCTAAAGGTCGGATTCGTCTGGCTCGTTCATGGGGGGACTCTTATATCTCATAGCCAGACGGTCTAACCAGCGCTGGCGCGCAGTCAGTTGTTCGTCCGTGGTGGGCGACGGCTTTCGTCCACACATGCCTCTACCCTCAATGCGAACTGACCGAAAGTAAGCGGCAAGGTGAGGCCGTAAGGCGGCCGCGTTCCATGGCATAAGCGCATCGATTTCGCTGCTCGGCCAGCCGTTGGCGAGCGCACGGTCGAACGGATCTGAGCCGGCATCGCGCACAAGCGCAACAAGGCCATGGATACCCTTGCGGAAGTCGACTGGATGGCTGGCGAGGAACACCTTCACACCAGAGGGGATCATGCCGAACGGGCCGCGCGGATCACCCGCTGCAAGTGCGCTTCGTCGATATCCACGCCGGCACGCACGACTACCTCGCCCTTGGCAATCTCGATCACTGCGCCTTCCACAGACGCCACCACAACCTCGCAACTCGAGTGCCGTGAGCGATAATGCCGCTCGGCCCGAGCATCACGGCGCCAGGCGAACAACTGCGACGGGTGAATGCCGATCCGGCGGGCGATCGTCGAGACGCTCGCGCCAGGCTCCAGCGCCTCTGTCACAACTTGCTCCTTGAACTCGTCCGACCAGCGTCGGCGAAGCTGACGCGGCGCTCCCTCAAGACTGTCGGCGACCGCTTCGATCATATGGAAGGTTTCCAGAATTAGGCGCAGACATAGAAGCCTTATCGGCTCACAAACTCAGCGGCTGATAGCCGATCGCTCACACCCTCCGCCAGATGGGGTCTCTTAGGCGCTTACGCGAGACGCTTGATGCGAACCATTCATGGATAAAGATGCACCGAGGTTTAGCTCATGCGCGGTGACATCGTCATGGCGCGTACGCGTCACTCAAACAATCGCTCAACCTCGGCACGATGAGCGACCCGCATCACATGGAGCAACGTTTGCGTCATGCCGGGCCGTGTCCAATTGACCACCGCGATGTCGGAAATGCGACACCGCGCAACGCTGATTTGCGGAGTAGCCTGCTTGCTGCTCGCTTTTACGCCGGATCTGCTCAGGTAAACCCGTAAGTGACACGTCGATTGCCGAGGCGAGGACTGGTGTAGCCAGAGCACTCGCAGCGGGTCTGGTGCTCGGGAGCTCCCATGAATTTCGTGCCTTGACTTGGTCAAAGCGGTGGCATCACGATTCCTTGGGAATGCACAGTCGTAAACATCACAAGCTGAAAGTTGTCGCAGAACTGAGGTACGGATTTAAGCTTCAGTGAAGGAAGGCAGGATGATTAAGAGGTTTCGTTACCTTGGCGGTCAAAGGAGGGGGCAACGTGGACCGTAGCTCTTATCTGCCGATGACCTCCGGCGAAAATAGCTGACTTGCCGATTGAGCCGATGCGACGGGGCGCCATTCTTATCCACGCATGTGATACCAGAACATTGCAGTGTTCGCGAGAACAGCATCATATCGGAACATAATGCGGCACTTTTGGCGCCGGAGGTGAGTCCGATGACTGACTACAGGGAATGCAGTGGGCTTGGTGCTTTGCTGTGGCGCTCCATCGGCTTCCTGACAGGATCGGTATGGCCGGCGCGCTGGAGCGATTGGCACAAGTGGAAAGTCAATGCCGAGAAAATTGCATGTTGATTGCTCGCTGAATGGAAAGTCTGACAGCGAGCACAATATGGTAAATAACGCCGGCATGCTACGCGCCATGGCAAGGGACGTACAAGTATTCGCTGTGCGTTCTGAGCTCGAGGCGACAACGGCCAAGCCCCTCGGGCATTGCCGTTTCGCCTCGGATCGTCGAGCACTGGGTATATCGCGTCCGCATCGAAAGGCGCGAGCATCACAATCGCGAGTGCCATGATCGTTCGAGATAAGAAGCGAGCCGCCGTGATCAGCGTGGTGCTCCCGTTCGTGTTGGAGCATTGGGTAAGGCAGCCCCTCCGTGTCACGATTATCCTTGTCGGTTTTCTCGGCGCAACGGTGGCCGACCTGTTCATGCCCGTGTACTCCGGGCACCTAGTCGATACGCTGACATTGGGCCCCTCCGACCCTGCGGCGCAACGCGCGGCGACGGTTTCGTTCGGCTGCATCGTCTTGCTCGGCCTGCTATCGGTTATACTGCGACTTGCAGGCTTGCAGGCGATCGTGCCGTTCACGCTTAAGACGATGTCAGATTTTGCGCGCGAGGGCTTCATGCGGACGCAGCGACTCTCGACTGACTGGCACGTCAACTCGTTCGCGGGTTCCACTGTGCGCAAGATCACGCGGGGCATGTGGGCGCTTGATCTGCTCAACAATACGGTGCTGGCCGCATTGTTGCCGTCGCTGGTGGTGCTCGTCGGCTCGATGATCCTGCTGGGGGTGCATTGGTCCGTGCTCGGCGGGGTTGTCGGCTTGGGGGCGTTATTCTATGTGGCTGTCACCATTGGCTTCACGATGATATGCATCGCGCCAGCCGCACGTCTCTCCAATGCGTGGGACACCAAGGTCGGCGGCACGCTGGCCGACGCCTTGGCCTGCAACGCGGTGGTGAAGTCGTTCGGCGCCGAGACGCGCGAGGACATCCGGCTCGACGGCGTCATCAGCCGCTGGCGCCGCCGGGTGCGGCGGACCTGGCTCCGCTACAACCACACCTCGATACGGCGCAGCTCCTGGTGCTGCTGTGCTTCCGCGCCTCGGTGATCGGCGGTGCCATCCTGCTGTGGGCGCATGGCGCCGCCACGCCGGGCGACGTCACCTATGTCTTGACCAGCTACTACATCATTCACGCCTACTTGCGGGATGTCGGCATGCACATCAACAACTTGCAGCGTTCGGTGAACGACATGGAGGAACTGGTGCAGATCCATGGCGAGCCGCTCGGCATTGTCGATGCCGATGATGCGAGGCCGATCGGCATCCAGGGCGGCCGCATCGTGTTCGACGACGTTACCTTCCACTCTGTCGGTCGACATAGATGCGAGCGAGCGTGTCGGCCTGGTCGGACGCTCCGGCTCCGGCAAGACGCACTTCGTCAAGCTGGTCCAGCGGCTCTACGACGTCTCCGGCGGCAAAATCCTGATCGATGGTCAGGACATCGCCAAGGCGACGCAGCAATCGCTGCGCAGCCAGATCGCGATCGTGCAGCAGGAGCCGATCCTGTTTCACCGCACGCTGGCGGAGAACATCGCCTATGGCCGGCCGGGCGCCGGCTTGGAGGCGATCGAGCAGGCGGCGCGGCTTGCCAATGCGCACGGCTTCATCATGCGGCTGCCGAAGGGGTACGGCACGCTGGTGGGCGAGCGCGGCGTCGAGCTGTCGGGCGGCGAGCGGCAGCGCGTGGCACTGGCGCGCGCCTTCCTGGCGGATGCGCCGATCCTGATTCTGGACGAGGCGACCTCCAGCCTCGATTCGGAGTCTGAGGCGCTGATCCAGCCGGCGATGGAGCGGCTGATGAAGGGCCGCACCTCGATCGTGATCGCGCACCGGCTGTCGACCGTGCGCAGCATGGATCGCATCCTGGTGTTCGATCGCGGCGAGCTCGTCGAGCAGGGCACGCATGAGATGCTTACCGCGCGCCCGGGCGGCATCTACCGTGGCCTGTTCGAACGTCAGGCGCCCGAGTTCGTTCGGAGGCCCGCGCGCGCCAAGTCCCAATCCAAAGTTACGCAATCTGAAGAGGTCGGTCTAACGGGAGGGCGGGCCGGCTGATGGTTCGACATGCAGGCTGCCCCGTGAACGACAGTGAATGAAGTCAGACTGGCCGATCATTGGCTCACTGAGCTTGCGTTTCGAAGACGCGAGCATGGGTACTCGCGTAGGGACGTTTGGATGAAGCGATCGGCTTTGCCGATGTTGTTGATCTTTATGCGCAGCCTTGGATTCAGCGACGACGTCGCCGAGGAAGCCGATGGCGCTCTCTCCTTCTCGCCGGGTCGGATCTGAGAGAAGAAGGCCGGGCGCGATGCTTCGTTGATCAGGACGCGGACGAACTTGTGATCCGCGCTGCGGCTTCCAGCTTCCAGCGATCGCCGGTGATATGGTGGCCAGGCCCGGCGATTCTATTGCGTTTGTTGATATCGGGATCGCCCGGGTGCTCGCGAAGCAGGTCCAAATTAGGATGAATGGCTGGTTTAGGAGATGCCGTTGTAATCTCGATCAAACATCGTCAATAAGTGGCGCTGCAGATTGTGGACCGTGGGCCTATCGCGTGCAATCACGATGCATTCCACCGTGCCTGCCTCTTGATCGGCAGCGAGCGGGATCACGCCTTGTTTGCTTGTGCCGTCGAACAGAACTCCGTCCTTGAGAAACGATCACACGCCGCCTGGAGAGAACTTGATCGCACGTTTCTCACGGATAGAATGACGTAGCACTTCAAATACTCGGCGCCCAGCAACCGGACCGCAATGCTGTGTAACACCGAGCCTCCGCCCCAGCGGCCGTTCGTCTCATTGAACAGCAACCGCCCGCCACTCGCGAGAATGGCGTCGATATTGATCATCCCGCGGTACCCCAGAGTGCGCGCAAGATCCACAAATCGATAAGAGTGTGCTTGGGCGGCCAAACATTGCTCAGCTCAGGTCGCTTGGAAGCTCCAGCCCTGTCCAGATGAGAGCCCGCTCAGACGGATCTTTGCTTCGGCGTAGACGTATATTCCCGCTGTTGACGAAAACGATTGAACCATCCTCCGCGATCTCGTACTCGAGAAAGAACAGAGACTGAGCTGGGTGGTAAGATTCCACGACCAGAGTCTTACATGACGCTGTTGTGATCTCGGACCAGAGTGCGTCGGGATCAAACGACGCCAAGAAATCCGCTGCGTATCTCTTGCCCCAGGTAGTGGACTGCTCTCCTCGCCGGTCAAGATGACATTTCCAACCCCACCGGCTCCATTGTCCAACTTAACAATTACGCTGCCGGTCTCAGAGCTCAGGGAGGTGACCGCTCTGAATAGTTCGTCTGGGTTCGTCGTGACGCGTCCGTTAGGCAACAGAAGGCCAACACTCGTCGCCAATTGTCTGAAGTGACTCTTGCGATTCAATAGATCAGGACCGCGCTGCAGAGCGAAGTCATCTCCCGGTTGCGCGACACAGAGCACATCCGCCAAGCGTGCAACACCTTCACTGAAGTAGCAGGGATAGATTCTCCAAGACGATTTCTGACGAATATGGAGTTGCTGATTCGCTTTACGAGCGCTTCGGACAGCAGAGTGCAATCATCAAGGACCGGTGCTTTGCGAGCGCCTCCAGGCACAAGCTGCGACAGGCTCGAGGCGTCGATATTGAGCGTCGCGCCGATGAAGGATAGCAGATCGGCTGGGATAGCTACCGGGGAAACTATGAGGTCTCCCTCCTGAGCAAACCACGCTGAACGGCAAGCCGAGTTGGCGGCGAGCGAAAGTTGAGCTGCTGTCAGATCAGCGCCCGACATTTGAGCCGTACCGGCATTCATGATTAGGATCCGAGGCACCAACGTTCTTCCGGCCGGAGATGGTCAGTTCTTCTTGCGGTCATGGACTTAAAAACCATCTAATCTGCCTCGCGGCGTCTAATGTCACCGGTGCGATCAAACAACTGGATAGAGCCACGCACGTCGCTTGTTGATCGGCTCATTAATTTGCAGACGAGGTGCATCTCCGTGTGGTTCGGTCAGCGCATGCGCGTGTCCCGATGCAGTTCAGTGGGAGGTCGGAAACGTCGTAACCGTCCGGTGAGGGCCGCGGCATGATCGCGCGGTGCGGTCGCCCGATCAGGCCGCAGACTGGACGGGGCTGTTCTTCCATTCCCAAGGC
>NZ_AUGA01000143.1:0-7383 GCF_000426785.1 Bradyrhizobium sp. th-b2
GGCTTCTTCGGATCATCCTTACAGGGCGCGCAGGCGGTATAAACGCCGTTGTCGAACACCGTGTAATTGCCGCTGGAGCGATCGGCGCGGGTCGCCGCCATCCGGGTCTGGTCTTCGGTATCGACGCGCAGCGAATCGACGAAACCGTCGCGGTAGTCGTCGCTGAGATCCATGATGTTGGCGTAGGTGATCTTGCCTTCCGCATCGGTCATGCGGATGTTGCCTTCGGCATGAAGACGCTTGGTCTTCTGGTCGTAGATGACCTTGTCGGCCTCCACGCTGGTGCCGTTGTAGAACATCTGCACGTTGCCGACGGCCGAGATGCGGCTGTTGTTGTAGTCGTAATCGACCTCGGTCGCCTGAACGAGCATGTGGTTGCCGCCGAGCACCTTCGGCCGGGTAGCTCGCGATTGGTGCTCATTGTAGATGAAGGCTTGCGCCCATGCTTTCGCAGGTGCAACAACGCCGCAAGCAGTCGCAATAACACCCGCGATGGTAAGCATTAAGATTCGGCGCGAGCGATCACGCATATCCACTCCACGAACTCAGTAAGGCGCACCTGCCCACCGGGAGAAGCACCGCAGAATCCCAGCTAAATCGCGCCGTACGACCCACGCGACAGCTCCATCATAGCACTAGTTTGAATCAATCGGATGAGGTCCCATCTGAACCGTAAAAGGGGCTGCGAACCGTCATCGACATAACGGAATACGTCGCATCTGAAGCAATCGACGTGCCATTGCATCTTTGGTGACGTTGGCGAACCCTGAAGTCATACGTGGGGTTCGCGACATTGACGTCTCAGATCGGACGCGGATCGCGCGACAACAACATGAATCGTCCATGGTGACGATTCTCGAGGCTCTAGTCAGCGAAATCACCGCTGCCATACCGCGATCTCGGCCAGCGTTACGCGGCCCGTAAGCGATATGAACTACAAGGCGCGTGCTGTGCGAGTTACGGGCCTTAATCACCCCCCAAAGGCGGTCGCGCCGGGGCGGCCATACCGGCAGCTCCTTCAGCACGCCGTCAGGTCGGGCCAGACGACCTTGTTCTCGTTGAGCATGTGTTCTCCCTCAGCGAACCTTGTGAATTTCCGTCCGTCCTCTGGCCGGACTTACTTCTATGAGAATGGCCAATTAGATCGCCGCGTTCTTGGCGGCCAAGAAAGCAATTGGTGGTTCCAGCACCGGTATTGCGCCTGCCACGGGATCTGCGCTGCTTCACTTTGGACGCCAGAGCGTTCCCATCACGCAACAGCAAGCATTACCCCCGTCTTTCGTCGCAGAAGCTCCCCTGGAAACGGTGCTCCAACCAGCCTGAACTCAATAAAGGTCAAGACCCTGATAATGAGCGGCTATCACTATTGGAGCGCCTCCACCATCCTTCGCAAGCAGACAACGGCTCATAATGCCATTCGTAGCCTTGGCGGCCCAGTCATCCGCAATGGATCGTTCGACGTCTACGCGAGGAAGTCCTCTGCCAGGATCGGCAGCCTCTTTGACGAAAGCGTCAGCCAACGAATTCCGGAATCCGGAGATTGTTTCCGTGTCCGAGGGCGGGATCGCGCACACCACAGCGTTATTTTCTGCATCCATATACACCTGAGGTCCAAAGGCATTGCGGCTGGCATTGAAGGCCATGATCAGGGTGTAGGTGATCTTGGTGCCGTTGGATGATGTAAATGTATGGTCTCCGACAGAAGCGGGAGTGGATAGGACAAAATTGGTTAGGCCATCCGGATAGAGTTTCGGACGCTGCTGCCCGACAACTCCTATTCCAGCAAATTTGGCAATTTCATCCTCCGCGCAGTGGTTTAGAATGTGACGAGTGCAGTTTGGTTGCTCATTGCTGCGCCGGGGCTCAGTCCAATGGCCAAGACACGGGAGTGATGGAAGGCTGACGGTACCCAGCGGAGCATTGGCCCGATCGATACAGAAAAGGTCCATGACGGGCTTGGTCAACACAGGACGTCGTTTCGACTGTCTGTAATCCAAAATGTACAGCGCAAGGAACTTTGCTCGCGAACTCGCCGGACTACGGTCATCCAGGTCGGTGGCCGGACCACCAGGTATGCTGGCCACCAACATGGACGCGGCGGCGAGCAATAAGAATCCCAAATACAGGTGCTGCGAACATTGGTATCGTGGAATCGGCGTATGTACTAGCATAGCTAAGGAATCCACCGCCGGTGGTGGCTAGGCGATCGTCGGCAATTAGTCGCTCCCCTCGCCGGTGGCTCAGATGTCGACGCCCCAAAAACTGCCAAGGTCTCTGTTTCTCTCGGGAGCAAAAACGACGCCGTATGTGAGCGTCACCACATGATCGACGCCCCGAAACCCGGGTGGCGACGCCGTGAACAAAAGCAAGCGCCGTGCCTCTTGCACGATGCAGATTTTGCGAATTCTTCGTGGTATATGCGTGCCTTCGAGACATCGACACTTGTCTCGAACCTGACAAATTCGGTGCCAGTGCGTCGGAATACGTGCACCGGCGACTGCGAAAGCACGCTATGTCGCTTCCTTCGCGAAGAAGGCTGCGGCCTTGTTTAGGAGATCCCGCTCGGCCTTCAGCTTGGCGACCTCACGGCGCAGCCGTTCGATCTCCTGCTGCTCCGGCTTCATCAGCCCGTGGCCGGAAAAGGCCTGCACCGGGTCTTCACCCATTTGCGCAGAACATTCTCATGAACATCGAGGTCGTGGCCGGCTTGCGCCGCCGACACCCCACGCTGCCTGACCAGCTTGACCGCCTCGATCTTGACTCGCGACTGAACTTCCGTCTCTTCATCGCGCACCTCCGGCTTCATGAAACACCTAATCTCGGTGTCCATCAAACCGGCAGCAGCTCACAACGGACTGGCGCACGCGGCCCCGACCTCGCGGCCACCCCCGTGTCACGGATGTTCGATAGCTCTCGCAGAGGCTCGCTAGCTCGTAGGCCAATGCCTCACGGAGCGGCAAGATGGACGGTTGGTGACGGTCGCCATCAAGGAAGACGGCGATGACGACGACGACTGGCATAGGCACATAACTTACGCGGTCACAGTCGCAAACCCGAGCAAAGCCGCAAAGCTGGCCATGAGAGATAGCTGCGCAAGGTCGCAATGCTCAACCGTCCGCTCGGAGCTGGAATGTTGCAAAGTCGACTTGGAAGTTGGCGAACTGGTCGTGGTTCACGACGATGACATTGATCCAATCACCTCACGGCCCGGAATCATTAGCCAACGTCTGATTTTTCATTTAACCGCGTCGGATTGGATACCTGTCCGGAAGCTCCACGAGCAGTTAGCTGGCGCACTGTGAAGAAGCGGCTTGGCCGTCTAATTAACCCCGGACAGTATGTGGTTGCCTCCAGCTGCCCGCGTCTCTTTCGTAGTCCCAGGCCACTGACTCGGGAAAAGCGACGCCGTGGAATTGGTTCCATGAACGCGATAGAGGCGCTCATACGATAGTCCTGGGGGAAGATCGCAAACAGCCCAGCCCTTTCCGCGATTGCGAAGCTCGAATTAACTAGGCCGCCACCTACACGGCGTCCAAAAAACAGGCCCTCTACATAGGCTAGAACTGAGATGGCAGCAGGATGGATGGCTTCGATCGGCGTCGTCAAAAACGACAAGCTCCGATCTGTCACTTACGCCTTGCGATGGCTGATCAGGCGGAAGCCGTGAAAGCTTCTTTGGCGGCCAGCGCGGGTGGAAGCAGCGATCGCGAATTCCGAACCCCGCGACTCCAATTTTAGAGGTCTTGGGCTAAAGCCAGGCGACGATATCCCTGGCTCGAGTGCAAGACGCCGCGCGCGGTTGACCTGGCCGCGCTGCGCCACGTGCCATCGACGATGGTGCACGATCTCGCCGGGCGCGTACGCTACGTGAAGTGCAGCGGCGCCGGCAAGCGGCCGACGGCCGAGCTCACGCAGCTGTGGCAACGATGCCCGATCGAAGACATGACCGAGCTGACACGCCAGCAATCAGCCGATCCTCACCGAATGGGCTGGGATGTTTTCTATGGCAACGTCAAGATTGGCTGGTTTGGCGAGCGCGCCGGCGTGCCGGCTGACGCCGATCGATGGGGCTGGACCTGTGGCTTCTATCCCGGCTGGCGATCCCGGCCGTCCAGATCGCGACATCACCAGCTACTGCCCTGGGCCTATCGCGCTCAAGACCCGTGGCCTGAACGACGCTTACTTTGACCGATGCCATCGAGAGTTTGTTTTTTGGGGGCGGCGACATTGCGCTCTTCGCAAGCGGCGCCGCCAATGCGGCAGACCTGGAACCAGAACTGAAACTGCCCGGAGCGTGGAATTGGTCCGGAGGCTGCGTTGGGGGCACGTCGGCGGCGGCTACCGCCGAACTTCTATTGCGATGTAGTCGACAAGGCCAGTGTTCCTAGCCGGTGACCGGATCGGCTACATAGAGGAAGAACGGCTGGGTATTTGGTGTCGAGCTCGATGCTAGAGCGGGATGGGTCTAGCTTGAATCGATTTGGGACTGAACGAAGCCGCTGCCGCGGCGTAGGGGGCAAGGTGGCATAGATCGCCTCCTGGCTGAGAGGATGTGGGTGTTGGAGCCCACCCCCTCAGACAGGAGTATCGAGATGGCCGATTTGAGCCCTCTTCGCCGCCGCATGATCGAAGACATGACCGTCCGCAATCTGTCGCCGGCGACGCAAAGATCCTACATCAGCGCGGTTTCGAAGTTCAGCCGCTATTTTGGCCGATCGCCTGACCGGTTAGAGCTGGAAGACGTCCGCGCCTTCCAGGTGCATTTGGTCTCGACCGGCATCTCATGGCCGGCGCTGAACCAGATCGTCTGTGCGCTACGGTTTTTCTACGGCGTCACGCTCGGCGAGGCGCTCATCCCAGAGCGCATTCCCTATGCGCGAGAACCGCGCAAGCTGCCGGTCGTTCTCAGCGCCGACGAAGTGGTTCAGTTTCTTGAAGCGGTATCGAGCCTGAAGAGCCGCGCCGCGCTCACCACCGCCTATGCGGCCGGGCTCAGGGCCTCGGAGGTTGCGGGACTGCGGATCGAAGACATCGACAGCGCCCGCGGCGTCATCCAGGTGCGCCACGGCAAGGGCGCGAAGGATCGCAACGTGATGCTGTCGCCCCAGCTGCTGGGCATCCTGCGCACCTACTGGCGGCTCGCCCGGCCGCGGCTTTATCTGTTCCCTGGTCGTGACGAAGATCATCCGATCGATCAGACCGTGCTGCATGCCGCCTGCCGGTCGGCGGTGAAGGCTGCGGGCCTGACCAAGCGCGTCACGCTGCACACGCTGCGCCACAGCTTCGCGACACATCTTCTCGAGAACGGAACCGATATCCGGATCATCCAGGTCTTGCTCGGGCACAATAATTTGTCGTCGACAGCGCGCTACACGCAGGTCGCCACCGATACGATCCGAGCGACGCAGAGCCCGCTCGATCGCCTGTCGCTGGAGGTGACGCCACCTGGATGACCCGCAGCGGGATGCGGGTCATGACCCGCTCCGACATCCGCTCCAACAGGCCCGCCATCGAGATTGCCGATATTCTGCGCCGGCATGGCGACGCCTATCGCCGTGTACATGCCGGTCATCTGGGGCGGGTCGAGCGGCGCGTGATGAGCGCGATCGTTGCGTGCCGGACCGAGGCGCTCGGCGGCCACATGGAGGCTTGCGACGACTGCGGCACGACACGCGTTGCCTATAATTCCTGCCGCAATCGGCACTGTCCGAAGTGTCAGGGGAGAGCCCGAGCCGCGTGGCTCGCCGCGCGTCAAGCCGACCTGCTTCCGGTTCCCTATTTCCACGTCGTCTTTACACTTCCCGCACCGATCGCCGCGATCGCTTTCCAGAACAAGGCCGTCGTCTATGCCATCCTGTTCAAGGCTGCCGCCGAGGCGATGACGACGCTCGCCGCCAATCCACGCCGGCTCGGCGGTGCGATCGGCGGCGTCGCCGTCCTCCACACCTGGGGACAGACGCTGATGCATCATCCCCACGTCCATTGCGTCGTTCCGGGTGGCGGCCTCTCGCCCGATGGCGCGCGCTGGACCGCTTGCCGACCGAACTTCTTCCTGGCCGTCAAACCGTTGTCCAGACTATTTCGCACACTTTTTCTCAAACGTCTGTCGGCAGCCTTCAACTCCGGTGCCTTGCGTTTCTTCGGCGATCTCGGAGCTCTGGCCGAGCCGGCTGCCTTTGCGGCCCACCTCGACGCCATGCGACGCATCAACTGGGTTGTTTACGCCAAGCGGCCCTTCGGCGGACCCGCACAGGTCCTGGCCTATCTCGGCCGCTACACCCATCGCGTCGCGATCGCCAACAGCCGGCTCGTCGCACTCGACGACGATCATGTCGCCTTCTCATGGAAGGACTATCGCCAAAACAGCGCGACAAAGATCATGAATCTCAAGCCCGATGAGTTCATTCGCCGTTTCCTGCTTCATACGCTGCCTGACGGCTTCCACCGCATCCGCCACTTCGGCTTCATGGCCAACCGCCATCGCGCTGCCAAGCTCGCCCTTTGCCGCGAACTTCTCGATCATGAGCGAACAGCCCCAAACGATGGCCAGCCGTCGCCTGTGGATTCGGAGGCTCAAACCTGGGCCGAGGTTCCTGCCTGTCCCGATTGTGGTGGCGTCATGCGCATCATTGAGCGCTTTCGACATAGCTTCAGACGCCCCAGCCCTCGAACATCACCGATCCGATACGACACATCGTGAGCCAAGTCATGTCGTGCACGACGATCATCATTCGTCATTTCGCTCCCAGCGTCTCGATCATCGCGGACGATGTCGAATCCGTGCTGTCACACTGCGCGACAACAACCGTCCGATGCAGCAAAAGGCCTATCGCGATCTCAGGCGAAGCGCGTCTGATCTCAACTCTTCCAGGATGCGCACTCCTGTGTCTCTGCCTCACGCGCCGAGCCAGCAGATCGGGCATGGCGATCTCGAACAATCCCCATAGCTGCAAAACCGCGAATAGCCTCCCGCGCCTTCGTTCAATCCGGCTTCAATGAGGTCGCGTCATAAGCGCCTGCCGCGCCCTCGCGTGAGCGCGACCTCACAGAACCCTCCAGATTCCCAAATCGGAAGGCTTCTGATTCAACATGCTGGCTGGGAAGGAGGCCAGCATGGATGGGACGAGCCTATTCGGACGACCTTCGTGAGCGGGTAGTGAGAGCTGTCATCAAAGGTGGCCTGTCGCGGCATCAGGCAGCGGCTCAATTTGGGGTGGGCATCAGCACGGCGATCAACTGGGTACAGCGCTTCCACGAGACCGGTAGCGTCAAGCCAGACCAGATCGGGGGCTATCGGCCAAAGAAGATTGCGGGGCCGCACCGCGAATGGCTGATGCAACGGTGCCGAAACGATTTTACCGTGCGCGGGCTGGTGGCCGAACT
>NZ_AUGA01000144.1:0-7373 GCF_000426785.1 Bradyrhizobium sp. th-b2
AGTCCGGCACGTCGCTTGCTTTGTTCACACCACGATCACACCGTGACGAGAGGACGATGTGGAGAATGCTGTCTCGAGTTCACGAGGTGTTAATTACGATGGTCGTGGCGCTGCGTCATTGCTGCGCTTTCTCGAATCGAGAGAGCGCTCGGCTACGATATCTATCTTACGATCGTGCGCGACTGCCGGCTGCTGCTTCCGGTCGCCGCACCGTTCTCCACCGCAGCGCTCTTCGCAGCCCACGTGCTCGCGAGCTTTCTGCTGCTCGTGCCGTTATTCGCCAGCGTGGTCTTCGCGGAAGCACTGTTGGCGCTCTATGGCACTGCGATGGCGGCGGTGCACGTCATCCGCGCGGACAACGATCCACGGCCGGGAGCTGCAGATCACCACTAAAGCGCTGGTCGCCATCTCGGCGGCAGCCTCTTTCTTATCGGCGGCGGCCCCATGGCTCGGCCAAACATTTGTCATGAGGCTGCTCGCGTCGTTCATCGTCAAGCTGTTGCGTGCCGTGTGCAAGAAGCTGTTGCAAATCCTCTCATCGGTCGGCATAGCGGAGAACGCTTGGCTCGATATTGTGGTGGCGAGGGACGATCTTACCGAGCATCGCGTCTTCGTAGCCCAGTGCAGGCTGCAGAATTCTCCCAGAGAGCTGTCGAAAGAGCTCGGCATCGCATTCCGTGGCAGCCGCTTGCCGTACGGAGCACTGGTCGTCGGTGCCGGGGTAGTACGCGCCAAAAGGCTGATCAACAACCGTCAGCAGTTCGCAAGTCTGCTCGATGGCTGCGATCTCCGGGTTGCGCTGGTGCAATATTATCTCAGCGTGGTGCGCTCCACCCACTCGCGGCCGACCATTGTCGAGCTGGATGTCGAACATCCTCATCAACAAGCGATAGACGCCTGCGATCGCGGGAGCGAGGCGGCATTTCGCCGTTCCGCGCAGGCGGGTCGAGCGCCGCTCGCTCTCAGCCCTATGGTAAAGTCCCTGGTCGATGGCGCGGCGCTCCCTTTCGACCGCTGCGGCAGGGCGGCAAGCCCATAAGACCGAAAAGGCTGACAAGGCGAATTGCGAATACTGCGCGACTGCACCCTTCAGGGATTCTTGTGCTCCTGCTGCGGCTGCAGTGTGTCCACCAAGGGCGGGGCCCGCAAAAGTGCGGTGGCGCGGCAGATCAATCGCGCGTGCTAAACAGCGAAAGAGGGAGTGAGGGATGCGTGCTTGCGAAATCGCCGTCGTCGGCCTCGGCCTGATAGGGAGTTCTGCGTTCCATGCGCTGGTGCGTCGTGGGGCCGACGTGCTCGGATTCGACCCTCTTGTCTTGGGCGAGGCTCGCGGCTCGTCGCATGGCTCATGCCGAGTGTACCGACGCTTCAATTTCGAGAGCGCGGCTTACACGGAGCTTAGCGATGCTGCCCTCAAGGGATGGCGGATGTTGGAGGCCGCCAGCGGACGAACAATCCTCATGCCGACCCACGTACTCGAAGCAGGACCTCCCGGATCGAAGATGGTGGCCGACTCCCGCGCCGCCGCGCTCAAGGACGCCGTCCCCGGTCCGGTCACGGGAGCGGAAGCAAACGCCGCATTTCCCGCGTTCCGGCTTCCGGATAATTGGGATGTGGTCGTCCAGGAAAGCGGCGGGATCCTGTTGGCCGAAGCGGCGATCCGCGCGTTTCGCGAAGGCGCCGAACACCGCATCATTCTGGCTCCGGCCCGAATACGGCCGGTGGCCGCCGGCATCCGTATTTCAATGCCCCGAGAGGTAATCTTGGCCGAGAGGGCCATCATTGCTGCAGGACCGTGGATTGCCGGGCTAATCCCGGGACTCGCACGACACTTAAAGATCACCCGACAAACGGTCGGTTGGTTCAAGCCGGCCAAACCCGAATTGGTGCGTTACGGCGAGTTTCCGGCGTTTATTGTCGAAGGGGAGAAAGGAGTGGTCTACGGCTTTCCCGATTTCGAGGGACGAGGCGTGAAGGCTGCACAGCACGACCAAGGGCCAGTCGTGGGGGCAGACGCCTGGCACCCGCCGCCAACGGACGCAGAACTGGAGACTGTCGGATTGACACTAGCTGAATTGGTTCCCGGTGCGGCGGGGCCAATCGTCGAGCGCGATATCTGCCTCTACACGAACACGCTGCGAGCAGACCTGCAACCGGACGAGGGCAACGAATTCATCATCGATCGACTTCCGGCCGACCCCCGCATCGTCGTTGCGTCGCCTTGCTCCGGTCACGGTGCGAAGTTCGCCAGCGCGATCGGTACGATGCTCGCGGATCTGGCACTCGATGCGAAGCTGATAGCGCCGAACGCGTTTCGGCTCGACCGTTTCAGCGGCGTCGCGCCGCCAAACTCCTGAGACGTCAATTGGCATCCAATTCTGGAATTGCAGACAATGGCGTAATTGCGGTCGTGGGCTCGGGCACCAATGGAGCTCCCGCAAACAACCAATTCGCATCAACTGCCATGAAGCACTATGTTGGGCCGGAAACCGCAGTGTGCGTGGTCGGCGAGACGGGGCAAGTGAGTCTTTGAAGGCCGCCCGTAATCGGTCTGTGCCGGGAATGCCCCAGCTGATCAAGTAGCTCGCAGGAGGGCACCGTCAAGTTAACGAATTGGAGCGGCCGAGGGGGTAGACGACGGGCATGCCGACCGCCCGGGACCCTCTTTATCTCCGCCATCGCTTCCCACCGGAAGTAATCAGCTATGCCGTTTGGTTGTATTTCCCGTTTCCCTTAAGCTTGCGCATGGTCGAGGAAGTGCTGGCAGCGCGTGGCATTGGCGTAAGCTATGAAACCGTGCGCCAGTGGGACGGAACATTCGGCAAGCCGTTCTCCGATCGAATCTGCCAGCGCGCTCCCGCTCGCGGTAACAAATGGCATCTGGACGAGGTCGTTATCTCGATCGCGGGCGAACAACATTGGCTCTGGCGCGCTGTCGACCAGAATGGCTTCGTTCTCGACGTTTTGATCCAGCGCCGAAGAGACTTGCGCCCTGCGCAGCGGCTCATGAAGAAGCTCTTGAAATCCGCCGGCACACCGCCGCGCGTGATGTTCACGGACAAGCTCCGTTCCTACGGCGCTGCCAGGGCAAAGATGGGCTTTCACGTCGAACATCGCCGGCACAACGCTCTCACCTATCGGGCCGAGAATTCTCATCGGCCGACGCGGCGACGCGAGCGGATAATGAAGCGTTTCAAATCGTCCCGTCAGGCTCAACGGGTTCTGGCAGTTCACGATCAGGACGCGAACCTTTTCCACATCCCCTATTCCGGAGCCGTCACTGCCGACTTCCGTCGTGCTTCACGCGAACGAGCCTTTGCGACTTGACGCGAGATCTCCACGACAAGCGCTATCGCCGAATCTCGAACCTTTGAGAATCGCCTCCTTCAGCTCGGCGGTCGATTAAGTTGACGATGCCGTGAGTGGCCCTTGCGGATAGAGCCGCCCCCTGGCTTCTAGAGGGCGATCGGACGGCGAGCGGTACGGCCCGGCAATGGCGGAGGTCACGGCTATTTTCCGCCGGCGCGGACCGCGCCTTTGTGCGAAACAAAATAGCCGCGCCTCTGCCATCTCCCCCTCGCTTCGGCCCTTCGCTTTGCGTCGGGTTCTGGTCCGTTCCACCTGCCGTCAGATGATCGCCACGAAGGCCACGATGGGCGCGGCCGATCCGGCAAAGGACGTCCCCCATGACGACCGACCTCGACGGCCCTCATTTCGAACGGCTCCATGCTTCGTCCCCGACCGATCGCGTTCTCGCCGAATTCGCGCCTGCCGTTCGTAGCGGCGCAACTCGTTTGCCTCGATGTCCCGAATGAGCAGGTCCATCCATGGCTTGACTTCCTGAAGCGGCTCGCTTTCCGCGCCGACCTGCGAACTTATGGCGAGCCTCCTCTCCTTCAGCTTCTGTTGCGCCCTCTTCTTCTCGCGAGGCCCCGTCGCCTGCGCCTTCCAACGCGGCCAGGCGCGCCTGCGCATCGGCCCTCTCCATTATCGCAGCAGGGAATGAGCGCAATTCATTAAGGCCGAAGGTTCGCCAGGCGATGCGATACGGCATTCGCCTCAATACCGGCAAAGGCGCCTCTATCCGCAAGGCTCGAGCTCACAGGAACGGTCATGACCAGTCCGCGGCCAACCGGTCTCGATTGCGGCGGGGACCAGGAAGCGCGCGACGCCCCGCCGGAACTGGAGCAGCAGCAGCGCAGAGCGAAAATCCATCCGGGCCGAAGGCGGTGCGCCGAATCCACGTCGAAGCCGCGACGGATTGGTGGATACCGAGGACGTGCTAGTCGAGACGAACGATCTGCGCCGTTGCCGGCACGGAAATTGCTGTCTTCACCATCGAGCGTGCTGGTCAGCGCGATGTATGGAGATTGACAATGTCGTTCGTGTCGACCGTCATAGAACGTCTGAGTCTATTCAAAGAAGGTGAGTTCTCTCTCCGCCCCTGATGACCAGAGGGACGCTTCAATCGCTCGTCATGCCGGGATTTGGAAGCACGCGAAAGACGCATGAGCTGACGACGGCAGGCAGGACATGCTGAGGCTGCCAATTCGCACCCTGCAAACTCAACAATGGGATATGAGTAAGGTTTTCATGAACCATCGGCCCGTGCCCCCAACACGAAGGAGAGCGAGATGAATCGGCCGACGGCTACTACGGAAGTAGATCTCCATGACTTACGGATTACTGATCCGCTCATTGGGAAATGCCGGCAATTGGTGAGGGAGGTGACGCTCCCTTATCAGTGGGAGGCGCTGAACGACCGTATTCCCGAAGTCCCGCCGAGCCATGCGATAGACAACTTTCGGATCGCCGCCAATCGAGCAAGTGGCGAGTTCTACGGCCCGGTTTTCCAGGACAGTGATGTGGCGAAATGGCTGGAAGCAGTCGCCTGGTCGCTATGCGAAACATCCAATCCAGAACTGGAGAAAATCGCCGATGACCTGATTGAACTGATTGCGGCCGCCCAGTGCGGCGACGGCTATCTGAACACTTATTTCACGGTAAAGGCGCCTGGGGAGCGCTGGAGCAACTTAAGCGAATGCCACGAGCTTTACTGCGCCGGCCACTTGATTGAAGCGGGCGTCGCTTTCTTTCAGGCGACTGGCAAAAGGCGCTTACTGGAGGTCGTTTGCAGGCTTGCTGATCACATCGCCGTGGTGTTTGGCCCGGAGCGCCATCAGTTACACGGCTATGATGGCCATCCGGAAATCGAACTCGCATTGATACGCCTCTACGAAGCGACGCTGGAGCAGCGATATCTCACACTGGCGAATTATTTCGTGGAGCAACGCGGCAGGGAGCCGCACTTCTATGACATAGAGTATGAGAAGCGATCCCGTCACCGCAAAGCAAACGTCGAGCCCTGGATGGTCAGAGATAAAGCCTATAGCCAGGCGCACCTGCCGGTCTCGGAGCAGCGGAATGCAACAGGTCATGCGGTTCGGTTTGTATACCTCATGACTGGGGTTGCCCATCTGGCGCGTCTGCTTCAGAACGAGCAGCAACGCCAAGCTTGCCTGCGGCTATGGCAAAACATGGTGCAGCGGCAGATCTATATCACCGGCGGCATTGGTTCGCAAAGCGCGGGCGAAGCGTTCAGCAGCGACTACGATCTGCCGAACGATACTGCGTACGCGGAAAGCTGCGCGTCGATTGGCCTGATGATGTTCGCCCGCCGGATGCTGGAGATGGAGGCGGACAGTCGCTATGCCGATGTGATGGAGCGTGCGCTCTATAACACCGTTCTGGGCAGTATCGCGTTAGATGGACGCCATTTTTTCTATGTCAATCCACTCGAAGCTCATCCCAAAACACTGCGGTCCAACCGCATCTACAGTCATGTCTCGCCGGTACGACAGCGCTGGTTCGGCTGCGCCTGCTGTCCGCCAAACATCGCGCGCCTTTTCACATCAATTGGTCATTACATCTACACGCCACGCTCCGACGCGCTCTATGTCAATCTCTACGTTGGCAACAGCGTGGCGTTACCGGTCGGAGAGCATACGCTGCGACTGCGCATGAGCGGGAACTATCCCTGGGAGGACCAGGTGGAGATCGCCGTGGAATCGGAGCAGCCAATCACGCACACGCTCGCGCTGCGCCTGCCGGAATGGTGCAGCGCGCCAGAGGTCAGACTGAACGGCGAACCAGTCAATTGCGAGTCGTGCAAAGGCTATTTGCACATTCACCGCACGTGGCGGCAGGGCGATCGCTGCAAATTGCAGCTGCCCATGAAAGCACGCCGCGTGTATGGCCATCCACAACTTCGCCACCTGGCCGGCAAAGTGGCTATTCAGCGTGGCCCCCTAATTTATTGTCTGGAAGAAGCCGACAACGGGCCGGAGCTACATAATATTTGGCTGGATGCAGACAGCCAATTTTCGCTTGTTGAAGGCAAGGGCCTCTTTGCCGGCAAGAGTTTGCTGCAGGCTGATGGCTTTCGTTTGCAACACAGGCTCTCTGAGGAAGCACCGCTTTATCACTACGACAACGTGCCTGGACAGCGGCAAACGCAGCGTTTGACATTCATTCCGTGGTTCAGCTGGGCCAACCGCGGCGAAGGTGAAATGCGGATCTGGATTAATGAGTGGTGACTGAGGCCATAATCGGGACCTATTTGAAGCAACTTGGCCGGAAAGAAGAGCATAGGTTGAGCGCCGGCATAGGCTGCTCGTCGCACGCAGCAGAAGGTGCTTTCAGGAGCGATGGCTTGGTCGATGCTTCGGCTTGGTTTTTGGTCCTTCTAGCGATTTCAATCCCATCGACCGTCAAGACGTGCGTTGGAACCGGTGAACCGTTGAGAGGCTGACAGGCGTCAGCCTAACCACTTGCTGGAGATCGCATTCAGCTGGCCTGGTCGCAATCGGAGCATACGAAGCGCGCGACATCCTTCGGCGTAAACTGGAGCTGCGAGGCTGAGCGGAGTTCACCGAGGCCGAACGTTTGTAGGTCGTCGTTGAAGTCTGAAAGCCGAGGCGATAAACCGCTGCACAATCTTACGATTCTGATCCAGAGTGTTCAGGACTGGCGGTCGCCGATTCCTGCGTGATAACAGCTACCATCCGCGGGTAAGACGATATGGTGAGTATTGCGCGTTAATCCCCAGCACGTCATTCGTTTTGGTTTACCGAGGGAGAGCGGACATGGTGCTGAACAGTCGAAAGGTCATCTTTTACGACGACACCAGGTTGCAGCTAACTTGCCTGCCCGAATCTGGCGCAAATTCGCTCATTTCAATATTGGCGCCCGCCTAACTTCCTCTCGGGTGGTCGGCTTGCGAAGGTTGCCGGACGCGAGAAGGCGGAGCTACCAGCTTACGGCGCATAACATCGCACGGTCGATCGAGGAACCCTTGGTCGCTCAGATAGGTA
>NZ_AUGA01000145.1:0-7344 GCF_000426785.1 Bradyrhizobium sp. th-b2
CGACGTGTGCATCCACCCGGATGCGTCGTCGGTTGCCAAGATCGATCTCGATCAATCCAGTACGCGCGGCCGCCACGGAGCGCACTCGGCCGTCACCCGCAGGCAAAAACTTCGGAGTTTCCTCCACTTCTGTAGCGACGATCTGCACCGGCGCAAAGGAAGGTACAACCTGCTCTGATGTCCGCGCTTGTCGACGCCAGGTAAACACCAGGCCGGCCGCTACTCCGTTGCGACGCGCAACCTCTGTCACCTTCGCGCCTGGCGCCAACGTCTCCTCGACAATCCGCGCCTTGTCATCCTGCGACCAGCGCCGCCGCCGCTCCAGCCCGCCCAAAACCTCGACCCGCATCGCCTGATGACCTTAAAGCTAGACTTAAGGTCGCACGCTTCGCGAATTACCACGCGTCACGCAAGACGGCGCCCGTCGGATGCGTACCGCTCGGCGAGCGTCGAACCACTTGAGATCATCGACAGTTGTTTCTCGAACCACGGCTTTAACGCGGCGACGATGGCAGCGAGTGCTCCTTGCGCGCGGCCAGCCGGATGTCCGGCGATGAAGCGCGTACCATGGCTTCGATCGCGTAAAGCTGTGCGATGTGCCGAACCGCGGCCTCGGCGACTTGCTGTTGCGGGCCAATTTGACGAAGCGCCGGCGTGACCAAGCACTCGCCATTGCGCCGGGATCACGTCGAGGCGTTTGGTGACATCCTCGCCGATCTTCGTCATGGCGCCGCAACCGCACGGACAAAGCGTGCTCGCAGGCTCGATGATCCGTTCCACCCGCGGCAAATGGGCAGGCAAGCAGCCGCGATTGCGATGAGAACCTTGATCCGGCACGCTCCGCGATCGGCCCTTGATCACAGCCTCGGCTCTCTCCTGAGCCGCGTCCAGGATGCCCTGCGCGACCTCACGTCTTCGAGCGGTAAATGATACTGATCTGGTCGCAGCTTTTCGGACTTCGCGCCGAACCTCTGGCCCCCTTTGCACGGAACGATAAGGCTTGTCGGCAAGCTAATCAGTTCTGATCGTACTGCTTCATCCCACACGGGCCTGAGGTTTTCAAAAAGTAGTTCATCGCGTCAAAAGATCAAAACGAGCCCGTCGACACTGCCGGTCGAGAGGTTGAGCTCGTGCTCAGTGCTCAGCAGAAACTCATGTCTTGCCTAGAGGCACAACCGTACTTGTTTCGTAATCGTTCGAGTAGCACACCTTCTGTTTGGCGCTGTTCGAACTCTTCGCCCACGAGCCACTCATCGATAGTCCGCACGCGCCCGAACTGAGCGCGGAAGCCTGACTCATGCTCCCAGATTGTGCCCCACAGCGAGACTGAGCCGATAGCGAGAGCAACTGGCCCTGGCTGGTCGGTTGGTGGAAGAAGAGGCGGGGACCGCCAGGTGTTTGCAAGCTCTCTCCGCACCGATACGTTCGCAATGAAGCGCTCGACCAGGTCCCTGGTCTTGATGGCATACACCCCGGCGTGGCCGCTATGGTTCATATTGCCGCCTGACATTGGCTCTTCAGGGTGCCAATGGCGCCAGCTATGTGGCCCAAACAGGTTCCCTTGCCAAGAGACAACCCAATACCGATGGCCAACAAGTTCGCCGACCATGTAGCTCATGCCGGTTCCTTTTCAGGCACCTTAGTCGGGACTTCGGGAAGATCAGGCGGTTCTGGACTGATCACAGGCTCGTTCAAAGGGGTCACCTCATGGCGCCTGAGAGGTTCACCAATATCGGGTTCCATCGCTGTCCACCTCATTTATTCCTTCTCTTGTACCCTCTTCGGTGTGGTTGGTTCTTATTTTCTTCAGGCAATTTGGCGGTACTTCTCTAGGACAGCAGGCCGAGCAAGACGTTGAGTGCTCACGGGAGGTCGCATTGACTGACACTCTCTCCGCCATTTCGCTGCTTCAACGAGTTTTTGATTTCCTACTGATCAAGCGCAACAATCCGATGTTGTGATCTCCCGCAGGGGGTGATCGTAAGAACGATCGCCCAAGCCCGCGAAATCGCTACATGTAGAAGCTGTAGCTGACCTGCGGCTTCTCGGTCGGGCCCACGTATTTCATGATGTCTCCGATCTTCCGGGCACACTCAAGCGTGATGGGCAGACGACCGTCCATCTGGGTGTTATTCCAGTTCATCTTGGTCAGCCCAAGTATCTCATCGCAAAGGCTCTCAAGAGACGAATCCTGTTCGTACACGGTGATCTTCAGCGGGGCTGGCACGTACATGCCGGGATACGTCTTGTAGAAATCGACGGTACCTCGCGTGTAGAGGACTCCCTCGGTCTCGGAGATCGTCATCAGCGTGCCGCGCTTCGGCGGATAGTCCTTATCACCGAACAGCCTGATGTCCGTGTCCGTTATCGCGACGAAGTCTTTCGTTCGGATGCCCTTCTCGTCGAGCGCTCTGAGAAAACCCTTGCGCTCGCTCTCGCGGTATTGGCTCGACTTGTGGATCACGATCCGAGCCGGCATGTGCTCAAGTGCTCGGTCATACTCGTCCAGCGCGTCGCGCAGCAACTCGTAGGCCTGATCCTCGCTAAGGTAAGGGCGACGATTCTTCTTGTCGATCGACACCGGCGTGCCACGCAGAATGATCCCGTGCCCGAATTCGTCGAAGACCTGAGCCAGGCTCGACGATACTGTCTCCCCGTCGCGGCTCTTGTAGAAGCCGATGCCGATGTAGCACGACCGTAGTTTCGCCGTGTCCTCAACGAGCCGCCAAGGGATCGTCTTGTTTCCTTTATAGTAGAGCGCCGTGACGAAGTTCCACGCTTTCGTCGCCGGGTCCTGCTGATCTCCCGCCTGCTTGGTGATGATGATGGTCTTCTCGCGTACCAACTGTAGTGGCGTGCCAAGGTGCATGCTCTTGGCCTTCAGAATGCGTCTGAAGTTGTGCTCAAGTTCGCTTTCCCCCGAATCATCGTCGTCGCTCTCCGCGGTCGTCGTGATGGAGTCGAACATCTCGTTCGGCATCACGCAGACGATCACGTCCACCGATCTATTCTCGGCGAGGAAGCGAATCTGCTCGTAGTAGAGCTCAACGGCCTTCTCCACTCGCTCCGCCCGGGACGCGAGCTTAACTACTGCCGAGATATCCGACTTCTTGATGGTGCGGGTGTATTGCGGAGAGTTGATGATCCTCGTCAGGAATCCGTAGTCCTGATTGATGCCGCCGAAGCCCCGAAACAGGTTCAGCAGCTTGGACCCTCCTTGCGGTCAATTCCATCCCGGCACCTCTCGAGCCAATCGTCCAAGAGGTCGATTCCTTCTCCGCGTCCGACCACGCCGATCCGCAGTTCGGTTCGACGCAACTCATCTAGCTTGTCGTAGACGCCCAAGTGCTCGATTCCCGTTCGGGGGCAAACGTGCGTGCCGGTACCGAATTCGAGCAGCGGTTCAGGTAGCGTCGTGAGTTTCATGCAGCCGTTCCTCCCGCCACTTGGATATCGTCTTCATCGTCGTCACCGACGATCGTCGCCGAGATCGATGCCGGGGAAGTTCTTCTGCTTCCGATTCAGGTTAGTGAGGTGCGGCAGGTTGTAAACTGACTTCAGGATGGGGATGAACGCATCTTCCAGCGCCAAGTTGATATCGGTTCGACCCTGGGAGGTTGCCAACTCAACCTGAACGATGATTCGGCTGACCACGTCGCGGAGCTGGTTCTCAACCTCAAGCTGCCTCATTCCGTGCCCCATCCTCTAACGGCTGATCTCTAACGATGGGAACGCAGCGGGAACATTTCAAGGGCCGGATCCTCCTTGCTGCCTTATTCCTGCGGCCGTCAGAAGGGGTCGTCGCTGCTCGCTGTGAGTGAACGTCGGGGATTGGTCGAAATGTGCCCTCAACCTGGGTATTCGGTTCGCTAGCAATTTCACGAACTCGCTGGACCCGTGCCGCACGTATCGGATGTTTAGGGGCCGGGATTTAGACCTATCCATCAGACTGCGTTGTGCAGCTGATCTCTTCGACTGCTGATCGCATCACGGCGGGAAGGCCTGAGTGGCGACGATCTTGCGTCTCCGTGGGATCTGACGGGCTTGGTATCGTCAGTAGACAATGGCGATTGCGCATCGACGATGTTGGCGCACCCGACACGATTCGAACGTGTGGCCTTCGCCTTCCGAGGGCAGCTCTTGGCGCAAAGCGGCCGTTCGTACCAGACAGCCGTCCTGCGACCGATAAGGACACATCACTTTGGAACCAGGCTCGGGAAGGGCGCCTACGCGCGTTTTCCCATCGGCACCACGTTTCCACCACTCCGCGGCACCAGCGACACGACTACAGCTCTTGCGAGGTCTTCCAAGGCGGTCGCAATGTATTTCGCGTAATGCCGCTCGATCATTTTGACTGAGGTGTTGTGCAGTTTGGCCACCTGTTGAATGGGCAAGCCCTTTCGGAGACCGCGGACGATGCTCGAGTGCCGCAAAGCATAGGGAATCACCTCTGGCATACCGGCGCGCTCGCGAATGGCCTTCCAGGGCCGTGCAAGTTCGGCTCTTTTCCATGGACCGCGTTCAGACTTCTTCCACGCGATACCCCTTGGCTCCTGTTCATGGATCCATCGCTCGAGAAGAGGTGCATCGCTTGGCCGGCCGGTAATTGCGGGTAAAAGCACCGCAATTACATCGTCACCCACTGGGACCGGGTCTGAGCCGCTATTACCCCCGCGCCCCTTGTAGGAACCCGGCACCATCAGACGCCGCGCAGAAACCTGTACGTCGCCCACGCGCATTCGCCTGACCTGGGCATACCGCGCGCCGGTCGCGGCCAAGCATACGACGATCCGATATAGATCGCCATCAAACCCAAGCTCCTGATCGACTTCATGCGCAGCTTGCAGGATGGCGCCAACCTCTTCATCCGTGAGAATCTGGTTATCCCGAGCAACCGACACATCGTCATCATCATCGATCCGCTCGGCTTTGAAGCCGGCCTTCACAATGGCGAGGAACGTCGGGTTTAGTTTCTTCCGATCTGCGGAAAGCCGCGGCCACGCGGCATTTAGTGCGGCCTTGAGGTCATTCACGAACCGCTGCTTGGTCGTGACCTTTAAGTCCTCCGGCAAACCCTCACGCCGCGTTATCAAGTCGTCCTCTTTCAAGGCATGCAGATACACCGATGCGAGAGCAGCAGCTTCAGCAGCTTCCTGATTGCCGCGCTTTTCTTGACCAAGTACGTAGCGCCGCAGCTTGGTACCGGCGTCGGATCGGACGTCGCGACCTGTTCGGCGTTTTTCTCGAGCGTCGCGTTCCTTGACGTAGGATTCAACGGCCGATCGCACGGTAGGAGCCGGGCCCGCCGCGTGCGACGCGGCTTCTGTTCTGACTCGAGCTACGGCCTCCCGTGCCGTTCCCACGGCCTGTTCGAAGGTCAGAATCCCGTCGGCGGGCTTGTCATTGATGTCGTTGGCGACGCCGACTTGCGCCTGCTTGTAGTTGCCGCCTCCGTAGTGATTGCGCCAGCGGACAAGCCAAATGCCGCTCTGTCTTCCTTTGCGATAGCCCAGATGCGCTTCCGCATCGAGGCGACGCCAATGCACGCCAAGCTCGAGCCTGGAGCGCGCTTTAGCCGTCGTAACTTGAGCCTCGGTGAGTGTCTTCGACATAGCGTTCGCCGGTTTTACGTCGAATATACGTTGAATATAAACCCATGTACATTGGCGAACAATACCGGACTAAGGGCGTTCAACCTATTGAAATTATTGAACGTCGGCGGACGATGACGAACGGAGAGGGACTTATTATTTGGCCCTCTCAAGGCTGAAACAGGGGTTCGATTCCCCTAGGGAGCGCCAGTGATCTTCCTTTCATTTTGATTTCCTTTCCTTTTTTTGATGGTTTCCCCAAACCGGAAGAAGAGGTTTGGGGAATTCTGTTCGCCTTGTGATCTTCGAGCTTTAAGATTGCGCGGCGACCGCCGCCCCGGTCATCGCATCGCGCATCCACCCGCTGTAACCCATCGACCGTGAACGGCTTTCCCCATTCAGTGGTCAAGATGCAGACGTGCTTGCGCGGAAGCGCGGCGAGCGCTGCGCGAAGCGACTGGGCCTTCTCGACTAGAACAGAAACGCCGGTTTTGCGCCTGGTGTATTCGAAGTCGTCAGCGTCGGCCTGCACCCAAGTCGTCAAATGCGTGTCAATACGAGCAGTGCCGACGTTCAGCATCAGCTCGTAAGCCGCGCGCTGTCTTGTTCCATACGCCCATCGGTCTTCGAAGGCCTTCATTTCCGTATCAGTCCAAGCACGGATCTCCTTAGATTTGCCTCGCTTGATGCCATCGGAGGGGTCGACCGATAACCACTTCAAATCGTCCTTCGCGTGTCGGATGAGGATACGAAGCTTCTTTAGCGTATCTATCTTGGCGCCGGGCTTATTGTGCAGTGGCTTGAGGATTTTCTCTTCGATGCGGTCCTTTGTCAGTCCGGCAACAGCTCGGTGTCCATGATCCCGACGTATCTGATCCATGCGATTGCGGTAGCCGGACTTACTACCCACGCCCAGGGAAGCGAAACCATCACTGTGCAGGTACGACGTAACCAGCGCACCGATTGATCGCGCCGTGTCCTTCGTTATCGACGGCCGTTTTGCCGCTTCTCAAATGCAGGACAAAGCCGCGCTATGCAAGATCATCAACGCGCTACACCGAGAAAACCGCGCATCGATCCGGCAAATCCCCGAGCCCGTTGGGCGCACGGTGCGCCTGCTACAAATCGGCGACGGTCGCGATGCGTCTATGATCGACGAGCCGGCGGCAGAAGTGTTGCGCTCGACTGAGCAACTGAGTTTGGCGAAGCCCTTCACCTATGACGTGAAAATCCACGGCGTTTTCAAAACCAATGGTGCATTCCGCATCGAGATTTTAGAGCAGAACAGAATCGTGCCCGGTAAGATCGCCGATGCGGTGCTCGATGAACCCCAAAACGTCTACACGAAGGCGCTGGACGAAGGCGCGACCCTTCGTGTCACCGCACAGCCCACAATGAAAGACGGCAAGCTGCATCGCCTGTTCATCACCGGGGCGAAGGTCGCTCCGAGGCGTCGCGCGACGAAAGCAAAGGCGAAGTGAAGGCCAACGCTGTCAACTTACGTTAAGAAGGCTTTGCACATGCCCGGCGCAACACCGAAGAGAACGCGACGCAAGGCTAACGGCGCTTGAAATAGGTGCGATACGATCAGGCCGCGCTGCGGCGCGGCCCGTTCAACGGGCATACGGCCCCACTGTTACAGGCTCGAGTTCTACCGGCTCGCTCTGAAATGATGACCAATCTGATCGCAGGTGTCCGATTTGCAGAAAGCGGTAGCAACCAGCCCTTCTGAAGGCAAAGGGTCGGTCGAAAC
>NZ_AUGA01000146.1:0-7003 GCF_000426785.1 Bradyrhizobium sp. th-b2
CCCCCCGTTCGCCCAACCTACACCTCAAGCGCGTTGCAAAGTACGGGTCGTCAGGCGGTGAAAAGCCGAAGGCAATCCCGCGCGCCTTGTCAGAGCAGATGTGCGGCCACATCAAGCGGACTAAAAAAAGCACTCTCACGAATAGGACGGGCTAAACAGCCTAATCGGGCAAACTTTCGAGAAGCTGACGAGGTCTGCGGTCCCGGAAGGCGTGGGGCCCAATTTTCTGCGTCCCCATTGCGCTGCCGCGCCTCCGCGCTTGGACCCGAGTTCGACCTGGTCGATTCCAAGCGGCACGATCATGTTACCCCCAGCGGCAACACGCAGCGTTTTCGGTTCAGCCGCTATCTGCGAAGGTGATGCGATGTATCGCCTTCGTCCGATTCGGACCCGAGCCGTCGCGAAGCAGCCGTTATCTGCGGAGAGCGTAGTCGCAACAGTGTTGATGTCGATAATGCAAATCTGGATAGTGCGAATGCTTGTGGCGAAGCGGCTCGTGGAGATGCCGGTGCGAATGCGGCTCCGCTGCCGCGGCTTCAGCATGCAAATGCTGGTGGTGTTTTGCGGCGAGTCAAGCGAAGTCATCCGATCCGGTGATGTCGATCCGGAAAGCCGGCCCCAAGCGTCAGTTCAGCGCCACTCCGGGCTTCCGCGCGGAAGAGTTCATTCCCGATATCTGCAAGGGATGCTCTTCCTGAGCGGTGATGGAATTCGATGACAAGCGTCGGAACCGCTAAGACTTCATCGCGCGGATAGGTGCCGCACGATGTTTTCATCGCGCCTTGTTTTTGAACGTGCAACCCTAGTCTGAATGTGTCGATGAACGAGTTGCCGGCCGGCAAGCCAATCTGGGCTTGGGAGTGCCGAATAGGAGCTCCTCCTAGAGAGAAGGGCTGAACGTTTATCTTTTTAACCACAATGTCCACGCGGTAGCCGGCGGCGGGAATCTGGAAGTGCAACTTGGCGAGGCGAGTTGCCTCTCGCCGCTTATGCTCACCATGCTCGGCATCTCTCCTCCAGATGCCCAGCATGCGTTTCGTTCGACGTCTGGCGAGTCATGAACAAGAAGCTGCTTGTGCGACGAAGACCCCAATAGAGAATTGTACAACCCGACGCTACGTCCGATACAAGTTTCTGGGAGCGCGCATGAAAACAATTCGGACTGGAGGTCAAAGCAATCGACGAGCCTCAATTCCGCCACGCTGCTTGTCTCATTGCCACAAGCATCATCACGGATGTACTGATGATGTTGGGGCGGACCCGGCGCACTTCCAACCCCGGCAAAGTGCGTCGGGGCGCCTTGGTTCGACGGCGTCTCGCGCTCGCCGAATTCGGGCAGAATGATCTGTCGAGTCCCCCTATGTTGCGGCGCGAATTGCGAGCTGTCGCCGTGACCCCGATCACTTTGAACTATCGATAGGATCGATTTCGCCAAACTCGAGCAGATCGATGGCTCTGCATAGGTACAATGAGGACCTTCGAGCCAATCGCGCATGAGTTTCGCGCCCTTCAAGACAAGCGGGTGGTGTTCCTCGCGGATGCTGGATGCGATGGAGCCGTTCAAGCGTATAATGCGTGAGCAGCAGCGCGAGCAGCTCGCTCCAGCGCAGAGAGCTGCAATTGGGCTGACTGATCTCGATTGATTCGTGCTGCGCCATTGTCGCGTTTCCTCCCGATGTCGCGATCGCTTCAATGTGCCTAAGGCGCGCGAACGCGTCGTCCGTCTTTCAAGCCATTGATCAGACGGATGGTTTCGCGTGGCCGGCAATTGGTACGACGCTTGCTGTTCAGATGCCACGTCCTCTCCTTTCTGGAGATGTGTATGCAAAGTGTCGTCTGCATCACGCGAGCCTCGCGCCTCCGCGCATGTAAAGTTGCGCCGCCGTCGCGGCCAAAATTTGCAGGCACAACCCATTCGCGCTGGACCTGCCCGACCTTCCCCGTCCGACACGGGGCACTGATGCTAGGCGGCTACCTTCTGCCTCGGGTAGTACCCCGTAAAGCTCATCGATCACCTCTTCGAGGCAGTCGAAAGGAGAGGACCACTCACGGGCTAACGGCGCCAATTCGCTGGATTGGGAGGAAGAATAAGGTTGCTGTCGTTGTTACTGGCACGCAGAAGATCGATGACCACACCGCGCAGTTCGATCCTGGCGCCGCCAAAACGATCGATGTGCTCTATCTCACCTGGATCGCGCGGCGAAGCTTCATTCGGCGGGACATCGGTTTCATACGGCCCAGTCTGAGCAGAGCCGACGTTTTAGCCGCGGGCCGGCCCCCCCAACCCAGGGCGAGCTGGGCAATCGTCAATGTGCCCATGCATCATCGGATGAGCCGGACAGACCATATTGAGGGGGCATCGGCGCGGCGGTTGCCGCGTGCGGTTCAACCTTTGATCAAGGATAGCGGCGGCACCTCGCAATGTTTGAAGGATGCGTCACGCGACCACAGCGGACGGGAGGGGGACAAGTTCGGCAATGGCAGATCTGGCGCAGCATCCGAGCGCTCCGGCCTTGACGAAGAGCAACCCAAGAGTTCAGGTCATGGAAAGAAACTTGGCTCCGCCTGAAACAAGCGCAATCGAACACACCGACACCGATGGTGATGGGCGTCCTGAGGCGCCTATGGATCTTTTTAGCTTCACTGAATGCGCAAACCGGACACATTCTCTCAGAGCCCTGTTCGACCTTCTTGTAAGCTGTGCGAGCCAGGAGGGCTTTACTGAAGTTTCCTATGGATCTCTCAACTTCGTCGAGCCACTTCGGCTGGCGGACTACCCACCCCCGACCGTAGCCGTGAAATGGCCAATAGACTGGTGCGACCGCTATTTTAAACGCAAGTACCATACCATCGATCCGGTGGTCCGGCGCACTCCGCTGCTTTCGCGGCCTTATCTGTGGGATCAGCTCGGCCAACAATATCAACTTCAGCCGGACGAAAGACGGGTGCTTGACGAGGCTAGAGAGGCAGGTCTGAAGCATGGTATGAGCGTGCCATTGTTTGGTCCGCTGGGCCGGGTATCTGTCGCCTCGTTTGCGTCTCCATCAGAGGATATTGATCCTCAGCATTGCATCAGTCACCTCAACGCTCTGGCTTGGCAATTTCACACTGCCTATGGCGAAATCGCGCGCCGCGCGGATGCTGACTGCGACAGGAAAGTTGCGCTGTCACAGCGGGAAACCAGCTGCATACGGTGGGTGGCCGAGGGTAAATCGTCGTGGGAAATCGGGATCATCTTGCAAATCAGCGAGAATACTGTGAACTTTCATATTAAGAATGTGATGCGAAAGCTGGGCGCGACGAGTCGAATCCAGGCCGCCATCATGGCCGTTCGACTCAATGTCCTTTGATACCAGCTGGGAGCAAACGCCGGCTGTTTCACAACTTTCAATGTGGCGCTTGCCACCGAAACTGCCGCGCAACGATCGATCGGGAAAAAGCGCATTGAAATCTGACGCCGCGTCAACTTCGGATCCGCTACGTGCCAATGTCGGATGAAAAGGCCCTTGAAAAGGTAATGCGTGCGGAACTGATGAGATCCCCAGACCCGCGGGGCGAGTACAGAAGCGGCTCGTCCAACGCTCCGCCTTTGAGACATCGCCGCATCGTATTGGTCGTGATGCCGACGCCCCCAACAACAACGTGTCGCTCGAAGCATCACTTCAATACGATCGCCTAGGGCAAGGTGGCCGCGCCAGTGGCCTACGTCGTCTGGAGCTGCTTGCGCTCAGCCGGCGAAAACCGGTGATCATCCCGGCATCTGGCTCATAAATTTGGTGGCGCCGCGTACACCATTTGATGGTAGCTGCCATTTGAGTGACGTCGCGCAGTCCGTCGAGAGACCGAGCTCGGGATTCAGGAAAAATTCGGCCGCGGCCGGGCCGCTGCAGAGAGCGCCTCCTGAAGAAAGAGCCCCGACCCAGGTCGAGGCTCTCGATTGACCGCGCTAGTGCGTAGAGATCATTATTTGCCAAGCACCGGGCTGAGCTTGTAATTGAACCGCGCTGTGATCAGATCGACGTCCTGGTGGACGCGATCCACGCCGGCACCTGGGAAGGCTACATTGGTGCCCTGCATGAACAAATGGTCATACTCGACGCCGGCGGACCAGCTCGGCGTAAGACTGACTTCGACACCGGCGCCCAGCGCGCCACCCCAACGCACATTGCTGCTTTTGGCAATCTCCGTACCAGTCGCCACTGAGTCGATGTGGTAGGTGTTGCTGGTCACGGCGGCACCGCCCTTGGCGTAAAGCAGCACGGCATTGAATGCGTAGCCAATCTGGCCAGCAAGCAACCCGAACGCATCCGTCTTGGTGCGGAGGGTGTCGGCCGGGAAGGCGGTGCTGACATTGGAGCCGCTGAAGTCGGCCCAATTGCCCTGGCCCTCGATGCCGTAAACCATATTGAAGATCTGCCAACGATAGCCAATCTGGCCGCCGATCGAACCACCTGTCGAATTATGGCAGCCCTCGGGAGTGACGCCATTGAAATTCCAGCAATTATGGCCAGCCCCCCAGCCGCTATTGATACCGATATAGTAGCCGGTCCAGTCAGTGATCGGGGCCGCGATTGGCATCGGCGGCGCCTTTATATTGACGGGCTGCACGGCGAAGTCTGCGCCAAGCGCCGGTGCCGCTGCACTGAGCGCGACAATGCTTGCAGTCAGAATCAGAAAGCTCTTCATTTCGAGTGTCGTTCCTTTCGGTGCCCCCCGGCGCTGTGCGTCTTAACAACATCGACGCCGATTGCTGTAACTGCAGGACAACAATCCTTCGGGAGAAATGCGCGGAACCGCACGTGGCGTCAGATTGTGGAGCGTGCAAGGACGTCACGCGCACCCGTCAGCGAAATGCGCCGAATCTGGCTTGGGCTCACACGCAAAATACGCCAATGGAAATTCGGATCAGTCAACGTTGGAAGACGTGAGGCGTTATGGTGCAGCGTGCTCCTTGAGACTGCGGTTTCGCGTCGCGGTGCGCCGTGATATGGGGTGTAAGCTCCCCGTCAAGAACCAGCGCGAGAGCCGAGCTGCGTAAGTCCTGCCGGTGCGTGATGAGCTGCTTGGCGAGTGCTCTCAGGCGGGCCGCGCTTTATCAAGCCGTCGAGGAACACCCGATCGCAAGGCACGTGCGATCACAACGCGCGCGGCGTTGCGGCGCCTTCAGCGCGGCGAAAGATATGAGTGGAGGAAGGTCAGATCGGTCACCATCGGCGTCGACGTTCATTCTTGGCTGAATGACGGGGCAAACCTGGCGAACCGGATCTCTCTTGCCAGTGGATGTGCGAGGAAGCCTATTGCGTGGTCGCATGCGCAAGCTCGGCGCGCAAATTGCGTATCGCCTCGTTTGCAAGATGGAGTGCATTGCGTTCGCCGTTCCTTACCGAGCTCGCCAGTAAATCGCGCAATCGGCGATGAAGGACGGACTTCAGATTGTGCGCTAGGATCGGATCACTCTCGACAAAGCGCCACGCTTTATCAAACGCCACACTCACGAGAGCCTCTGGCGCCTGGACCTGCTGGGATAAGTCGTGATCCATCTCAAACTCCACTGCAACGCCCTTCAAAGACAAATCAGTTTGTCCCAAACGAAACCGAGAGCATGTGGCCAGCGCTCAATTCGGTTGCGATCTTGCTCGCGCATCGAGCTACGCTCGGCGCCATAATGAACATTATATAGATGCTTGTTGAAGTTCGGATGACCGAGCGTCGTAATGTCGATCAATTGGAATTAATCTCGGAGCGAGTGAAGCGAACAACGCAGTACAAGCGTCTCTAGCGGTACCGCTTGAGGTCCGCTAACGGTGCAAGGCGTTGTTTCAGGCGATCAAACTTCGCTCGTGCCAGTCGCAGCTACAACACGACCATGGCGGTCGGGGTCGTCCACCATTTGCAGATCTCAAGCGAACAGCGTGGTCGTTTTCTGAGATGTCGGCTTCCGATCAAGCCCGGCATATTCCGGACAAGTGTTGTTGGTGTTGTGACATGTGTCGGGGCATTCTCTTGCTCGCATTATGGATCTAAGCCCCGTACAAGCCGAACACGTTAGAAGAGGATGAAAAACGCCAGCGCCGATCGGGCCGGAATTGATCCAGAGTGCGCCGGATCGTGTCCACGGGCGTGGTGTGGCGCGTTGAGGCGCTCGATCGGGTTGGTCGAGTGCAGCTTGGTTCGATGCTGGGGCGGGTACGTCATGTAGGCGAGCACATCGGTCTCGGCCTCGTCGAGGAAGCCAGCAAGCTCGGGCAGCTTGGGGCGGAGCTGGTCGGCGACCTTCCGCCCACTGCGCTTGGGCGGTCTCGGCATCGTCCTGGGCAAAGGCGGAGACGACGCGCCGTCCGCTCTTGCCGGCATGCGACCAACGCGTTGCGCATGAAGTGCACGCGGCAGCGCTGCCAAGTGGCGTTGAGCACCTTGCTGATGGCGGCCTTGATGCCCTCGTGCGCGTCGGACACAACCAGCTTGACGCCGCGCAGGCCGCAGCGGGCGAGCTTGCGCAAGAACTCCGTCCAGAATGTCTCGGCTTCGGAAGGGCCAATGTCCATGCCGAGAACCTCGCGGTGGCCGTCACTGTTGACGCCGACCGCGACAATCACCGCGACCGACACATGCGGCCATTCTGGCGCACCTTCACGTAGGTGGCGTCGATCGTATCCGTCCGAGGGCGGCCGTCTTGCGAGTTTTTCCGATCTGTAGCTGACTGTCCTTATGGACGGACATAAGGACAGTGCGGTGCTGAGCCGCATGGATTTGGTGGAGACCGGTCGGCGGCGACGCTGGACGCGTGCGGAGAAGCTCAGAATCGTAGAGGAGAGCTTCTCGGGGCCACGACTGGTGTCGGCGACGGCTCGCCGGTATGGGATATCACGTCAGCTTCTGCTGAGCTGGCGCAAGGCTTGGACCTGTCATGATCCGGCCGAAGAGGATTCGATCGGCCCGACATTCGTCCCTGCGATAGTTGCGGCAAGTACGCCGCCAACGACGGAAGCTGTCGAGACAGGTC
>NZ_AUGA01000147.1:0-6893 GCF_000426785.1 Bradyrhizobium sp. th-b2
ACGCGGGCGCTGGTTAGGCAATTGGAGCAAGGACGGGAACCACACCTGCTGAACCTCAGCAACGTAGTTGCCAATCGGCAGGCACTGCAGAACCGACTCAGGGGCTGATGTCGGCTTGTGCGGATAGAGTTGGCTGGAGCGGCTCTCGCCCGACACCAGTCGGACTGTGTGCGCGGGAAACTGGGGTGCACGCCGAAGGCGAACATTATCAGTGGAGGGCGAAGCGCGCGAAGGCACGAAGATGCCGCTCGGCCTTGACCAGCTTGTAACCGAGCGTGCGGCGAAGGGTGATGTAGCGGTCAGCGTCCTCGCTCAACATGGTAGCCTCCGGCCCCAGGGCTGCGCAATCTCCGACAAGAGGCCGATGTCCACCTTGGCATAGAGCGCCGTGACCGATGGGGAGCGGTGCCGCAGCACGGCGCCGACACCGGCAAGGCTGGCGCCGTTGCGCAGCATGGTCGTCGCGGCGGAGTGGCGCAGAACATGAGCCCCACGATGGATGCTTTTGACGCCAGCCCTATCGAGGGCACGGCGCACGATGCATTTCACGGCGATGCGGCTGAGCGGCCTGACGGGCGCAGCACTCGTCAGGAAGACCCGCGTTGTCGCGACGCGCGGCCGTGCCCGCTCGATATAGGCGAGGATGGCATCGCCAATCTCCTGAGTCAGTGGCAGGCGCTCCTCGCGCCGAGCCTTGCCGGCAAGGGTTATCCTGCCAGTCACCCAGTCGATCTCACCGAAGGCCAGATTAGCGACTTCGCTTGCCCCGAGGCCCAAGTGGGCAAGGAGCAGAATGACGGCCCGATCGCGCAGCCGATCCTCGCCGTCACAAGCGGCAGAAGGCGGCCGATGTCGGCTTGCCCGAGGAAGCGTGGCGTCGTCGCCAACTGCCAGTTCGCGAAGCTCGGAACAGCCTGTTCCCGGCCGACCGGGCACTGCCCGGTCGCCACAAGATATTTGAGGTAGGCGCGCGTGGCGACGGTGATGCCTTGCGCCCGTCCGCGTCCGTGCGGCTTCGCGCGATCGAGCACGAAGCCGCGGATCGCGGCGGCTGTGTACGGGGCGGGATCGGTGCCGAGCGACGCCAGCAGGTCGACCAGGATCGCCTGATAGGTGTCGAGCGTGGAGTCCTTGACGCCGCGCTGCTCCCGCATCCAGCGACGGAAGGCGGCCAGTGACGGCCAGCTCTCCTCCAGCGACGGCCGCCGCTCCGGCGGCAGGACGTTCGTCTCACGCAGATAGGCGATGAACAGCGCGGCGGCGCCCTGTGGCGCACGAGTTGTCTTGCTACCCCGGAATACCGACGCCGATGCGGCGAAGCCGGCGGCGAGCGTTTCGATCTCGAAGCCGGACGCGCGGACCCAATCGGCCCACAGCGCGAGCAGGCGCGCCATCTCTGTTACTGTCGCCGGTGTGTATTTCCGCAGCGAGAGCGAGTCCTTGAAGTCATCGACATGCGGTTGCAGCCAGTTGATCCGGACATCAACGCTTCGGCGATGTCCGCGCTTTCGTTTTGTCACCACGTTTTCCTTCGAGTTGCTTGTTCACGTCGGGAGCGCCCGGCGCGTCGAGCAAATCGAAGGTTTCGACCCCATTCCATGCGATAGGCGTTTTGCCCACTGGATCCGAACCCGACGTGTCCGTGGAGACCCGTCGGGCGCGGCGTGTGTCGTTGGGTCGGAGCATGCTGGCCGTAATGCCGGAGGGCTGACGCGCCGGCGGCGCCGAACGTGCTGAAGAGGCGCCGACCGCCAGCGTCGTTCTCTGCCGACAATGCCGGCGAAGCCCCCGATGCGCCCTCTCTTGGGGCTGGTCTGGCGCCGCTCCGGACTTGGCCTGCAACGGCTCCGCCGACCTTCTTCCCCTGCGGCCGCGCCGCATTCCTCGCGCAACAACAAGCTCGGCTGCGCCGTCCTCCGCTGACGCTGCGGCCCGAGGGTGCAGACGTCCGGTCCGTCGCTTCACGACCGCCATCGAGGCCGCATCGGGCGGCTTCGGCCAACTCTCAGGAGATACGACAATGGCTCAGATCGGCACCTTCACCCGCGACGAAAACGGCTCCTATGCCGGCACGATCAAGACCCTCACCCTCAACGTCAAGGCCACCATCAAACCCTGCGACCGTGACAACGACAAGGCGCCCGACTATCGCGTCACCGTCAACGGTGTCGAGTTCGGCGCCGGTTGGAGCAGGACCGCCCGTGAGACAGGCGCCGAGTACCTCTCGCTCAAGCTCGACGATCCGTCCTTCACGGCTCCGGTCTACGCCTCCCTCGTTCAAGCCGACAAGGGCGAGCACAAGCTCATCTGGTCGCGATGAACCGGCGAAGGGCGCTCCGCTTCCAGCGGGGCGCCACTATTCAAGCACATAGCCCAGCGCGCGATAACCCGCCCGTCGCTTCGCTCCCATCCGGGCCAGAACCGGGACGGTATTATCGACATAGTCGACGACCAAAACATCTTTCTTGCCATCATGCTGGCTATGCAGCCGGCCGACATACTGTGCCAATGTTCCCTTCCAGGCGATCGGCATCGTCAGGAACAGCGTGTCGAGTCGAGCGTCATCGAAGCCTTCACCGATGTAACGGCCTTTTGCGAGTATCAGACGCTCATCATCATCAGGAACATTCAACACCGTGTTGGCTGTTTTGCGATCCTTCGCGGACATACCGCCGCGCAGGACCACGAGATTTTTCACGGATGGCGAGAATCTCTGACGAAGATAATCGAGATGGTCTTTTCGTTCCGTCAGAACGAGTGCATGGCTCTGATCTCGCTTCGCGTCCCCGACGAGGTCGCGGCGGAGTTCTCAGTCCTTGCTGCTACCCGGGGCGGCAAGTCCGCCCTGCTGCGGCGTCTGATTGCTGATGCCCTAGCTGCGCCAGCGCCGCGCATATTGGCGTTGCCGGTCGGACGGCCGGAGAAGGTGACGGTACGATTCCGCGAGAGCGAGATGCGGCAGCTCGCGGAGGTTTCACATCAGCGCGGCATGACGCGGACCGGCTGGATCGTCGCCCTGGTGCGCTCACGATTGGGGTCGCCAGTGCAGCATTCCCCGAACGAGCATGAAGCGCTTCGCGCGATCGTTCGCGAGCTCAACCGGATCGGCGGCAACATCAACCAGATCGCGCGTGCGGCAAACACCAGTGTGTTGCAGGGCAGGGCGGTTGAGCCTGATTTTCTCGCAATTCGAGAGGCCAAATTGGTCATTGAAACTGAACTCGCGCGGCTACGTGATGCGCTGCATGGGAATGCGGATTATTGGGATGGGCGGCGATGAGTCGGTGCTCCTCCCCTCGGTCGCGCGACTTGGCCCCCGAACTTCCGCCGATCTCGTACGTCTGGGAAACGCCCAATCGGCGCCCTCGGCGGGCCGAGTGGGATATCCCCGACCCGGCCGCCTTACGCCGGCGATGCGTGCCAAGCTCGAACGCATCGTGCGCCGAGCGCCAGAGGTGATGGTCAAAATCACCGGCCCGACCAAGAGCGTGGCTCATCTCAAATCGCACCTCGCATACATCACGCGAAACGGCGAACTCGATGCGGAAACAGAGCAGGGCGCGTCACTGACGGGTCGGTCTAGATTGAAGGATCTGCAGCAACGATGGGAGGATGATGCTGTTCTTGACGACAAGCGCCGCCGCGATGGGGCGCTTTCGATCGACATCATTCTGTCTATGCCGGCGGGAACTGACGCGATTGCGGTCAAGGATTCGGCGCGGGCGTTTGCGATCGAGACGTTCGATGGCAATCACGACGACGTCTTCGTCCAGCACCTCGACGACAAGCATCCCCACGTGCACTTGACCGTTCGGTCGCTTGGCCATGACGGCAAGCGCCTCAACCCTCGCAAGGCGGATCTTCAGGCCTGGCGGGAGCGGTTTGCTGGCGAGCTCCGGCTTCGCGGGATTGCGACGGAGGCAACGCCGCGGCGAACCCGCGGACGGGTTCGAAAGGCTGATCGCGGGCCGGTGCTCGCTTTGCGCAAGCGAAAGATCAGGCCCGATGTCGACCGATTCGCCCGCACGGATGTGCTTTCGGAGGTGAGGGGCGGCAAGGTTGTGAAACATCCTTGGGACGAAAAGATTATGTCACGTCAGGATGCGATCCGGCAGCGATATCTCGACTATGCCGCCGAGCTAAAGCGCTCTGGAGCGGCAGCAGATCACGCCCTCTCGCGCCAGATTCGGCAATTCGTCAACGACATGCCTGCTGTCGAAACCCGTCGGCATGCGCTGAAGAATGAGCTTTCGGAGCTTGCCAATACCCGCCGCCGCGGCGCGGAGCAGGGCGTCGATGCAGAGGGGCGCCACCAAACAAGAGGCAATGACCGGACCAGATGAGCGAGCGTAGGATGTCAATCGGCGTTCAATTTGAACGCCGATTGACAGGCTGCACGCCGACCATTTCACGCTGCCGCACACCGTGCGATCTTCACGGCGGTAGATGCGTGCTGCCTCAACGGGCCGCGCCTCAGCCTCTCGCTCGAGCGCCAATCGTCAGCTCAAGGATGATGTCGATTGCAGGATCCATCTTGAGGCAGCCCCACAGAGCAATGAAAATATCCCTGCGGGACTCTTGGGAAGTCTCATTGTTCTAGGCCACGCTCTGCGAGCAGCCGGTGCATGACCTCGCCTTTTATCTCGCCAGCGATTTGGTTTCGGACTTGGGCTCCGAGCACCCGCTCGGCATCGACGTCGCCTACCAGACCATGTTCGGCCAGTCGCTGATCCAGACGGCTTTGAAACTCTTCGCCCATGGCTTCGACGAGCCGGTCCTGCATCGCTGCATGTTCGTCCGGTGCGATGCGCCTCAGCACCGTCTCCCAAGGTTGCCAGCGGGTTGCCATATAGTCGGTGAATTGGTTCGCTTCCCGCTCCCGGACCAGGTCCAGTGCCTCCGTCGCATCATCCTCGCTTACGCGAGAGACCGCCAGGAAGCGCATGTCAGGGGCGACGTGACTGAGCTCCAGCGGCTCGCGCAGCCGATGTTGATAGGCCAAGTAGACTTCCACGTCGTCTATGTCTGGGTCGAGGCTGAGGAGCGAGTTGACCCTGTCGCGCGCGATCTCATCAAGCGCCTCCAAGCGGAACGCAACACGGCCGCGCTGGATCAGTTCGCCAAGACGATCGTCATAGACGCCGCCCTCGACATCAGCGTTGAGGCGCGCGGTCTGCATACCGTTCCAGTGCAAGGTAACTCGATCCTCGCAGCTCGCGTTGGCCTCGGAAGCCTGTGCAAAAAACTGCTCGCGCAATCTCGGATTGGCCGCCGCCTGCCGCAGATCATCAGCCACTCTCTGCCGAAACTCGTGATTGCCATAGTTAACGGTCTCTCGTAGCCTCTCTAGGAACCGTGCGTAGTCCTGGGCGCCGGGCTCATCCGCAAAGTGCAGCCATTCGGCCAGTGCCGAGGGGGCGTCTCCCAGCCAATGCGCGGCAGCCTCATATAGAGATTGCGGCGCAAGCTGAGGTGGCGCTTCAGCCGCCGCCAGATTAGCGAGGACGTCGTCCGGCAGCGGGTTATCCCCGAACTCGAGGTTCTCCAAATGCGGGTAGCTGAGACTAAGATTCGGTACAAGACCCTCAAGAAGATCCTCAGGCAGGCTGGTCAGCCGGTTACCGCTGAGATTGAGTGATTGGAGCGTGCTCGGAAGGGGGGCGGGGAGGTTGGCCAATTGATTGCTGCTGACATCGAGTTCAATAAGCCCCGATGGGAGGGAGTCGGGGAGGTCGGTAAGCTGATTGCCACTAACCGCGAGCGAGGTGAGCCTGCTCGGGAGAGCGTCCGGCAGGCTAGTTAGTCGGTTGTCGCTTGCGTTCAGGATCTCGAGCCCAGCCGGAAGGTTGGCCGGCAGACTGGTCAAGCTGTTATCGGCCACCTCCAGCCGAGAGAGGGTCGCCGGAAGAGCGTCCGGCAAATTGGTCAACCGGTTATGGCTAATGAGAAGATGCTGAAGACCGGGTGGGAAGCTAGAGGGCAGGCTGCTTAGCTCGTTGTGCCTGGCGCGCAGTTCAAGCAATCTTGGCGGCAGGGCGGCGGGCAAAGCGGTCAGGGAGAGGGAGGACAAATCCAGCAAGTGCGAGCCCGCGTTGTCCGAACCCCTAATTCGTGTGCGCCCCTGTCGCCGATTCTCGGCTTCGCCCTGCCCCTCTTCGGCAACCCAGTTGTCGAGGATCTGCGCGCGCGCGGAGGCCGGGGTCCGATATCCTGTCATGGCTTCGACCAAATCCGCCACGGCTCGGCTGAAGCCGCTGAGGTAACTTTCCTGCTCCCCCTCTTCAGAAGCGTCCGAGGAAGAACCTGCACTCCACTGTGCCTGTCCTGTGTTCATCAATTTCTCCATCGTCAGAACAAGAATGCCCCCGCTTCTCAAGGTCGCGAAGCAGGCTGGTTGTCATGATCATTCGAGAGCCAGCATCATTCGAGAGCCAGCGCACGTGCGCTGCGGCTCCCGCCCGACTCGAGCCGGTACAGGTTCACATGAGCCCAAACGCGGCAAATGGATCGCTACTGCTGCGAGGCTTCCTGCCATTTCGTTGACTAGATTAAGTCCCGGAGGACCGTCAACGTGGCAGCGTTCTGCCCGTAGCAGGCCTACCTGTCGATCAGCTGACGAGTGTCGCTGCAGAACCCCGGGTCGCTCGGTTGCCAGCGGTGACAGAAGTAAGCCCGCCTCTTTATTCCGAGGATGCTCGCCTTATTTCGGGGCTTGAGGAGGTCCTCCGCAATGGAAGCAGCGCCGGCGCCCGCTGCCAGGGCTCGCTCAGGCACCTACCGCGGTTTTCCATTGGTTGATCTGACTGCGCCCACGCCGTCCGAATCACGCGACGATGCTAATTCTGTACGGCCGTTTCCGAGCACCTCCGCTGATGCTCAGATCGGGGCTTTAG
>NZ_AUGA01000148.1:0-6808 GCF_000426785.1 Bradyrhizobium sp. th-b2
AGGGCCAGATTCGGACATCTCAGCACAACGCGCATCTTGATCAATTCGAAAAGCCATGCAGCAGATCGCGACGACCGCGATAGCAGTCGGGGCTTGCTCTGGCCGGCGACCCCGATCATGCAAATGGCTTAGGGACTGAGCGGCGTGAGGACGTTGCGCAGTGGCGCGCTGGAAATTTGCATCAAACCCGCGAATGGCTGACCCAGCTCGGGGGGCATTTCCGCGTGGGCCATGTCCCCGTGAGTGCTCAGCTCAAGGTCAACAGCCGACAGGGAAGCCACCGGTTTGTGCCGTGATGCCCTTACGCACCACTAAGCAGAATTGCGCAGCTTGACCAACGGACTGCCCTCCCGAACCAATGTACTGCAAATTTGAAGCATCTCAAGTTCGTCGCGCTCGCGATTGGCGTCGTTCTGTCGGCAGTGATTGACATCAAAGCGAACCGCAGCGGGTGCGACATGAATAACGTGGATACGACCGCATGTAGTTGCTACACTAACTTCATCAATCGCCTTCGTTCCGCGCCGTCTTACCAATGAGAAGGGGTCATTTGATGTCATTTGCCCTGGTACAGCCGTCGTTGCTGCTCAACTCGTATGCTTTTACTAACCCTCCCTTTGGAGGGTGCGGGCTGTTCATGGATACAACATGGAATTGTCCAAAAAGCGCGACTGCCAAGGACATCGTGAACTGGATCCTCGTCGCCTATGGTCAGACACCAAACCGACGGCTGCATCACGTCGTGCTCAACTTCCACGGGCGGGAGGAGGGTCCATCCTCGGGGGGACAGAAGGAGCAAATGGTCATCGTCGGGGAGGCTTCGCCTGAATCAGGATATGGCACTAGCCGTTTCCGCGAAGCAACGCACAACGCTCTCGACCTCACCAATGTCGGTCTTTTCGCTGCGTTGAAGGGCAAGAATATCGGCACCATCTGGTTTCATAGCTGCGCCCTGGCCAAGGATCTCAAGGGTAAATACTTCTGTCAGCGACTCTCCGAGGTCTCAGGCTGCAATGTTGTAGCCGCGGCGGAAATGCAGTCCGAATGGTGGGGCATTGTGAACCTGATTTTCATGCCCCGCGGGAGCATCGATGACTATGAGGGGCAGGTCTATATTTGGGTGAAGGGAAAGATCAAGCCCTTCGATCCCAATGGGGGAAATTGGGATTAAGGGGGCGTTGAGTAAAAGTATCTTGGAAGCGAGATGGACGCCATGACCGATGACGTGCCGTCGCAATTCATCGGCGTTTGGAAGCTGGTCAGCTTCGAGCGGCGGCAGGTCGGCGTCGAGACCGTGGTGAAGACCTACAGGGAACACCCTAAAGGCTATCGCATCCACACCGCAGGTCACCGGATGATCTACATGTTCTTCGCCGAGGATCGCAAAGCCAGCGTCGGCGCCGTGACCGATGCCGACCGTATTGCATGGTCGAAAACCATGGCCAGCGCCGCCGGCCCCTTCGAGTCGATCGGCGGCAACAAGGTGATATTCTATCCCGAAGTGTCCGCGGTGCAGTACCTGGAGCCGATCACCTTTGGCTTCGAGATCAAGGGCAATGACCTGACAATGACGTCGGATCCGATCAAGGATCCGACCGGCGGTCCGGATCTTTACTTCCGTTCGACTTACGTGCGCGCCGAATAGCGAGCGCAAGCCGGAGGCCACATCCCTCTCACGCGCAAGCGCAGCGTAGCTCGAAGCGCGTTCGGTCCGGGCCGTGCCGACGCTCAGGCTGCTTGTGGAAACACGGCAATTGCAGTGCACTCAATTGATGCCTGATCCCATGATTTGCATCATACTCATCGCGCCTCGGCCGTGTCCGTCATTCCCCACTAGCCGCACTGCGTCACCCAGCATGGCAACGCCGCGCGCGGACCATTGGAGCGCTACCCCGCGCGACAATCGATTGATCGCACAAGCCGCTCGGCAGACGCCACTTTGCGCGATGTTGGTCTGCCAATTTGCACAGGCATTGAACGAGCTGCAGCAAGCGGCGAATTTCACCGGTGACCGGCGATAAACTGGCTGAGTTGAATCTGCCGTATATGAAGCGCTTATGAATCACAACAGCAACCAGTCTCGATTTCATATCGCTGCCGGCACATCTTCTGCGCGTCGGCCGGCTCTCAGGCCGCATGTGCCGCAAAATTGGAAACCCCATTTCATATCTGGCGGGCCGGACATGTTTGACTACGATTCGATCCCTGCGCGGAAATGGGCGTCAAGTTTGTCCGTCCCCCATCGCGTTGGGCATTCTGTCCAGGCAGTTGATAATGAGGCAACTGATGACGTTGCCGATATCTACAACCAGGCTGGTGACGATTATGTCTCATACGCTGACGGGGATCCCTCGCAGCCATTTGCCTTTGAGGGAATGCACGCCTACGCAGACCGCTGCGTTTGGGCCGTATTGGAGAAGAAACTGACCGACCTGCGGGCTTCCGGCGCAAGCTCGGTCAGATTCCTCGATGCGGGTTGCGGACCCGGCACCTGGCTGCGCCGGCTGGTCATGCACGCACATGCGCTCGGATTCGGCGACATTACCGCACGTGGCTTCGACATCGCACAGGCGCAAATAGAACGGGCCAGGTTGGCGGCCCGAAATCTTTCCAGCCTTCCTGGAGTGAGTCTCACGTTCGACGTCGCCGACCTTGCGAACCGGTTACCGGAACAGGATGCCTCGGTCGATCTGACTCTTTGCCTGTACAGCGCGCTCAGCCATCTGCCCGTCGCACGCCTGCCGGAAATCTCAAAGGAGATCGCACGCGTCACATCGGGATATTTCATAACGACGGTGCGTCCGATTGGCAGCATGCCAACGGCCTTTGTGGACTCGATCGAGAAAGTCCGCCGATTGAAACAAGATCACGCCAGGGATCGGTGCGAAATCGATCTCAGCGACGGCCGACACATTGCATTCAGCTTTCACCAGTTTACGGCGGTCGAATTGCGGAACCATTTCGCCAGCTGCTTCGACATAGAAGAGGTGCGCGGCCTGGACCTCTTTCATAGTCGATTTGTGCCGGATCCCCGTTGGAATTCCGACTCTCCATCAGGCGACAGCCAGCTTGCCGATGAACTTGAACGGCTCGAGAAGGCGTATGCCACGTGCTCGGAATTCATGGATCGCGCCACACATCTCCTGCTCGTGGCGGGCAGCCGGCGAACCGTTGCACCTGCCGCCCGTGTCGTTGCGTCGACCTGACACCGGCGATCGCTTTCTGGATCTGTAGCCGTCGTCGACGGGTTGGCGGTCGAACTCATGGGGCGGCGAGGGTTCTTCGCAGCCGCGTGATCGCGTCGGGCAGGCCGCGTACCCTCATGATCCGGCCGGTGGCATCGTAGTCCTCTGAGAGCACGCACGTATGCTCATACACGTCGCTGAGCAGCCCCTGCTTCGCGTAGGGCAGGACCAACTGGTCTTCCACCATTGCAGCTTCGAAGAAAGCGATGATTGTCTCGCGTAGCGAGGCTACGTCAGTGGACGACGTTGCGGAAAGCAGGATCGCGTCCGGGTGCTTTGCGTGGAGGGCGGCCCGGTCCGCCTCGCTGACGCGATCAATCTTGTTGAAAAGCAGACGCGACGGGACGGCTTCCGCGCCGATCTCACGCAGCACGCCGCGGCTCACCTCGAGCTGCGATTGGTACGCCGGATCGGACGCATCGACGACGAACAACAGCAGCGACGCTTCGAGCGCTTCGGCGAGCGTGGAACGGAATGACGCGACGAGATCGTGCGGCAGCTTCTTGATGAACCCGACGGTGTCCGAGACCAGCACGCGCGGGTTCATCTCGGGCTGCAGGGCGCGCACCGTCGTATCGAGCGTCGCGAACAGCTTGTCCGCGACCAGCACCTCGCTGCCCGTGAGCGCCTGCATGAGCGACGACTTCCCCGCGTTGGTGTAGCCGACCAGTGCGACCCGAAGCTGATCGCGGCGCGCGGACCGACGCTGGTCGCTGTCTCGCTGGATATCATCCAGCTGTTCCTTTAGTTCCGCGAGGCGATCGCGGATCTTGCGGCGATCAAGCTCGAGATCGGACTCGCCCGAGCCGGGCCCCTGCTGCCGTCCGCTGCCCGGCGCTTCCCGCAAGCGCGGCGACACGTACTTCAATCGCGCGATCTCGACCTGCACCTTCGCCTCGCGACTGTGTGCGTGACGATGGAAAATCTCGACGATCACGCCGGTCCGATCGAGCACCTGCGCGCCGGTCGCGCGCTCCAGGTTGCGGGCCTGGCCTGGGGAGATTTCATGATCGAAGATCACAAGCTCCGGCTTCGGCTGCACCTCAGGATCAGGCTCCGGCTGTCTGGCGTTCGGCTTCTTGCCGTCGCCGTCCTGAAAGCGTTCGCGGGCCTTCGACTTCCGCGGTACTGCCATCGATCCGACGACGCCCGTGCCACCGGTCATGACAGCGAGTTCCTCGAGCCGCCCCTTGCCGAGCACCGTCGCGCCGTCGATCTCGTCGCGCTTCTGCGATATCGTGCCAACGACCTCGTAACCGAGCGTGTTCACCAGACGGCCCAGTTCTTCGATGCTTGCGGCGTGCGCGACGTCATCGACGCCCGGAAGCTGGACGCCGACCAGGATCGCGCGCGGAATGGGCGGTTTGGTTTCCACGGTGCGGCGCTCGCCGGCAGCGTGCCAGGCTTCCGTTATTGCCATTTGGCATTCTCCTGTCCATGGCACCGCTGCGGTGGCACCTGGCGGTTTGCGCGAGACCCAGGCTGCGGCGGTCGTCTCTTGTGTCCGGCGGCCTGTGCCGGACTGAGCGTTGAACGTGCAGTGGTCGCTGCCGCGAGGCCTACTCACTCATGTTGATTTCAGGAATGCCGGTGGCTGCGATCAGTACCTGGAGTGAAGGTCTCCGCGCGCCGGTCTCGGTCTCGATGCGATCGAAGGGCCAGCGCGCCTGGGTTGGAACGACATGACACCATCTCGCTTGAGAAACAGTGGTAAACGACAGCGTCTGCAAGATAGGTAGAGCGACATAAAGAAACGAGACGGACGAAACGGCCACGATATAGTAATCGCGTGTCTTTTCCGAACCAGCCATTCCCGGCCCACGCGCAAAACTCCCTGGTCTTGCCGCGTCCACCTGATCTTCGGCACGCGCGTGTTGCCCTCAGTGTGTGTCGAGATCACACACCGAACGAGAGCCTCCGGGCCGTTCAACATGTCGCGACCGTTCGAACCGGTACAACGCCCGCTACGTCCAACGGACGTTGCCGGGCGGTTGTTGGAGACCAGAGATGACAGAGCAGCAATTCGAGACCGATGTGATGGCGCTGCTGCGCGCGCCACTTTCGGGGCCGGACGGGGCGCGGCGTCTGAATTCGCTGAAAGCGAGCTTTCAGGCGGTCGACGATCCGGCACTGGCCTTGAAGCTGTACGAACGTCTCTCCACGCCTGATGCGAGCGATGCGCTTGCCACCGCTTTCAACAATCGTGTGTCGCCGAGCGCACGGAACGATCTGCTCGCAATCCTGACGGCGGTGAAGGGGGCGGCGCCGAAGCCGGAGCCACGGAGCCAGCAATATCGACTGGTCGATGAAGACGCCAAGACCGTTCGCACGATAGCCCATTCCGATCCGGAATATCAGGAGCGCTTCGTCAACCATAACATCTCGAACGTCACCAGCGATCCGAATCCGAATACCTTCGAATTCCATACGATGGTCGTTTACTACGACGACGGACGAAAGCTCGAGCTTTCGCTCGACGACGTTCCGGTCCGGACCAGCATTCCCGGAATGCGACTGGTGCGGCTGAAGCCTTATGAGCCGCCGATCATCGATCATTACGTGCGGCGAAACGGCACCATCATCCCCATGAATGCCCGCGACGAGATGATGCTAAACGGATCGACCACGCCGGATCTGGTCGATTTCCGAACCACGATCGAATTCAACATCAAGCGCCGCCACCAGCTTCTCGAACTGGCGATGCTGACCAATACCTTCGCGGGCTACGTCGGCATGAATGTTTCCTTCCTGCACTTCAGCATGGCGACGGGCTCGGAGCCGGGCGGCCTGTTCGTGCAGGCGATGAAGCCCGGCCCACCGAAGAAGCCGGTTGGCGCACCACCGAGCGTCACCCCGCGCTTGCCGAAGCAATACAAGCAGGTGGGTGCGCGCGAGCTGCTGATATGGGAAAAGGAGGGAGGGCACCTTTTGGGACGACACAACGAGCACCTGACCGAGACGAAACTCCTGGAGAGGGTCGTCGGCGAGAAGAAGCTCGCGGTGCTACCATCGGAAACCAACGGTCAGCCGACAAATTTCAGTGTCTGGCGGGGTCAAGGCAAGACCAAGGCAGCGTCGAGGTGGCGCGATCAGGACACGATGGTGAAGGTGATCGGACAGATCATCCACGACAATATCGATGAGATCCGGACAACGACGGCCGGCGGCAAGGAGTGGGTCCGAGAAAACAAGGCCGTCGGTTACGAAACCGGAAGCGGGTGGCTCAAGAAGGTCTACAAAAACTCGAACGATCAGGTGCTCGACAAAGGCGTGTTCTGGGACGAGCACTTGAAGGGCGTGACCATCGTCATCAGGCCCAGGCAAAACCACGTTCCGACGGCTGAGGATCCAGAACCCTGGTTCGTCTACACGGCGTTTCCGGACCGCGTGCAGCATTAGGTCGTGAATCCATAGAGTGGGCAGGGCCAGCGCTGTAGGAATATGCGTCAAGCCTTGCGCGCATTGTGTGCCATCGATAGTCCATTGCGCGACTGGCTCACCTCTGCGAGTGAGTCTGGCCCAATCCAGGAAGGCTTAACTATGCTCACCGTCTATGGCGAAGG
>NZ_AUGA01000149.1:0-6790 GCF_000426785.1 Bradyrhizobium sp. th-b2
GAGGCTCGTGTTCTGCAGGGTATTTGCCGCCGCACCTTATCTTCATAACGGCTCGGTCCCTACCCTGGCGGAATTGCTCAAGCCATCAGGGGAGCGCAAATCGCAGTTTAGCGTTGGACGGAAATACGACATTGAAAACGTTGGTCTTGCTGCCACCCAGGAGCCGCTGAGCGAAACTCTGTCCGTCACGGATTGTAGTAATATCAATTCTGGCAATAGCCGATGCGGACACGAGTACGGGATCAGTTTAAGCGACCAAGACAAAAGGCGTTGCTTGAATACCTCAAGACACTGTGACCCGCTCCGGCGCTCCCTCTTTGACCGGTTTCCAGCATGCTGTCGGTCACAGTATGCTCGCTTATCGGCACGAGCCTTGAAACGAGCCTCCAGCCCGATTAGCCGGACGGTGGGTATAGGTCTTGGCCATATGTCCACTCGTTTCTGAACCTGTGGTCATGGCCCTGAACTAGAACCTGAGCGTCGCGTCCTGCCTTTCCCTCCTTGTGGGCTGCGTCGACCGCGGCGCGGATCGCCTCTTCCTCAGTGGCGTAAGCGCCGGAGTACTCACAATTGAGCGCAACCCTCCACTGGCCTTCATGGCGCGTGACGAAGTACTGAACGCTTTCCATAAAGCTTGGCTCCGGCATCGCCCCCGTGATCGATAGACGGGTCGTACTCTGTAAATCTGCCGCGGTCGCCTCAACTACCGTTTTGGTGGGCTCCCAAGGAGCAGCGCCTTGTAGTGATAGGGCTGGCCTGTTTGCTGTGACCGCGGAGACCAACTGCCGCGCCTTGGCCGCTTCCCTTATTTACGAGAGCTGGAACGTAGCGGCTTCAATCGGCGAGATCGAGTATCGAGAGCGAGATGTCGCCTAGCTGCTAGCCAATCTTCTCTCTCTGGTTGGAGTCGAAGGCCTGGATTGATGACGGATTGGGAGACGATCCATTTTTCCATTATGACCGAGATCCCAAGCTCTTTTTTTCGTCTCCACCCTTGCTGCGTTGAGTGCTGCGACTGCTTGCGTTTGATCGACAACAAGCTCTCCGGTCCGGTTCTGATAGCGAACCCTTATTGCCAGCGACGATGCTGCCGACCTCGGTTGTGAAACTACGCGAGTTTCTTGCGCCGAGCGACGCTTCAATCTCCACACCGGCACGCGTTCCGCAACGGCTTCAGCATAGCGGTCTCGTGCAACAATCTGGCCTGGGAATACGTACTTTGCCGCTTCGCGCAAGAGCTGCTCTAAGTGCGTCCGTTGACGAGGCGACTTGGTATTGAAATTCGAATGCAGCAAGCCGAGGAATCTCGTGTCCTGGCGACCGCACCGTCGTTGGACACCGATCACGGTCTGCATCAGGCCTTTAGTCTTCCAGGTAAATTGGCGCCAGCACATGCGAGGCGGCGACCAGGCAAGCGACGCTGCGAAGCCCAAGCGATGGCGAGGTATCGATCATTCAGATATCGAACCGCTCGGCGGCATCGGCGAGATTGCTGCAGGGTCATGACGGCAGCAGCGTTGCCGCGATCGATATCCGTAAAGGAGCTGTCGGCCGGTGCCAGCGTGATACCGTTGTTTTCACCAGCGACTCGGGTCGCGGGCTTGAAGAGATCGGCCGCCGAGATCGACCCTGTATGCTGCTTGAGCGTGTCGGTCGCGCTGCCCTGCGCGTCAACATCGATCATCAGAACCCGGCGGCCAGCTTCCGCCATGAACCAAGCCAGATGCACAGCAAGCGTCGTCTTGCCGACACCCTTTTTATTGTTGATGACGATCGTGTTCATCGATGACTACTCCTTCCGATCGTGCTGCTCCTGCTGGCACGATTTCGATGAAACCGGCCTCTTAATCCCCGGTGTTGGTTGGAACCAACACCCGCTACGGACCGGCGCTTTCTAGATAATCTTCAAAGCCCGGCACAAATCCCCTGCCAGAAGAGTCAGGTCGGCCCAGCCAAAGAAAAAAGACGCGCCGGATCGAAAACCAGTCCACACGGGTCGACAGGCGGTTGATGTTGTCACCGAAGCGCAGCCGCCCTCCCCGGCGTGTTGGTTTGAACTTCCAACACGTTCCGGGCCTGCACCATATTGCGACATCAACTGCTGGAAGGACGCGACAGAACCCGAAGCCCCAGAGACAGGAAATCCCTGCTCCGCGAGAGTCAAAGGGTCCCAGCGCGAAGAACACTAAATGGCGTCAGCTCAGTTGGTTGGGCTTTCCATCGATTGAGCGTCGTGAAGGGGTCGAGAGCCAGGAATCGACTCCCGCAGTTCTACAAAGTTCCAGTTTGAGACATGAACCTTGGCACGCTTTGTGCTGACCCATCCTTGTCGGGATTTTGCATCACCTTCGCGGGGCTAGGAGCCAACGCCGCTCGAATCATTTCAAGCGAGCGGCGTTGTATTGTCGAAGCTCCTCGGCGAGTGATCCTGAATCCACACGTGGGCGACACTCGCCGGACCAAGGTATCAACCGCCTTGCCGAGGAAACCCCGCCAAGATCGTCGTTGGCGGCCGACAGCAATGTGAGCGTCCACAGATCGTTAACAAATCCGGAGAGGCTAGCGGGCTTATCTGTTGGCTCGCATGGGGAGCCGTCACTGCCGTCGCTTCGCGCGAGCGAGCCTTTGCGACTTGGTGCGAGACGACAAGCACAATGGCCGAATCTCGAATCTTTGAGAAGCGCCTCCTTCAGCTCGGCGGTCGATTAAGTTGACGATGCCGTTACGCCGCTTGTGCGGCACCAGCAACCGGTCGGCTCTCTGCTGAGATGTTTCGTTGTCGTGCAACACTTCGAGACTGCAGACGCGAGCGATCGCCACGGCGCGGCGCGAGATTCGCTGATGGTTCATGGATTTTGCTTTTAGCTCTGATGCCGGTAGCGGACTGGCTGCCGGGGGTTCAGAAATCCTGAACGGCCAATGTGCTTTTGGGGTGCCCCTTCGACATGGGCGCACCGTCCCACCGAACGGGGCTGTTATACGCTGGCCCATTTGATGGCCACTGATGCTATCTCGGGTTTCTGATGCCCAAGCCTACGGTTGCATACAACCTAGACGTTTGCAACAGTCATTTTCTACTCAGGGCGCGACGAAACCGCGCGCTCTCCCTTGGTTTTTCGTACACACGGCTGCGCTCGGCCGCTCGGCTTTATCAAACCCGAATTGCTCAAGCTCCTGCCGAAAGCGCGGACAACGAACCTGCAAGCCGTGCTGCCGTGGCCTACTGCACTTACGATCGAAAGCCCGACGCGGATATAGACGCAAAAGACGGCGAACTGTCTTAGACTGGTCGCGCAGAAAGTTGACGCCGGTCTCGTCGTATTCATTCGTGTCAGGCCGATGCCACAATGTCCGCAACTCGACGCTGAGCCGCGGGGCTCGCACCGGCGAGGCGCACCTTTCTATGGCCATTGAAGCACTCACCGCGCAAATTCTCTGCGGCCGCTGGCGGACACCACCCAGCGCCGCACGGGTCATCAGGCGTGCGGGGATGCTGCGCAGCGTCGCCCAAGCATCGTCAGCTCACGAGGACAATCATGGGTTTCTATCAGACGGAGCCGTCTAAAACGACAAAAGTCACCTTCATCACGGATCCGATGGATTCGGGCTATTTCTGGTCGAAGTTGAGGGTGATGCGCCGAACTTCACGACAGGAATTACCCTAGTGCGCGATCCGCATTGGGTCGGCGGCCTGAAGATCGACGTGATGGGCTGGACGGGACCGCTCGGTGATGGGTCCACGCCCTACGCGGTCAAGGGCAGCTTCCCCGGCCATTATGTGCCGCAAATCGTCGTGTCCGGTAGCAATGGCACGCGCATTCCGGTGAAGGCGATCTCGGCGGAAGAATCTGACAACTACGTGCGGAAGTTGGCCGGATGACCACGGCCGATCACCCGCTCAATCCTCTTAAACAGGAAAGGATAGCTCTATGCCAGATACGACAACCAAAGACCACGTCGGATTGTTTCACGCCTGCTATCAGATTGGCGAAAGCCGCCCAGGAGACATAATCTTCATGCTGGATCTGGTCGTTGACACGCCGAACAGGCGGATCCAGGGCTGCGGCAGCATCACCCAAGCTGTTAATCCGCGCTGCGGCAGCATCACCCAAGCTGTTAATCCGCCGCTCGATGTCGCCGCCTCCCTGCAAGGCAATTACAGCCAGCTGCCTACGTTCTTGCCGGCGCCGGCACTACTTCTAGTACTCCTTACTGGCTACCCGCCGATCCACTGGCCGCACCATGCCGGGCTGGGACCGGTGATTCTGCCCAACGTCGATCTGCGCATGACCTGGTCCCGAACTGGCAATCGGGAATCGCCTCCTACCGCTATCGCAGCGGCCACGGCGATTGACAGGAGGTCGAGGCCGCGCCGGTCAAGCTGGTGTCTCCAGTCGTCGCATGAACGCATCAAGTTCGGGCCGGCAAGGCTCCTGCCCGATTATCGAGACTGGGCTGATCGTTCAGACACCCAGCCGGTGTGGTATCTCTCTTCATGGCGTTGCTCTCCTTTGTGGCATCAGCACCCAGAGCCTACCGGCTCAAGGTGGGCAACGCCAACCTCTTCAGAAATTCAACAGAACCCGGGACCTCCCCTTGACGACTGGAGGCTCCCGGTTCCCAGAGCCGATGCGTCAATACTGCGACGACTTGACCGAGGTCATGATCCGGTCTGGCCACTGGATGGCACATGAATGTCCGGTAGCCGTGAACGCTGCATTAGCGAAGTGGCTGGCGGTGAAGTTGGCTCACGTCTGGTCCTCGTGAAAGCGGTCATCGCGTTGGAAACGGCCCAACGGGCTGAACGGCAACCACAAGCAAATCTTCGCTCGAGTTCGTGGGGTGCCTCTCGAAAGTCTGAAAACATAGGGACGGAATTCTGCCATCACGGAACAGCATCAGGTCTCAGAGACCTCGGCAGCACGGATACTGTTTCTTGTTCCGTCTCTGGAACCAAACTTTCCGCGCCCTGTTGTTCCCCTAAGCAATGGAGGAACATCATGATTTCGAAATGCATTGCAATCGCATTCCTGGCTACTGCGTCGATGACCGGCGCGGCTTCGGCGCAATCCACGAACCAGGTCGATTCGACTACCACTGCCACCACGCACAAGGTGGGTGAATGGCGTGCGTCTAAGCTTGCCGGCGTGAATGTGTACAATGAAGCAAACGAGAAGATCGGCGAAATCAACGAGGTGATCTTGGATAGGTCAGGCAAGGTGGCCAATGTCGTTCTAGGTGTTGGCGGCGTTCTCGGCTTGGGCGAGCACTACGTGGCAGTCGCCTTCGATAAGTTGAAGTGGGTTGACCAACCGGTGACCTCGACAACTACGTCGACAACGTCCGCCCCAGCGAATGCTCCTGCAGCGACTTCCGCTCCAGACAGCACCACGCGAACCACCACCGGTGCCGCAACTACGACCACGACAACCACCACCACCAGCGCCAGTAAGAGTTGGTACCCCGATCACGCAGTGCTTAACGCCACTAAGGATGAATTGAAGGCCATGCCGGAGTTTAAGTACTAACTCTCGCCTACGATCCGAAGCCGCCCCCAACGGGGCGGCTTTTTGTTTGAGTGGCCGGATCGATGACGCGTCCGGTGCTAGGGGCCCCCTCTCTTTCCGCCGTTGACGGCTCGGTGTGCCTGCTATCGCCCGTCCGTAGGGAGCTGTGGCCTGACTGTCTTGTCGCCTGAACGGCTGAAGGGAATTGACGAGGTGCTGATGCGCCGTCCCAGCCAAGGTAAGGGCAACTTAGCACTACTTTGGCAGAATCTGTTTGCGCCAAGGTTTTTCATGGATTTGTTTTCTGCAGTAGGGACACCGCTGAGACGCTGGCCGAAGGATGAGATCAACGATAGCGTGACGGTACGGCGGGCATGGTTGGTTGAGGCGGAGGCCCGTTGATTCTTTTTTTTCCGCCCCGCGTGTGCGAGGCGACGGTGCTGCTAGAAGGCGTAGGCAATCATAGTCATTAGGGCGTGACGATGAAGACCTTGCCACGAACGCCCTTCGAAGTGATCGAGGCCAAGCTCTTCTTTCTGCTGCTGATGGGCCTGCTCGCAAATCCATCGCGCCTTGATGGTGGCGGCCAGTATGCGCAGATCTGCCGCCGCGAACAGGTTAGCAAGATAGTATTTCTTCTCCCCGAGGCGCGATGCTCGCCAATGAGCCACGCCTCGTCGCCCGGGAGATGCTGCTGATCCTTATCCCATATTCGCTGCGGAGGCCCGTCGGCGATGCGCACACGGACAGCAGCAAATCGGGCTTTCAGCCGACCCTTCGGCCCGCTGCGCCAAGGCTGTGCTGGCAATTGTGCGTGACGATGCAGTCTGTCGCCGGCTTATGACAGTGCCGGGCGTTGGTCCCCCTAGTGGCTGTTACCTACAAATCAGCGATTGATGACCCTCATCGCATCGTAAAATCGAAGGCAGCAGGCGCTGCTGTGTAAGCGCTGTTCAGCGGCCACCTACCGGTTGACGGGGCGATCTGCGAGTCTGCGGTTTGTTTGAACCGTTAGGCTTAGAATGGACACAGAGCATAGTGCTATCACGGAGCCGGTGAGGCGGCTTGAGGTCTTCACTGGAGCCGGCCGTCGGCGGAAGTGGAGCGACGAGGACAAGGCGCGGATTGTTGCGGAGATCGTTGCGAGCGGCGACTCAGTCTGTTCGGTAGCGCGACGGCATGGATTGTCGCCGCAGCAGTTGTTTGGCTGGCGCCGTCAGTTGCGAGAAGCTGCGGGCGGTCATTCCGAAGTGGAAGAAGTACAGTTTGTGCCGGCGGTGGTG
>NZ_KE384575.1:0-524 GCF_000426785.1 Bradyrhizobium sp. th-b2
GGACGGCGTGGCCGCAGTCAGATCAACCAATGGAAAACCACGGTAGGTGTCTGAGCGAGCCCCGGCAGCGGGCGCCGGCGCAAAGTGAGCATCGTCGCGCAATTCGGACGGCGTGGGCGCATCCAGATGCACCAATGACTCAAGACCGCCGTAGACGTCTGACGGAGCCCTGCCGGTTGATGGTGAGGCCGGTTCTTGCATCTGCCGCCGCGCCAGCTCCTCGCGCAACCAAGCCCAAGCTTCATCATCCGAGAAGGCTGGCGCCGGAGAAAGCCCCTGCGGCGAGCCGGGCTGTCGAGCGCCCTGGCTATGCCCCGGTACTGGTCCGGCAAACAGCGGCGGAAAGTCAGGCGCCGGGGCCCAAGCATTGTCACGCAACTCGAATGGTGTGGGCGGATTCGGATTAACCGCTGCCTCAAGACCGGCGTGGGTGTCTGAACGAGCCCGGGCAGGATGCGCCGGCGCAAAGTGAGCATCGTCGCGCAATTCGGACGGCGTGGGCGCATCCAGATCAACAAAAGACT
>NZ_KE384575.1:1507-6857 GCF_000426785.1 Bradyrhizobium sp. th-b2
GGCGCCGGCGCAAAGTGAGCATCGTCGCGCAGCTCGGACGGCGTCGGCGCATTCAGATCAACAGATGGCTCAAGCCTGCCCTTAGCATGTGACGGGGGCCTGGATGGTGATGCTGGTTCTTGCAGCTGTTCACCCAACCAAACCCAAGCTCCCGCGCTTGGGCTTGCCAGCGTTGAGGGAAGATCCTGCGCCGAGCCGGGATGCCGATCGCCCTGCGCGGCCGGCGAGCTCGGCTGCTCAGGGCCTGGCAGCCCCAGCTCTCGGTTCGCCTCGATGAGTTTTAAGTAGCTGCGAAGATGCGACAAATCGGGACCGTATATTCTGCCTCCAGTCCGTTGGAACGCGAGCACATCGTTGTCCAGCGTTAACTGCTCCTTGCTAGAGCCGTTAAGTCGCCCGATGATGCTCCCTTTGCGATTCCCTTTGAGCCACGCACTCAGCGCACGAAGACGTGTCGCCCGCTTTTGCGCAGACCCCTTCTCCTTCGCAGTTTTAAGATTTTTCAGAGCTTGGCTCAGCGCGCCCTCGATGAGGGGCGCATCTTCTGGATGAGGAACCAGGCGACGTGGGGCACCGAGGACGCGGGGTTCGGGAGCTTCGGCTTCTTCACCCCCACGCAAGAGCCGCCGGAGAACATCCAGAGCCGATGTAATGCGGCGCTGGGGGTCACGGCCCAAGCTCCGGTACGCCGCAATTTCCTCATCCAGCGTTGCACCTCTTCGCAGCCGAGAAGCTACGGACCCCCCATGACTTGCGTTGACCCAGCGAACAAATGCCCCAAGTCCGGAAACACCGTTCCTGATGGCGCCTGGGGTGAGCTTGCGCCGCTCGGCGTCTAAACGAAACCTCGCCAAGAGCTCCGCGTCTTCGCCCGGGAGCTGCTCGCCGATCAGCTCGTCCGGCGACGGCATCAGAGCCTGCATCTGCGAAGGTGCCGCCGCCAGTTGATGGGATGGCATCTGCATCAGCTGCCGCTCAACGGCGACGCCCTGCGGATTGCTTAGCGTCTTCTGCCTCTTCGCTGATCTCAACTCCCCTATATCATGCTCATCGTTGACGAGAACCTGCTCGCCTGGCCCGAGCGGGTTCCTGTGACGTTTATCCGTCAGTTCGTCGTCATGGTGGCGCCAGTTCAGGGACTCTGCAGGATCCAATGCCAGGCCATGCGGCGGTGGAACCCCATGGTCGTCGCGGGGCAAGTTCAAGTCACGAAAAGACCCTCCGGCATCCGCTGCTTGTTGATGGTGCGCGATTGTCTCGAGAGGCGGCGAGGAGCTGGGTCCGTCCATCGTCTCCAAAAGCAGATCCTGCTGGTTCGCAGGCAGAGTCTCCGGCCAGCTGATAGCTCCGTTCGACCCGCTGTGCTGCGCAGTCGCGGCCCGGGTCCGCCTCGGCTCGGCGCGAACCGCCTCTTCGAGATCAGGAACGGAGCGAATATGACGCCGGAGGTCGATCGCTCTAGCACCCGCCGGCGACCTCAGGAGATGAGCCAGTGCGGCCCCGGCTTTTCTGCGGCCACGGGGGTCCGCCTCCTTATACTGGCTGACATCATTATCCAGCGAGCCGTCGCCAAGTCGAGCAGCAATGCCGGGCTTATCGTTTTCACGGAGGTAATCACTGAAATCGATAAGAAGAGTTGCATAGGTCCTGACGGTGTTAGCGGTGCCTGACGCTGCATCTTCCTTGTACCTGTTAATGAGATCCGCATCTTGGGGATAGGGATTCAGCTCAACCCGGCTTGCAATCGGCGCGATGCCGCCCGGCGATTGGGCGGCTCGAAGATGATCCAGTGGCGTAGCGACGGCCTGCCCCTCCTGCTTGCCAAACTCCTGGGCATCCTTGTCCAGCGACTCTTCGTAAAGCCGGGCATCAATGCCCGGCTTTCCGTTCTTTACGAGCCAATGCCCCAATCCGAGAAGACAACGTACATTGCGCCTGACGGTGCGCTCGGAGGCCCCAGCCTTGAAGAGTGCCGGCCCGAGCCGCTCAATAAGAGACGCATCTTCGGAATAAACAGGATCCATGCTGCTACCTGCGAAAACCAAATTTGCATGGCCGAGCGGCAGCGCCGACGCATTCAGCATCGTTCCACCGCATTCACCGTGCGGAGCCGGCGTATATGGTTGCCCGCTCGCCCGCATGATGGGCCGCGCCTCAGATCGCGATGCATCCGCTTGATGGGCGCGGGCCTGCATGAGCACGGGAGAGGACGGGACAGCGACCTCGCTCAGCTGCCGCTGAAAGGCCGCCGCCTCTGCCGACGAGTCGGCCGGAGAGGCATCTTGCGCGTCCACGCTATCCGTTTGTTGACGCACGCGATTCATTGAGACGAAGTTCATTTGTACTCACTTTCGAAGATGAAGGCCAGGAGCGCTGATCGTATGTGCCTGGACTTGAGTCGACACATCGCCGGCATTTGACGGTTCAGCTGCCAAGCGAAAGGAAGTCGTGGTCACGACGCTCCCGATCGAATTTCAATCGGACCCCGTTGTCGATCTGTTCGAGGAGTTCGCGCCGGCTTCGAGCTCATCGAGGATTTCCTCTCGGTGATAACGGCCAACTTGATCGTGTCACCACAGCGGCGCTCCGGCGCGAGACACCCAGGTAACTACATCCCGAGGCGCGCGAACTGCATCGACGCGTGCTCCGCCTCGGGAAGGGGATACCACGGCTGGCCGCCAGCTGCGGTGCGCAATAAGGACCTACAGAACGCCGGCGTGAGCTTGCCGCGGTGGATCACGACATTCTCGCGCCCCGTCGCAGCTCGAGCGCTCTGCCAATCCTGATTGTAGCCGCGCTGGTCATTGGACTTCACGTGGCAAGCGGCGAACTCGGCATCGCTCAGCGTTGCCAACTGCCAGGCATGTACCGGCCGCTTGGTATGGATGTGCACCCACATCGGGCTTGGCATCGCGCCATTGCGCAGGGCCTTGGGCTGCAGCTTGATCTCGAACAGTGTCCCCGGATCATCCTTCAAGGCGCGCGGTGGATTCACAGACGCCAGCTCCCCGGCCGCCCGCAACTGTTCAAGATACTTCTGGGACGGAAACGCGTAGGTCTTCATGCAGTCGATCGTGATCGCCGCCTTTGCCTTCAAAGAGTTCGCCTGTCCCTGCACCTCGGACAACATCGCCTTGAGCCGGGTTATTTTGTCATGCACTTCCGGCACTTGCGCAGGCGTGGACACGTCGGCGAGGCTCCTCCAGCGCGACTACACTGGCCTCAATCTCGGAGGCCTGCGTCTGCAGTCGCTTAACGATGAGATCCACGACGTGATCGGCGTCCTCGGGCTTCATCTGGCGCGCTTGCGAGACGGCGCTTTGCTGAGCCGGCAGATCGAACTGCAAAAGTTCGTCCATTCGCTCGAGTAATCCGCTCAGTGCTTTCCTGGAGGGCGGAGCCTGCAATATCTCCAGGTGCCCAGTCGCCGACGATGACGCCCTCGCGTCTGCCTCCTCCGCGCTCGCGAGTTTCTTCGTACCCAGATCCGAGAGTACGATCACCTTGCCTGTTGGGGCCGTGGCAGCGTCGGGCGTGGCGAGCTGCGGCTCGCGCAGCCCGGCCGCCGAACTTCGCTCGCCTGCGGCCGGGGCGCGCTTGCCTTTCCCCTTCCTCCGCGCCGCGCCCCCCTCAACCACTACGGCAGTCCGGGCCGGCGGCTCAAGCATGGCGGGCGTCTTTGGCTGCACGTCCAAAAGACGCGTGACGTCGTCCGCGGTGACCCATGCACCTTCCGCGATCTGGCCCAACAGTTCCAACGGAAGGTCGGCATCCGTTCCGGCGTCCCTTAGTCGGGTAACGATGCCGTGCACCCCTGAGGCAAATTCCGAAAGCCGCTCCATGACTCCTTCCAGAACGGTGCAGTGGTCTGCGTCGAGCGCCGCTCCCTGCAGAACGGCATCGGAAGTCGAGTTGAATGCCGGAAAAAAATCCGTGATAAAGGTCCCAAGCAGTCGCACCCGCCCGTCCTCACTCATGAGGGCGTCGTTCACGGCTGGGCCGAACGTGGCCGCCTTCGACTCGATCAAGAGTCGCGCGAGAGCGATGCGCGATTCCAGGTACATGCACTTCGTACTAAGTGCCCAGCCGGTACGCTGGCGTAGCGCGGCCTCTTCCTCCTCCCGCATCTTGGACGTGGTGCTTGGCAAGTTGGCGGTGGCCGCATAGACGGACTGCATCCGCTCCGAGCGCAATACCTTCTTTCCCCACCAATCCAAGCAGGCTTCGTAATGCTTCGCCACGCTGGATACCGCCCGGCCCAGCTGGCCGGGCGGAGCGCCGGCATCTCGCATCCGGTCGAGCACGGCTGCTGCTTTGCTCCTGTTCGCCTCCAGGTCGTTGACAATCCAGGTGGCCACGATGTTGCATTCGTCTCCCGCAGCGATAGTTTCGGCGCGGACTTGGCGAGCCTGACCGTCGGAAAGAAGCTCGCGCGCCATGTCCGGGGGGAAAGCTCGCGTAATAGTCCAGAACTTCCGAGCCTGCCTTGACGACTTGATCGATCAGCTCTTGCGCCTCCGACGGATTCCGGGCTTGCATGGCTGCATTTTTAGAAGCATCAAGGCCCTCAAGCAGGCTGCGCATTTTTTGCTTCGCTGCTTTGATTCCGTCGCCACTTGAGGAAATCGGGACCGCCACCGCCGAAGCTGGTGGCAGGCTCACGAGCGGAGCCGCTCTATCTCGAGGCCCGGAGCGCATCCGCTCCACGACGGAGTCGAAAGATTGCCCGCCTTCCCCAGGGGCGGGACCGGGCTCCGGGCTCGAACTGCTCGATCCCCATGCGCTGTCGGCTCCTGCGGGCCCAACGTGCGATTTGCCAGCTCGGCCAATGCCCGTCATATTCCACCTCCGATGAAGTCGAGAATGCGCAGCCAGTCTGCATAGACTGGCTGGCTGACGAGTAGCTGACGAAGGGCGCTTCTCCCCGATTCACAGGAAAACCCGGATCACCGTGGGTTGCAATTCCATCGCGGCTGGCGTGCTGCTGGAGGCAGCGGGGCATCGTCAACTTAATCGACCGCGAGCCGAAGGAGGCGCTTCTCAAAGGTTCGAGATTAGCCCGTCTTATTCGTCAGAGGGCGCCTGAGAGGCTGGCGAGCGTGGTGTAAAGCGCTGATGCGGCGTAGGATTCGGTTACAAAGCCAACCCCATCACCTTCAGCCGCGAACACCAGGCCCGCCATGACCGATGATACGATTCTGCCCTTCTCGTTTCCAGCCGTTCACGCCAGGAAAGTCACAGCTGCCTTCGATGGCGGTCGGCTGACCTCGAACGGGGGCGTGATGCTTCTGGCGATGGCCGAGCGGCGTCTCGGCTTGGCCGACAATTTGGCCCGGGTGTTCCCGGATCG
>NZ_AUGA01000152.1:0-6596 GCF_000426785.1 Bradyrhizobium sp. th-b2
GCGTTCGGCCCCAACGGTGCGCCCGCCGCGCCGCATCGCGACCGTGGCGCGGCCCGCAGGCCGCCGTCACATCCGCCTCCATCATCGTGCCGAGCGCCTCGATCCCTGCTGCAAGGCAGAACCGATCGAAGCTCGCCCGCACTTCCGCAAACGCTTCGTCCACAGCCCCGGTCGCCGGCCAACCAGCCGGTGTGATATCTCTCGTCATGGCGTTGCTCTCCTTTGTGGAATCAGCACCCCGAGCCTACCGGCTTAAGGTGGGCAACGCCGACCTCTTCAGAAATTCAACAGAACCCGGGCCATCCCCGTCGGCGGAGCGAATAGCCACATTTTCCGCTACGATCAGAAATTGCTTTCGCCTCGTAGCGCGCGCGCCTCCGACAATTGCGCCATTGCGCTGGCGATGTTGGCTTCGTCACTGTCAGCACAGAACAGCTGCCCGCTGAAGCGAGCTTCCGCGAACGGTCCCGCCATCGCGATCAAGGCTTCCGTCTCTCGTCGACACGAATACGGGCGTGGGAGGGAAGTACATTTATATCGGGCATACTCTAGGCGACAGTAATCCGGTGACGTCGACAATTTCATTGCATATGACGAAGCGCAAAGAAACCCGCCCCCCGGTTGGCAATGGACCGGTCAAGATCTGAAGGAAGGAGCAGGTGGGAAGTTCATCTACATGGTCTGGAAAACGACGAGTCGAGCAAGCGACCCATCACAGCCCTGCTACTGCTTCCAACCGAGCAATCCAAGTCGCCTGCTATCAGTGGGTATGAGCCGATCAGTCAAGACCTAAATCAAGGTGCCGGGGGCTCATTCATCTGACCGTATTACAGCACGACCGTCCCGATGCGGAAGAAGCAAGAAGCCGTACTTTTAAAACAGTAGACGAGCCAGGGCCGCACTGGCGCCCGCGCTGCGGCTAGGCTCGGCGGGGGTTGGTTCGATTCGGGCGACACTGGTCTCATGCGTTACCCGCGAACGATGGACGTCGATTAATGTGCATGGCGGTTCGCCAGACACTGCTAAGCAATCAACGAACTCGCGGCTTGGCCTCTCTCCCGCTCATAGTCCGGGCCGGATGTGCAGGATCAATCGGAAACACTCGCCTGAAATCAAAGCTAGCATGGCAGAACTTATGCGCTCGGGTAACCGACGGGCAGATCCGCAGATTGCACATGGTTCGAAGCCACTCAAAGAAGCACAAGCCTTCAGCTCGACGGCAAGCTGCGACAAGCCATTCCAGCACACACAGGTGCGGCCATCATTCGGTTGGCATCCGTAAGCGGGATTCGCAAATGGAACGATATGGAATAACTCGGCCAATGGCGGAGCCCACAGCCAATCAGGCCAATAGAGCTGAGCTTGCGTGTCTGCCGACTAATCGCGGCTCGCTCGACATGCCAAGGCCGCTTCCTGAAGAAGCGTCATTAGCGATTGCCAGCCATGCGTGCCGAAGCTGAAGCCACCGCCATAGTAACCATAACCGCGATCGTCGTAGCCAGGGCTGCCGTGACAGCCGTAGCTCCGGCGCATCACATAGCCGTCGTCATAGCCGTAATAGCGCTGGACGTAGCGGGGCCCGCGGGTGGAAGCAGCGGCCGCACTCGTTGCGGCGTATGCGTCGTTTTCAGGCCACGGCTTTGAGGGCTTGAGCGCGGTAGGCCCAGGGCAGTAGCTGGTCGATGTCGCGGTTTGGATGCCCGTTGACGATCCTTGTCAGGACGTCGGTGAGATACGCGTCGAGCGCGTCGGTGATAGCGGTCACGAGATCGCTGGAAATCAGAACCTGACTCAGCGCCGCATTGGTGTGGAGGTCGGGGGGCCCACGGAAGCTAGGGTGGTGGCAACGTCGGGGTTCCCGCTGAGCTGCTGGGCGATCTGCACGTCATCAGGGTTCAACGGAGCGGTTGCCGAGCCGAACCTGATGTCCTGGCGCACGCCTGCCTGTTCGGCCGCGTGCCTGCCCCACGCCGCGGCCTAAGCCTTGAGCTGAGCGATGTCCTGATCCGTGAGCGTCTGCTTGTTCCGCAGTGGGCTCGGCAAGCCGGCTCTAGCCGGCCGTGTACTGGCCGCACCGGTGCCGCGCCCAGCGTCTTAGCTTGGATCCGTATCGCGTCAGCCTGCTGCTTGATGCCCGTGATCCCGAGGGCTGCCTTTTCAGCTAGGCACCGTCTTGGGTAAACAGCTACGAGAAATCGGTCGAGTATTTCAGCGCCTGGTTTAGGCCCGCCGCCCGTGAGTGCACCGCGGTAGCGCTCTCGTCTCGTGAAACGCCTTTGTACTGTCCTGACGCCTGGAGCAACTGAACGCTCAAGATGCTGAGGCTTGTGCGCTGCTCGGCCATCTCCTTTCGTCAATTGTTATCGCCTGTGCCGCGGCGGCGACGCGCGCCCTTCGATTTCGTTCGTTGCAACTTCAGACACTTTCGTCCTGGGCTGTGTCGACCTCTTTCTTCCGCCCGCCGACACCACTACCCTCCTCGTTGTGTTATGTCTCGATGATCACCTTCAAGGCCCCGGTCTCTGCCGCACGCGAGAACATGTCGTAGGCCTCCATGATCTCGTCGAGCTTGACGCGGTGTGTAATCAGCAGCTTCGGTTCGATGCGGTGGGAAAAGACCGTCTTCAGCAGCATGGGCGTCGAGACAGTGTCCACCAGCCGCGTGGTGATCGATATGTTCTGGGACCAGAGCCGTTCCAGATGCAGATCGACCTTGACGCCGTGTACGCCAGCGTTTGCCACGACGCCGCCCGGCGAGACGATGTCGGTACAGAGTTTGAAAGTCGCCGGTACACCGACGGCCTCAACGGCAGCATCCACGCCCTCTCCCCCCGTGAGCGCGCGAACCTTCTCAACTGCTTTGCCGTCGGCGCTGTTGACCGTCTGTGTTGCGCCAAACTGGCGCGCAATGGCGAGACGCTTGTCATCGACATCGATCATGATGATCTCGGCAGGCGAGTAGAATTGTGCGGTCAGCAGCGTAGCCAAGCCGACGGGGCCGGCACCGACGATGGCGACGGCGGAGCCGGGCGAGATCTTGCCGTTGAGCACGCCGCACTCGAATCCGGTGGGAAGGATGTCGCTGAGCATGACGAGAGCTCCCTCATCGACCCCATCAGGCAAATGGTGGAGACTGGTGTCGGCATGCGGCGTCCGGACATATTCGGCCCGCGTGCCGTCGATCTTGTTGCCGAGGATCCACCCGCCGGTGCGACAGTGCGAATACATACCTCTCCGGCAGAAGTCGCATTTGCCGCAGGACGATATGCAGGAGATGAGGACGCGGTCACCCGCCTTGAAAGCGGTCACGCCACCGCCAACCTGGTCAACGACGCCCACGCCCTCATGGCCTAGAATTCGGCCGGGCTGACAGGTCGTTACATCGCCCTTGAGGATGTGGAGATCAGTGCCGCAGATCGTGGTTTTCACGATCCGCACGATGGCGTCTCCGGATTCCAGGATGGCCGGTTTCGGTCGCTGCGCGAGAGACTTTTTACCGGGCCCCTCGAAGATGAGCGCTTTCATTTCGCATCACCTCCTTGCGTATTCAGTCCGCCGGTTTTGCCTCGGGCAATTGCCATCGTCGCCCGGTAGAGCCGAACCGTGTAGTTCCAGACTTTGGTGATCGGCAGGCAGTTTTGGATCTTGCCGTCGTAGCCTCCAAACTGGCACCGCAACTGAGCCGTCCGAGCCAGCCGCGCACTGAGCTTGCGAACGCATCGGTGGTCATGCCGGCATACGGCACCGCCATTAATCTGCACCAGGCCCTTCTCGCCGCTGGCGGCAAGCGCCCTGCTGTCCTTCTCCAGAATCGCTTTGAACGGCTGCCGCGGAAGAGCGCGCGCTCGACCACGCTGATCTCGGCGTCGAGTACAGGATCGTGGGCAGCGAGCCGCAATGCCTCGATCGCATGCGTGGCGCGACCGGTTCGAACTGTTGCAGCCAGTCGCGCGCGAACACGTCGCGCAATACGCCTCACGACCGGCGTGCGCCGGACGTACCAACCGGCGATGCGCCGCTCGCTGACGGGTTTGCCTCGATATGCAGGTCACCGCATCGAAATGCGTCACGTAGATTCTTTGCGCGCCGACGTCTGAAGCGACGATTGAGCGGGGTAGAGCATGAGCCCGTCTCGGACAGCAACTTTCGCCGGCGACAACAGCATCGTCGGAATGCCCTCGGTCCTCGATAGTGACGGTTCGCGTCACGGCATTCCCGGTCTCGAGCTGATCCGACGAGCGATTGATGGTCAGCGCGATCGACAGACTGCCTGCAGCGAGGAAGGGCAGATCGGATGCCACATGCGGGATGAGGGCTGAAATGCGATCCGGGGGAGCGTGAGCGTTGCCTCGCGTGTGGCCGGCGGATCGACCGCGTATTTGGCGACGATCGTCAGACCAGAGATCGCATAACTGCCCGGCTCCTGCGGATGGATCGCGAATTCGAACCGGACGCCGCCATAAGTGAGGCCGTCGCGCTCTTCGCTCTCATTGGGGCTGCGCAGCAGGCGCGTCAGGGCATTTGACGGTTGGAACTCTGGCAGCTTGGGCGGCGCCGTCATGTAGTTCGGCGCCAGCACCTCGATCCGCTGCGTGGCGGCCTGTCTCACCACGACGCAGGGCGGATCGAGCGTCACCCGCAGGATCGGCTCGGGCGTGTTTTTCTGAGCGTGGGCCGCGCATGGCGCCAGCGAGCCAAGCATCGGGGCTGCGTTAGACAGCGGATACCTCATTGCTTCGCTCCCGCCGGCTGCGTCGCATCCTGGGGGGCATATTTCAGCTTGAGGACATCAGCAGGCGTGGCCTGAACCTGTCCAGGCTTCAGCGGCGCGGGACGTGGTCAGGTCTGCCGGTGTAACCTGATCTTCTGGCCGCCCTTCTGGGCTGGGTCGATCCGACGGCCTGCCAAATAGTCAAGCCCCTCATCGACGACAATTGCCGCAAGCGATCAACTACCAATGCTCGCAATTGACCTGCTGATGGGGCATGACCACCCTAGTTAATGATCGTCACTGAAAACTGTGCCGATCCGGCTGCATCACATGCGTTGAGGCATAAAGTCATCATCGGCCGATGAGCACGAAAAGGATATGGCTAAAACACACTTGGTATGTTTCCTTCAACCAGTCGAAGGGGCCAAATCGATACCCCATTCGAGAAACCAGAACCTTTCCAAGTGAGGCTGACGCGAAGAGATTCGCGGACGAACTGCTGAACAGTCCACCCGCGAGTTCGACTACCATACTGGCTGGCACGATAAACCCACATTATCCAAGGCGCGTAGTCGGATCGAGCGACATAGTACGTTGGATACGTGGTCGCAACTGACATAATCGACATTCATTCGATCCCCATCAGAAAATAGTCTCGAGCGCTTCAGATTTCTGTGGGACGCCGATCGTGAGACTACGATCCACTACCATCTCTGAACCGGTAATGTAAGAGGACTCGTCGCTGAGTGGGAACACCACTGCCTCAACGCTGTCTGCTCGGCCGTTAACGACGGGACGAATGCGTTTCCGGTCCCTCTAATCTTTGGCGCCCCGAATGCATCGTACCGCGCCGGAACCGAGAGCGGCGGAAGCGCGGATCTGATCAGCAGCATCTCCGCGATCGTCGCATTTACCGGAGAAGCGCGCCACCCTCGATATGCTCATAGAGCCGCCAGCCCACTGTCAGGAGCAAGCGTGAGCCTCGCTGCGCTCAGCTGAGGCTGAGTTAACGGCTCGGCAGTCGCAATGACCGACTTTGCCAACCACCAGTACACGGAGCGCATATTATGTCGCATATGGCGAATGGGAAAATTCTGGATCGACGAAGGAGAGCGGCGAACTTTGGATGCCTTGGGCCGCTCCTCAGCGAGGCATCTCGCCAATAACATCTCGCCCGATCTCCGTGCCGACGCTATCGAGCACCGCGACGCCATGGTCCCACCTCCGCCGCCGCCGACGATGAAATCAGGGCGAATTGACACCATGACTCCCTCGATCTCGATAGCCTCGAAGGTTGGCGCCGCACTGGAGCGCTATGGGCCGGTGATCCATCCCGGACTCGTGCAGCGCAACTAGCAAGCGCTCTTCGGTCTCAGTCCAGCTATTGAGTCCGTTCGCACGCGTTCGTCCCGTTCCGCTTCCGAAAAATCATCGCTGATTGCCGGAATGTACACATGCCCTAATTCTCTCCGGCTAGGGCGAGACAATGAAACGGGCCGCGTCACGCCAACGGCCCCTTATGCCGGTAAAAACCTGTTCGAATAGCCGTCAAGGTCTAGCAGGCTGTTGAAAAAGGTGCTCGCCGCCGACCAGCGACCGTGATTCATTGGCTCTGACGAGATTCGGAGATGGTGCGTGCGCGGCGGCGACAATCGAACGGGCGAGCTGTTCAGCTACGTCGATCTGGAGGCGCGGGTGCGGCGTGACCATCCGCTGCGAGCGATCCGGACGATCGTGAACGAGGCGCTGTCGACGCTGGAGCGCGAGTTTGCCGCGCTCTATTCGCCGATTGGGCGGCCGTCGATCCCGCCGGAGAAGCTGCTGCGGGCGATGCTGTTGCAAGCGTTTATTCGATCCGCTCGGAGCGGCTTTTGATCGAACGGCT
>NZ_AUGA01000153.1:0-6597 GCF_000426785.1 Bradyrhizobium sp. th-b2
TCGATGCTTCGGGATGCTGCTTTTCGAGTTCTTGGATGCGTTGGTTGAACGAAGCTAGCTCAAGGTACAGTCGTTCAATTTCCGCATTCTTCTCGATCGACCCTGGCTCCCGAGCTTTGCGTGCCTGCATCACGTATCCCCCCGTTATGCTCTCGCCTTTGTGAGCCCGATTCGTGGCTAGAAATGGAATCTCTTTTGGCAAGGGTGTGGCCGGCCAGGTCCATGGAAAATTATCACGCCCGGCGAATACAAACCGAAGACCTGGCCCTGGCCGCCTAGACGTGCACATCAAGGGGACAAGTCACGGCCACCTGCTCAGTAGGAGGCATCCTAACCGATACCGTGTTCGTATCGTTTCGTGTTGCGACCGTCGATCCATAGATGCAGCAGCCCTATCACGAATGTGGCAGATATCGTCTGAAGGACGGTCAAGCTAGCAGTCAAGATCGGCGATCGGGTCTTCCGCCAATTGTAGAAATATGACCAGACAACGATGGCTATCAAATGTTGCGCCACACGGACAGCGCATCAGCGACGATTGCTGTTGAGAAGGCAGTTTTTCGCCGCGCGCCCACATGGCCTGCTTGCGCTCGATCCAGTCGCGCTGGTCGCGCCAAGCCTGGAAGTCCGCCTCTGTCAGGGACGGCAGCAGCAGTACCCATTCGGCCTCGAACGCCGCGCGTGCCTGGTCGAACGTCCCGGCCGGACCGCCGGTCGATCGGTCGCAGCCGGGATAGAAACCGCATTTCCATTCCCATTGGTCGACGTGGTTCGGGACGCCGGCGCGCTGCCCGATCGAGCCGACGCGGACGTCGTCGTCGTAATAGATATCCCATTTCTCCCGCGGCGCGTCCTTGTCGCGCCGGCGCGTCAGCTCGGTCACGTCTCGCCTCCGATCGGACAGCGCCGCCACAGCTGCAGCAGCTCGGCGGCCGGCCTCTTCTCCGTCGTGCTACACTTGGCGCAGCGCGGCCAGGTCGACCGCCCTCGGAGTCTTGCAGCGCGAGCACTTGATCTCGAGCCACGGATGGCCGGCATTGATGGCCTGGTCGACGGAGGGCGAGGGGTCAATCGGGCCGCCGTCGGCCCACATCTTCTCGTTCCAGCTCTGGCAGAGCAGATCGTCGGCCTCGCGGATCAGCGCTTCGCCGGCGGCGCGCTTCTCGGCCGATCGCGTGGCGAGGATTGACGTCACTGCTCGGGCACGCGCTAGCTCCTTTGTCAGCGCCTTGCGGTCGCCGCCAGAGAGAGGCGTTGGGTGCTGTTTTGGAGCCATGAGCGGCATTTCCCGCCGAATCGAGCGTGCGGAAAGCCGCTAGCAGTTGTCGATTGCGCAACGCTACGCACTATCGATGGGTCAATTGTTCTTCGGTCGAAATGAGGGCAGGGGTCGTATACTCATAAGTCAGGCAAGTACGCGCGTTCGGGATAGCGAGGTCCGAGTTGCCCTCAAAGGCAGACATCGATGATGGCTAGTAACGCCAAGGGCCAACAACAGACTCATGCGCCGCGGCAAATCAGCGGGCCTCATTCGATCACCTCGTCGCCGAGCGACAGCAAGGTGGGGAGCACGGGTACGCCGAGTCTCTTTGGCGATCTTCAGATCGACCATTGAGCAGCAGGGGTTGTTGTAGTACAAAAGCCACTCGGGCCGTTGACAACCGCCCGATGAGCTCCCGCAGCCAAGCGTTGTTTCGCTCCATTGAGGAGGTGAAACATGCCCTGCGGCAGCACGATCAACAATTCAACTAACACTCTCGACGCAGCTTCAGCCTCTTTTCCGGCCTTTAGGGGGTCTTGGAGAATCCCGACTGCGTGGCTGGCCGGATTAGCACTGTGGTTGGAACGACAGCGCCAATACAGGGAACTTCTCGAACTTGATGACTGGCTGCTCACCGACATTGGCGTATCGAAGGCGGATGTTGAAGAAGTGCGAAAATCGCCATTGTATCTAAATGCGTGGCGCGACAGCCGATAACACTAGCGAAGCCGCTTTGGTTTGCGCCGCGACCCAATGTTCGCCGGGGGCGATGGCCCCGAAATTCAACTTCCGCTCTTCCCCGAAAGCGGACTCAAGTCGGACATCGGGCCATGTCTGGTTGGCCAAAAGCCGGACTCGTATGAATGAGTTCCGGCAAAGCATTTTTTGGCCGAACTCTTCTTTCTTTGACAGCGGTTGAAGCCTCCGTGGATCGCGGACGCTACGGATTAGCTCCTCCTACTCGCGGTCATATCGAGCGCGGCCCGGAGACCCTTTGCGAGTCTGATTGCGTCATCGTTCGCCCAAAAATGCATGAAGAATAAACGCGGCTGTTCATCTAACATATGGCTGTGGAGCGCGGTGACCTCGATGCCGTGCGTTCGCAGCGCCATGATAACTGGGTTGACTTCTCCATTGGTGAGCACGAAATCGCCGGTGATCGCTGCCTTGCCGCCGCCGGTCGGCTGGAAGTTGATGCCGATGGCGACGCCCATCGGGCCAACCGGGGTCAACGTCATGCCGTCCGCAGTGATCGGGTCGCGGCGCGGCACGTTGAACTGATAGACGCCGCCATTGGCCTGGCCTTTGACGCCGATGATCTGATCAAGCTGGTCAGTATCAAGATCGATCGCCGGCGGCGATGCTGCTGGCGCAGCGGCCGTCAGCGGCGTCTTGCTTTCGGCCAGCGCATCCCGGATGGCCGTGGCGATCTGGACCGGGTCGCCGTGACCGGCGACGTGCATGTAGAAGGTGGCCGGGCTCGCGCCCAGCAGATGGTTGTGCACGGCCGTGATCTGCAGGCCGTTCGCGATCATCTTCAACATCACCGGGTTGATCTCAGATTCCAGCAGCACCAGATCGCCCATCGCCATGACGCCATCGTGCATAGGCTTGAACGCGACCCAGCCGCCGAGCGCCAGCGCCGGCTTGATGGTGACGCCGTCGAGCGTCACCACAAGATCGCTGCGCGGAAAGCCGTAGCGATGCACGTCGCCCGACACGGCGGGCTTTCGGCCCAGCGTGTCATCGACCTTCTGCCAGTCGACGGTCTGTGCATGGGCCGAGGAGACGAACGGCTCTGCGAACACCTGGCAGTCGATTCTCTGCGCGCTTCCGCTTGTAGCGAGGAAACAGGAGCCGATGACGATCAGCGCCGAAATCATGTTGCGCATTGAATTACTCCCTTGAATCTGGATTCGATGTGTGGAAGCGGGGGCGCTATTCCCTCGTGAGTCCGTTCTGTTCCTTGACCTGACCGCTGCTGTCGATCACGAGCCTCACGGGCTTGCCGTTCTTCATCGCTTTTGCCGTCATGCCTTCGGCGGTCGATTTGACGTCGCTGATGTCGGCGTAGCCGGCGGCCTGAAGTTTCGCGACGAGCTCGTCCTTGGTCAGGGCGTGGGCGGGCATGGCGGCACCGGCAATCGCGAGCGCAAGAATCAGGTGAGAGAGCTTTGCTTTCTGCATGGTCGTTCCTCCTGGCTGTGTTGTGCTGCCCCGGGTTCTCGTGACGCATCTCCGACGAACAGTGCAGCAATTTTGCCGTCCCGGAGCCAGGCGGCAGTGCCTCCGGTGAGCTTCTGCCCCTTTTGGTAGACCAAGACCACGGACTGGCCATTGAGGCGGGAAGCCGAGGCCTTGACGTCGAGATGGGAGTGGCTGATAGCGCCCGGGATTAAGCGTGGATCAGAGGCAAAATGTTCATCGAGGCGAACGTCGACAAGCGCCGGCGCCTTGGCGGTGCCGATGAGACGGGACAATCTGTCTGGTGAGACCGATGGGTATGACGACATGGTGCGCCCTTGGTGAACAGGACGCGATGCTTGGGCATGTCGCCTCGCGGGGAGATCGCTTTCCCCGAGCGAAAATACAAACCGACCATGAATAGCCATGTCAACCTGCTGGGTAGTTGCTCAGATCACAGGTAGTTTTACAGGTTAGTTGGAACCTTTTGATCGCATCGGCTCCTGCTCGCGCGCGTTTCCAATGACGGTTTTGGGTCAAACAAGTCGGAGGACGCAACCGTGACGTCCGCTTAAACCCCGTCACCGGACTTTCGATAGCCGGCGCGGCACTTCCGAAAAGGGCCAAGAAGAGACATGGCTTTAGTACATGGCCGGGCTTGATAACGGGCATCGCCTGAGACATTCGTCCAGCTCAGACGGCAGCTCCGGCCAGCAAGAAAGCGCCGCCAAGCGCGACCATCACAAGTCCAGGCCAACTCGATTTGATGCCGAAGCCACTACCTGGTCTTTCAGGTTCCAGCGTGTCACGCCCGGAGCGAAGCCACCTTCCACCGCTCAATCGGCCTTGCCAGATTGGCCGATACGCCATCTGGAGCACGCCGCCGAAAACCAGGAGCACACCAAGCCATATGAGGGTCATGCTCTCCTCCCGCACCAGTGAAAGCCAACAGGTTGCTCCGCGGGAACCGTGGTCCGTTCAACGTCTGCCCGCTGCTCTCGGAATTAGAACGACCTCGAAAGCCGCCGGACGCGCCAGCGCGCCGCACGTAGGCGGGCGATCACGCTCTCCGAAGCTCAGGCTATGTCAATCATAAGCATCCTGCTCAGTCTTCGTCCGGCTCGCGCACGACCGGCGGTTCGTCGGTTCGGTCCTCTTCGTCGTCTTGCTCTTCGTCGTCTTCGTTGTCATCAGGATCTCGGGGTGGCATCGTGTTGCCCATGATCGCGAAGACACGCCGGTCGATCCTGGTGGGAACTACCTCGGGGATTTGTAGGGTCATGTTGTCGCTCCTCGGATGTGACCCTGAGGCACTTTACCCCTTTTTCGGAGGGCAGACACGGAATTGGCGGGCCAGAACCGGAAGTCACGGACGTTCTGCAGCCTCAATTTTCCAGGGAACACACGCACGGTCATTCGGGCAAATCAGCCTCTCGAAAGGCGACTAGCCTCAGTTCGCGGCCCAGCGCTGTCCCTAGGAACAGCCAACCGCGTGACCGATTACGTGGACGTCGCCGACCGCGACATCGCCCGGGCGCAACACCTTGCGGCGCACCTACGGAACAGCATTACATGTGAGAAATTCCGGAACGAACCGGCTCGTCAGTCTTTTCTGGTTTTAGCGAGGTGCCCATGACGACTTCTCAAGCCATCGAAGGCGCGTGTGCGTTCGCTTGGCGGAACTACTTGCTGCTCCACGCCGGTATCAGCGAGAACGATAGCAGGCGTTCCGCCCTTTATCGCTACGTCACCAATCTTCGTGATACCGGGGAATATGATTTCGATCTCTTGCAAATAGCGGCAGTCGCTTACTTGAAAAAACTGGACGAATTGTATGACGACCGAGGTGCGAGACACGCGGCAAATCAAGTTTTGGCCGAGTGTTTAGAATAACGCAGTGCACAACCCGACACTTAGCTTTGGGCCACAACACCAGAGCAGAAGGAGTGGACAGCATGGCAGACAAGACATCTAACGTAGACCGTTTCGCGCGCGACCCACAAAGGCGCATCACCGAAGCGACAGCAATCGGCATGAATGCCCTGAAGCCAATTATGCACTTTCAGGTCTCAATGCTGAGGATGTGGGCCGACGGTATCGAGAGGTTCGCGGGCAATTACGAAAAGGGGTTTGAGGAAACCGCGACCACTGTCGAGGAACGGTCGGACAAGGAACGGGCCGCGTAAATTAATGCGGATGGTTAGGCGGCGACCGAGTTGTGGTTCACAAGGCGACATTCCTGCGGCCGGGCCGCGATGTCCGCTTCACCTCTCGAAAAGCGGACATCCCGGATTTATGAGTATACGCCCTAAGCCACCCCCCGGCGTGTTCCCCTCGCTGGGGCCGCTTTTGGTCGTGCGTGGAAAGGAATTGGCGCGTGACTGACAGTCCCCACCGTGCCCAGTTACTTATTCGGTCCTGCAAGATGAAAGAGGCCGCCAACTGAGGCGGCCTTATTTGCTGATCTGTTCAAAATTGAGCATCCGGAACATCAGATGGGGTCCATACCTCAAATCATGGTCTCAAAAGCGAAGCTGCTTAGCCAAGAAGAGTTCGCCTCCCTGCTTACGGTCGCAAATACGTCCGCCGTAACCAGCCCCCCGGCAATGATCCCGGCCGAGCATAGCAAGCGACTGATAGCGATGGGTTACATGGTCCAACTATCTGGCAGGCTGCGAATGACCTCGCCGGGCCGAATGCGGATATATGCGGAACAACTCACCAGCAGGTAAGTGGCACTAACTGCACGAAAGTGCCCGTGAGCATTACGGCGGCGAATAGCACCGCTCCAATGATCGCAGTACCAAGACAGATGCGCGCTCGAACGTACGCATACGACGAGGACCGCGTGATGGACGCATGCGCGCGGGTACGGCGAGCTCTATGATGGCGTTGCGTGAAGGTTAGGCGGCCTGCTGATCGGCGGGCTTGTCGGCTTGGCGCAGGAGCTTCCATTCCCAGGGCAGCAATTCGTGCAGACGCGATGCGGGAAGATCGGCGATACGGGCGAGGACGTCGGCGAGCCAGGCTTTCGGATCGACGTCGTTGAGACGACAGGTCGTGATCATCGTCAGCATGATGGCGGCACGGTCGGCACCACGCTGGCTGCCGGCGAAGGTCCAGTTGCGCCTTCCCAAGGCGATGCCTCTCAA
>NZ_AUGA01000154.1:0-6337 GCF_000426785.1 Bradyrhizobium sp. th-b2
TCCAATCATTTCGGCCAATGTCTCCTGGCTGATATTTGGACTGATCGGTTGAGGGCTGCCCTCCTTGCCGAAATTCGCCAGCAGGAGCAGCAGGCGCGCCAACCGCTTTTCACTGGAGTTGAAGAGCTGGTCGATCAGGTCCTCTTCAATCCGGCTGTTGCGGGTCAGCAGATAGGCCATGAACAACTCCGAAAACTTGGGTTCATCGTGCAATGCCGCGACCATGGCGGTCTTCGTTATCGCGGTCACCAGGCATTCCTCCATCGCTGTCGTCGTCGCGATACGCAGCGAATGGCCGTTCATGCAGCCTTCGCCAAAGAACTGGCCGGGCTCCAAAATGCCGACCACGGCTTCCTTGCCTTGCTCGGATATGACAACAACCTTGACCCGACCTTTCTGGATATAGAAAACCGTATCTGCCACGTCGCCCTGCGCAAAGACGATCTCATCCTTGCGAAATGCGAGGATGGTCTTCCCTTCGCCTACCTTGGCGAGAAACTCCTTAGGATCGAATATTGCGTGGTTGGTATTTTCTGGCATGTCCCGTTTCGTCCCGCGCGGTGGGACACCTAGCTTACCATTCAGCCTCCGACGTTCGAAGTAAAAGTGCCGCACAATGGAAGCTTTTCGCAGCCAGGATGGGAGCACCCGGCTGCCGATAAGCTGATGGAACGGTCAGCAGGCGAGCCGGACACAACTGGTCTCAAACACCGACTAGAGTGGCGGCTAGATCGCAACTGCAAAACTTCCAGTCGTCTTGCATTCCGGGCACTGGAAGGTGCGGACTTCATGACCGGGTTGAGCAGGTTCGATGCAAGCCAACCGCATAGGCTTGCCACACCTGGAGCACGGAAGAATTCCGATCTCCGCGCGGCTGTATAGCGGATTTGGCTGGACAGATGACATCATGCCTTCCCTGTATTAGGCGGGAGCATTACCGATCTCTCTGTCGCCGATAACTGCCTATTCGGACGGCGATGGACCCAGTCTAGCCCAATACGTCAATGCGGGGCTGGTCAATATTGCTCACATCGGAAAAGCTAACCGAAGCCGCACGAAAGCAACTCCAACTCGCATATGAAATAAATCCAGTATCGCAGGAACCTCTTATCGCCTGGCTCTATTTGCCCCCTGTCTCTAACCAGGAGGTAGACACCATGACGAAAGTTCTTTTGGCGACGGTTGCTGTTATCGCATTCACTGCGCCTTCATTCGCGCAGCAAGACAAAACTACCGGTCAAGCGCCACCATCAGGCGCTTCCTCGTTCTACGTGGCTCAAGATGCCGCGACGATGAAGTGTCACGTTGTCAATGCCCAGCCTGCCGCTGGCGGCAACATGAAGGCCATCGGTACGGCACATCCGACACAGGCGTCAGCACAAGCAGCCTTGATGGCTGATAAGACTTGCAAGGAATGAAGTGACGGCGCGAGTACAGGGGTGGGTCTATTGGTTCCAGCAAACTACTGACCCGCCCCGCTAACTACGTTGCTCGACAGATGCATTTTCGGACTTGTGCGCGCAGTTGCGAGGTCCGGGTGATACCGATGAGCCGACATCATCAGACCGCTCCCGCAGGTCCGAAGAGTGCCAAGAGGCGAAATGGCATCGCAAGAATAAGTGAAAAGGCCGCCAACTGGGGTGGCCTTATTGCTTTGTTTTGTGGGAATGCGCCGGTTGATCGCATGCCCCACAGAAGAAGGTGTTACAGAATTCCAAGCGACTCATTTTAAAGCCCGCAGGAATGGCCTCCACCCTAAAATCAAAGGCTCCCTTTTTGGCCTTCGAAAGACGGGCAGCCCCTGACATTCCACAGTTCGGGCATGAAACTAACTCGGTCCACTGATCGCTGCCCTGCATCGTGTAGACTCTTTCACTGGCGAATAAGCGCGTGGCGCGACGGTTGTCTGATCAGTGCCGCTTACGTCGGCGCACGCGATCCCGGCGAGGAAAGCCACTCGCTGATGTGAGAGGCGGTCTCAGCCTGCCGTGCCTGGCGGATCATTCTCTCTCGTTCGATCCCGAGTGGAGTGCCTTTCGCTGCTTGCCGCAGGCGCGCGGCTTCTTGGGTCAGGCGTGCTTCGAGGGGTATGGCCTGTTTGATACGCCGCCGCTGCATCGGGGCTGCTCCATTCCATTATAGGAAGGGCGGGAGCGCGTGATGGCGTTCTCATCACCGATGAATGCCGAAAGCCGTGCGGTGATGATGACAACTTGAGGCCTTAGAAGCTCCCTTGCTGTTCCTTTTTGCTCACTTTCAGAAAAGTTAATGAATCGGCCAAAGCCAGAACAAACTGGGCCACCCAAGACCGGCCACTCACGATGAAAACAGACCAGCACCCGCCGTCTTATGAGAATGAATTCTGACATTAGACAATCAAAAAGTAGTGGCGGGCCGGAAGTCCACTTTGGGTCAAAGACGGACATGGTGGGCTTTGCGACGACGTCAGCTTTGGGCCATTAGCGGTCTTGGCAGGAAACGGTTCTCAATCTCAGATCATCACTTTTCCGGCGCCAGCGGCGGTAATTTCCAGGCGCCAGTCATTGCCGCTTTGCTCGGCCCGTAGACGCGCGCGACCAGGCTAACGGCGCCATGATCTGAGACTGGGCGCCTTTTTATTCACGGGGCTGCCACCGAGTAGATGGAATAGGGCCATGCGCGTCATCTGGGTTGTCTCAGCAACCGTGCCCGGTACCATGCTGATGCGGTTCATTCGCGTGGTTGCCGCTAGGGGCGCATCACGCTCGCCCGACGTTTCAAAGTCTAAACTAGGCCCCAGCCTGTGTCCCCTCGCTGGGGCCGTTTTTTGGGCAAGCGACTTCCAGCGAGATATAGATTGGCTGGGCATTGTCGCCGCTATGCGCCGGCCTGTTCGAAGGCTTGGTCCAGTACTTGGAGCGCGACAGGCCGCATCAAAGCATAACCCGCGACATTGGGATGGACACCGTCAGGCATGATCGCCGCCTTTCTGGCGTCATCGATCGTTCCGAATGCAGTTCGATAGTCGGCGAAGGCATACCCCCGCATTCTTGCAGTATCCTCTATCCAGGCGTTCATGCGCCGGATCCAAGGTTTGGGATCGACTTCTGGCGCCCATGCGAACTGGTCGTAATCGACATAGTTGCCGAGGATCACACGCAGGCCATGCGCATCGGCAAGTGTCAGCATTGCCAGCACGTTGTTCTGATAGTCTCGGAAGGTCATCGGGCCGGTATTGCCAGCGATGTCATTGCAGCCACACAGAATGTGAACCACCTTGGGCCGAAGTGCGACGACGTCTGCCATGAAACGTAGCAATATCTGAGGCGTGGTCTGCCCGGCGATACCTCGCCCGACGATCCCGTTCGAGAACAAGTCGGGATCGACGTCAGGCCATGCCTCGGTCAGAGAATCCCCGATGAACACCGCACGCAGCGGCGCCGTTATCGCAGCATTGCTGTCTCGGTATCGACCGAGATTTGGCCAGTCGCTGCCCGTCCCTCCATCTAGATGCTCGACCATTCCGATTGGGCTCATTACCTCAACCTTCTCCTGAGAGCGCTCTCCGCTAGGTGACGGAATCGCGGTTCGGCAACTCTCCTCGCCAGCGCGTAAACCCGGTCGCAATCATAAGGTGAGTGAACCGATGCCGGCAACAGGACCATTTGGCGTTGCACCCGCCGCTTTTCGCTAAGGTTCTCCGTTGAATAGCCCGATACGCGGCGTACCGTAGGGAAGCGCCCGACTGGCCCGCCGTCCAGCGAGGCGTTGCCCCGGTTCGGCCGCCTATGGCCCCCAGCCAGTCGGGCTGGGGCAGCCGGCTCCATCACAATCTCCCAATCCTTTGCGAATGGCCCCCAGTGTAGAGCGGCCCGAATTACGCGCTTTCGGACTGGGGCTGAGGGAGGGCCGTCAGAAACCCCTTTACTAGTTCGGCCTCTTCCTTCGTCAGCTTTTCGGCCAAGCTATAGTCCTCTAACTGAGCCGCCCCTTTGCGCTCTCGATCGTAAACCATCCAGCCGGTGCTTCCTTGGCGAACGAGGAACCTGGTCTGTCGAAGCGACGTGCAACGCAACGATACCTCCCGAATGGCGGGCCGCCGGTCTCAAAAATACACACCAGATGACCGTTTATTCCTGAACCGGGACATTGAAACTCCCCGGCAGCCAATCATCAGCACAATTCATGCCGCGCCCTATAATTCGGGTAGCGCTTGCCGGCATGGCGTACCAATTTCTCTAAGCTCGAGAACTGACCCCGGCCTGACGAGTGGCTGAGAAATTTGTTGCCGTATGTGCGTGATGTCCGAGCCCGCGCGGCAGTCTATCCAAGATCCCAACTACATGTGTGACGCGGAAATCAAATCGCTAAGTTGCCGGCGAAGCTCGCTCTCAAGGCCGCGAAGGTTCTTAGTCATAGGGCCGTCAGGGACATTTTTCTACCAGCCGCTGGCACATAGCGAGCTTGGTCTGAAGTTCCTGAATTTCGCGATCATGGGCCATCGGAGAAGTACGCAGCGCGATGGCTGCGAGTTTCAACTAATGCCGCGATCCACCAATAGACCATTAGTGCATTGCCCTGCGAAGGCGGGCTTTGCAAAAGGGCCGCACGGGGCGAATGCTACAACGCCCGCGGAACTTCCAGCACCAGCACTGGAAACGGTGCTGGCGCTTATTTATGCGATTTTGCGCTGCCACGGCTTGACCGACGACTTGGGCCGGAAGCGTCACCGATGCGCTAGCTTTAGGAACAATTGAGTTGCTGGGACATTGATGTTCCATCACCGCCCGACCCGTGGCCTATACCGGTGATGAGATCGCTGTCACCGCGCTCCCGCCTTCCTAGAAAACGGAAAGGAGCGCGCCAATGCAACGGCGTCGTTCCAAGCAATCTCAGTCGTTAGAAGAACGTCTAGCTGATGAGGCTCAACGCCTTCGCCTGCAGGCTGAAGTGCTCGCACTTGGGGCTGACCGGGAAGTCATTTTGAAGAAGGCCCGACAACAGGCTGAAACCGGCTCGCACATGAGCGAGTGGCTGCGATCCTCAGAACTTCAATCGCTGAGGTGAAGGGTTCCGGAGTCGCCCTCTGGGCTCCGGAGTTATTGAACGAACTCAATGGCAGAGGTCCTTTATGCCGATACCTAAATCACCATCGACTGGTCCAATGAGCGTGCAGCATATCGAGCATAGCTCGACAGCGCCCACCCAGATGGCTATGACGCCAACGGCCGGCGAACACCGGACGCCGCTACCGAAAAAACTTAAGGCCAGGGCAGATGCCGCCCGCGCTGCGATCGCAAGGGTTATGCTGCGCAATTCCCTGCAGATGCAGCGTCAAGCGCTGAAAAAGCGCTAGTAGTCTCGGCCAGCAGGCTCCCTGTTCAATTGCTGTAATCGATCCTTCGGTCCAAATCCTGCAGGTACGATAGTCCGTGCACTGTCAATTGGTGCTGGTCTCTCTCGCCTGCGCTGTACAGTTTCATCAGATGCCGGGAAAGCTGTTCACGGGCTCCCTTCATCTCGCCACGGTCGGCGAGCACGCCGCATATGCTTAGCGCGCGATCAACAGGAAGAATGGTCATTGGATCAACTCATGCGATATTTCCAGCTACGAGTAAGCAAGGTTTGCTGCTTCATATCGTTCCCAAAGAATAGTCCCATCTCATGATGTGATTTTGAGCGGGGTGCAGCTTTTGGGTATGGGCGTGCGGCAGAGATGCGCATTTGGGTGAAATCCGCGAATCCAAACAGCGCAGCGCCGACCGCTTAAAATACCTGCGGTCGGCGTTGGCTCTAGCCCCAGGATGTAAAGTGCAAAATCCTGACAAGTAGAATACTGCGCAGGCGCGCAATCGTTTCTTACCTCTGAGGGGTAGCTCTTGTTCGTAGGAGCGAACAGATACGGCAAGAGTCGGGTTTCCAGCTTCCAGTCGCTCCTCAGCCCCTGGGAGTAGCGATCCTTGGCGCTGTGACTAACGTCCGGCGCTGGGGTCGCTGGTTATGTTCCGAAGCGAATTCGGAACTACTTTCAGTCGTCTATCCCGCTTAATGACCAGGAGATCGTAGATTGAGCCTGTAATATTTTTGAGCGGTATCCGATATCCGTCTTCGCCTTCGTGGTGGACAGTGTCTTGAGCCACGCGCTGGAAAGCACCTAGGTCGGTCAAACCATTTCCGGCGGGCCGGATTGAGAATGTACGATCATCGACGATTGTAGCGCGGTGCAGCCGCGATCCCTTACGAAGCTTATCGAAGTAGCGCATTCGCATCTTCTCCAGAACAATTCAAATAGCAAAAGCGGCAATCCCTTATTTGGTTCCGTTCCTGCGGAGGAACCAATCGCAGAGCGAACCTTGTC
>NZ_AUGA01000155.1:0-6085 GCF_000426785.1 Bradyrhizobium sp. th-b2
GGCTTCCAGTCGTGTGGCATGAGGACAGCACGGACCAGCCGGTCTTCGAGAATCTCGACCATACTGTTCGCCGTCAGCGCATGTGAGACAAATTGAAGGATTTTGCGGAGGGAGGATTTCTGGTTCATCGTAGCCAACAGGAGCGCAGATGGAGCAGAAATCCGGACTGGGCAAAGCGCCGGCAGAACAAGTGCTAAAGGACATTCGGCGCCAGACGCGCCGGCAGTATTCGACGGAAGAGAAGATCCGTATCCGTGCTGGAAGGACTGCGGGGCGAGGAGAATATCTCCGAGCTCTGCCGGCGCGAGGGCATTGCCGCCTCGATGTATTACGGCTGGTCCAAGGAGTTCCTCGAGGCCAGCAAGCGCCTCCTGGCGGGCGATACGGCGCGAGCTGCGACCTCCGGCGAGGTGAAGGATCTCCGCCGGGAGGCCGCCGCCCTGAAGGAGGCCGTAGCCGATCTGACCCTGGAAAACCGTCTGCTCAAAAAACGTATGGCCCCGCCCCGTCTGCAAGGGGTCTGATTCGGTTAAAGGAGATCGTGGTCGACTGGGCTGCCCTGGTCACCAATATCAAGCCGAAAAGCGAACATCCGACTTTTCGCGTGCGCCTGGCGCTCGGCTTTACCACCTCATTAAGCTGCAATGCGACATCATAATGCATTCACGCATCTGTCACGGACTCGGCTTATGGCTTCAACATCGTCAAATGACCGAGGATTAATCATGAGCCCTTTGTCAGACATGCTGCGAAACCTGCGGTGGGATGACTACCGTTACTATCACCGGAGCAGAATTAATCAGATGCTGCATTTGATCAGCGCTTTCATCTTCCTCGGTTGCTACGCGCTCTTGTTCAAGGACCCGGCAATGGCCGGCCTCGTTGGCTGGGCTCTCATCCTGTGATGAGGATTGGCTCGGACCGCCCGAGCAACCCTCGGACGCGCAGCGTAGGGCGAGCCACCTCATCGGCGGAGGCGGACATGCGGGCTTACGCTCATTCGGGTGAGCGTACTTGACAAACAGATAGGGTCACCGGACAAGATGCTGGCTTTCGGACCGCGAGGGCCAGCACATGCTGCGGACTCGGCCGCTGCTCGATGAACTGCCATTGAGTCGCATCATCGGCCTCGCCCTGGCTAAACGAGATGGAAGCCGGATTCAGCGAGAAGGAAAAACTGTCGAGTGGGCGACTCAATCCCTCGCCGGTCGCCTTGATGAAAGCCTCCTTCAGGGTCCAGAGACGGAAGAAGCATTCGGCTTGCTCGTCTGGCGGTGCGCCGCGCAAAATGGCGACCTCCGACGGGCTGAAATAGCGTTCGGCGATATCGAGGCTCGCCCGGCTCGGCGTGAGCGTCTCAACGTCGATCCCGACGTCGACGCCCACGCTGACCGCACAGGCAACGAAGCCCCTGGTATGCGACAGATTGAACCGAAGTTCGGACCGGCCGAGGGCCCGATCGATCTGGGGCTTGCCATGCTCTTCGACGATGAAACGCCAGTTCGCGGGCGGCAAGTTGCCTACCGATGCAAGCGCGCTACGAACCAGCCAATGTGCTGCGACGTATGTCGATCGATCGTCCTGGACATAGAACTTGTCCGCCTGTGCCTGCTCAGAAGGGTCCAGACAAGCACGCCATTGCTTAACAGCTGCGGCCGAAGGAGAGCCCAGCCTCATCCACCACACCGCGACTTCGGTCGATCTCGAGGTGCAGATCATTACTTCACCTGACGCGAGTGGGACCGGCCCGCCACGATCACGCCGCACTTCCGGCCGCAGGCGTCTGGAGGTGCCCGCCGTTCAAGTGCGAATCCCGGCAACCGGTCAGATACGTCGATAACAGCAAAACGTCATTTTCGGAAATCCGGTCAAGCCCGAATGCCGAGCCAGGAGAAACTGTCGTATTGGCGGCTCAATGGAAGGATCTGACCCGAGGAAGAAATTCATTGTCGATGAAATGCGATACGCAGGTTGAGAGCAAACCTCGATCGATTGACGGACACGAGATATCACTGCCAAAGAGGCCGGTCAACGTATTCTGGCAGCTGATGGTGACCGGAAGATCCGCACCTTGGGGGTATTCCTCCGAGCAACGGCGCGATCCAAAAAAGGCCGCGCTCGTCGGCTCAGCCTCGGCATGACGGACAATGGCGTCACACCACGTTGCGAAAGGGACAACTGAAACTGATACCCGTAGCTACCGAGCACCTCGAGGATCTCGATCCAGCGACAGACGCGCCGTTGGCAAGTGGAATGTCTGTCCGGACAAACGCTGCCAAGCGACAGGTGACGATGGCTTTGCTCGCATAGTCGACGGGAATAACGTTCACCGGGCCGTCGAACTGCGGCGCGAACCCCGTTTCGATGCAAGCTTTGAGCAGTAACCACAGGAAATCATGCCTCTGGCAGGCACCGCTGTGGCTGTCCCCCAGATGCGCCTGGCCGAAAGATGTCAACCGAAATGCCTCTGCGGCGCGCCTCGATCGCCAACTGCTCAGCGACCTACTTGCTCTGTGTGTAACCCAGTGACAATCCCTCGGGGTCATCCGGGAGATCTTCCTCGCGGAGTTCTCGCCCCGCCACCGCTTCGCGCGACGAGAATACGTGCAGGGTGGACACGAGATGCACCCGCTTCACGCACCCGCGGCTGGCAAGCCGGAGGAGTTCCTGCATGCCGAGGACATTGGCGGCCTTGAGCCCCTCATACGGCCAGATAGAATTTACCGTCGAACCGCAGTGACAGATGCTATCGACCGTATCCGTCAGCATTTCGAAGTCGGCACTGGAGAGGCCCAGTAGCGGCCGCGCCGTATCCCCGGCCAGAGGCACCACCCGCACTGCGAACTGTCCCTCCGCAATGTGGAGGGATGTGAGATTGCCGCTCAGCCGGACGAGGGCCTTCTACCATCACCGGCGCGCACCAAGCAATAGATTTTCGCGTCGGTCTGGCCAAGGAGTTCGCGGAGTAGAAAGGCCCCGAGAAATCCGCTGGCGCCAGTGAGCAAGATGGCACGCGGCGACGTCGACGGCCGGGATGAGACGGACAAGGCGCGTCTGATGGAAGACTCGAGTACTGCCTCGGCGCGAAAATCGGCCTGCGGCATCGTGTCGATCGAGCCGGTCCGCTTCTTCGTCTCGATCACGTGACTCACCCGGGCAACGGTCGGCCTCTCGAACAGCGTGCGTAGCGGCACGTCCACATGCAGCGCCTCAGGCAGCCGATAGATGAGCTGGGTGGTGGAATGTCCTCCGAGGTCGAAGAAGCTGTCGTTCATCCCCACCCGGTCCACCCACGGTCCACCCCGAGGACTTCAGCCCAGATGTCGGCGAGGCATCGTCAACTTAATCGACCGCCGAGCTGAAGGAGGCGATTCTCAAAGGTTCGAGATTCTGCGATAGCGCTTGTCGTGGAGATCTCGCGCCAAGTCGCAAAGGCTCGTTCGCGTGAAGCACGACGGAAGTCGGCAGTGACGGCTCCGGGATAGGGGATGTGGAAAGGGTTCGCATCCTGATTGAACCTCCTCCGAACGAGTGGACACCTGTAGTAGGCTTATTGAGCCAGGAGGTGTCGAATGGAGGACCCAACGTCGGTCGTTTACCGAGGAGTACAAGCGGCAGGCAGCTGAGCTTGTGGTGTCGAGTGGCCGGTCGATCACGGCCGTTGGCAAGGAACTCGGTTTGCGCGACTCGGTGCTGCGGCGCTGGGTTGAGAAGCTCCGGCGGACCAGGCTGCCGAGATCGCCCGTTTGCGTGAGGAAAACGAGCGGCTGCGCATGGAGCGGGACATTTTTAGAAAAGTCGATCGCGATCTTTGCCGGAACACGGCCATGAGTTTCCGCTTCATCGAGGACCATCGCGATACCTACCCGGTGCGGCTGATGTGCGCCGTGCTCGAGGTCTCGCCGGCCGGCTATTATGCCTGGCGCGAGCGTCCGGAGAGCACACGTACGGCCACCAATGCCGCGCTTCTGGCTGATATCCGACAGGTCCACCAGGATAGCGGCGGGCGCTATGGCAGCCCACGGGTCCACGCCGTACTGCGGATGCGGGGACGTGGCGCCAGCCGTGGCCGGATCGAACGCCTGATGCATCGGCACGGTGTCCGCGCCATCATGGCTCCGCCGCGCCGGGTTCGGACCACCGACAGCCGTCATGGCTTGCCGATCGCGCCGAACCTCGTCGATCGCAACTTTACCGCCGCAGCGTCGAACCGGATCTGGCTCGCCGATATCACCTACATTCCGACTGCTGAGGGTTGGCTGTATCTGGCGGCCATCATCGACCTCTTCAGCCGCAAGATCGTCGGCTGGGCGATGCGCGATCACATGCAGGTCGACCTCGCCTCGTCGGCATTGACGATACATCCAGCAGCAGAAGCCGAAGGCTGGATTGATCCATCACTCCGATCGCGGCGTGCAATACGCCTCGCACGACTATCGCGCCGCCTTGTCGGCGGCCGGGATCGTCGGATCAATGAGCCGCAAAGCCAACTGCTACGACAGTGCCCCAATGGAGAGCTTCTTCCATACCCTGAAGACCGAGCTCGTTCACCATCGTCAATACAAGACCAGAGCTGAGGCCCAGCGCGATATCTTCGCCTACATCGAGGGCTTCTACAATCGAACCCGTCTCCATTCCGCCATCGGCTATATCGCGCCGATCGACATGGAGCTAAAAGCAGCTTAACCCTGTCTACTTATTTGGGGGAAGATCACCGGACGATCTAATCCAATCTGCCAGGTGAGCGGTCACTTGATACTCGCGCGCTTTGCGCAATATCGCGTCGCGCTTTGCGCATGCCGGCATTTGGTCAGCGCGGCTCCTTAAGCGCGCCGCCTCTTCCAACAGGCGGTCAGTAAGGGGCTTTGTTAGCTTGAAAAGCCTCCGGTGTTTGGTCATGCACTTTCTCCCCGGATGTGTACCTTAGACCATGCGATCTCTGAGCCGAGAGAAACCTATGCTGGGTCGCTGGCAACACGATACGCGGGCGGGTTGGAGCGGACCGCCCGCGCTAGTTCTGACTTTGACGTTAGTGTCCCGCGACATCGGGGCCAAGCAACCAAGCCCAGCAACTAGCGTGCCAAACAATCGCACGCGGCCCGAAAAGGCTCTGGTCAGCCGTGCCTTGAGGATTGGGGCGGCTCGATCCTAGCCGGTATCAGGACGCCACGTCCGCGAGATCAGCGGATCAATCCGATCATCGTATATGGTCACAAGCTCGCCGGCTCTTATGCCAAGGCCCTTCAAGTCGGCTTCGCGGAGTTCGGAATTCGAGATCGCTGCTTCGCCCGCGCTGGCCGCCAATGAAGCCTTTACTGCTTCTGCCGCATCGGCGATTGCGACCGCATAGGTTACATATCGAAGCTTGCCGTCGTCTTGGGGGACGCCGATCGTAACCATCCATCCTGCTGCCATCAGTCCTCCGATATTCAAGACAGGCGGTTACTCTACGCATTCACCCCTAGCAGCCACCTCCCAATAATGGCAGGATTGCAAATCCGTGGCGGCCCAGTCCGCAAGATCACGGGACCCTCTTCCATGCGTAGCGCGAGCTGCGCTGGACTGCGACTTGGAGGAAAGCCGCAGTGGCGAGCAAGTTTGAGCGGATCGACACTGTCGCGCGGCCGGCCATCCTGCCATGCCTCCGCCGTGTGCAGGCGTGGCGCAGAGCGCGGCTCCAGCGCCTCCTATCTGATCCCAACATCGCACAGAATGACCCGGGAAGGCTCAAGTCTATCAAAGCGGCACAGCACTACATGGCCGTCTCCGTGCGCGCCAAAGCCATCCTCGCCGGGATCATCGATCGCTAGGGGACGCCGGGGGCAGCGCAGCAAATAGCCAAATCAAGCATCGGGCCGTAGAGCCTGCCAGCTCCGATCAATAGTTCTTCCGCGACAATTTCGATAGCGCGCCAGCTTTCCGCCACGAGCGTCTTTGCTTTCGCCTCATAGTGCTCGCGCGGCTCCGGCAATTGCGTCATTGCGCTGGTGATGTTGGCTTCGTCATCGCCAGCACAAAGCAGCCGGCCGGTGAAGCGAGCTTCCGCGAATGGCCCTGCCATCGTGATCAAGATTTCAGTCTTGGG
>NZ_AUGA01000156.1:0-6096 GCF_000426785.1 Bradyrhizobium sp. th-b2
CGCTTGTGCCTATGCCTGACCACAGGCTTAACTGGCGGCGACGCACTGTCTGGAAGTGATCACAGAGAGGGGACGATGTCCAAGCACGACAAAGCATCGGATTTCCGGGACGTGTTGGTCGCCGACGGCAGCTTCCATCAAGCTGCCGGCGGCGTTCAGGCCGTAGAGAGCCGGTGGTCGTAGCGCCGTGGACCGCGGTTACGTATTCGAGCCCACCACGTTCAGGCCGCCCGCTCCGCCGAAGGTGAGCGGGTCTTGTGTGTTCAGCACGTTATCCCAGCTGCTGCCGCGCGTCGTCATTTCGGCTCGTCACGACGGATGCGGACTTGCGCGCAAAGCTCGCATCCTACGGGGAGGGTGCGACTTACATGCTCCGCGATCTCGCTGCGACGTAATCTCCCTCCAGGGCCGCGGTCCCATGCCGAATCAACTTTGAGCGAAGGAATCAGAACCCGCTGATCAGGTACAGGACCCTAATCGTGTTAGCGAGGAATCGCTTCCACCGAATTGTCTCATCGGGATTTACTCCGCCAACTTTATGTTTCGTTCTTGGGCGTTCTGGCTGCCTGTCTTTGTTGATGCAGCAAATGCGGGCGCGTTTTGCTTGCGCCGGTGACGCGCTCCAGGTTCACCCAGAGCATTAGCGTAAACGGCTTGAAGCGCACGTAGCGTTAGGTTGTAAGATAAAGGGAATTTGCGGGCGCCGCCAGAGCCGATTTTGCGGGCGCCCCCGGAGCCGATCATGACGAAAAGATAAGAATGCTTCAGTTCTCAAATGGAGCTCCGCATGAACATGTTCGAAACGCGGCGTGAGGCAGCTGGGCGAGGGAGCCGACTTCGTTGTGTCGACTAATCATCGCGATGAACGTTTCCCGGCCCCGTTGGGTCCAGGCAAGAAGATACGTTCTGGCTAAGTATGATCCGACAGATCGGATCCATTGGCCGTGGTCCGTTTTGCGTTGTCGATGTGTGCAGCCAATGCCGTGGTGGACGGTAAAGACGCCTAGAACCGGAAGCTGTCAAAATCGCGGAGCGCGGGACGCATCGACGGAATGGTCGCACTAGCTATGGCAAAAGGGGCCGCACCGCTCGATGAAACCAAGCCGCCGCGCAAATACCAGTTGCTGTTCGCATAGAGAAGGAGATTTGCAATGAAGCTGTTCGATATGCATCTAGAATTCGGCCAATCCAACATCAGAACGCGATGCGATTCGGACAGATCGATGGAGTCTTGGCCGACTGGAACGCGACTCTCGATGAGAACGGCTTCCAAGGGGAAGAGCAGCGCCGGTCAAAATCGTCAGAATTCATCGTTGATCGATTGGGCGAAGACCTGCACCACAATAATCACGAGGTTCCTATGATTGCATCGCCGCGGCGCTGTTTCTGATCTCAACGGGGCCGATTGGCGCAACGGCGATGCCGTACCTTCGCCAGGGCGGTGTCGTCGTAATAAATGAAATCACCGAAGTTGGAGAGCGGAAGTACAATTTTCGAACCAAGTTCGATGAGAAGACCTCGGCATCGATGCAATTATACGATCTCGGTTCATCGGAGTCGCCTTCTACCACTTGGATCTACCGGCCATTGCCACACGATGAAGGGATAAGACTTCACGCCTCCGGCTTGGCCAAAATCTCGGCGATCGTTTCACCATACATGCAGCGCCAACCGTCGTCTGTCAGCCGCCAGCCAATTTCCCCTTAGTGACGAGCATTTGGGCCGGCTTCGATCAACCCCACTGCCACCAGGCCCTCAATGGTCTTCGTGCCGACGCCAGTCCCGAGTTCGGCTTTGATGTGGAAATTGACGTAGTCCACGTCATGCGGTCCAGCGCTTGGCGCTCCTTTGCCATGAGGAGTCTATGCATTGGTTCACCGCCTAAATGGCGCCGCCAGCCGTTGGCTACTCATGTTCACGCACTAATTGGTCGTGAGACGCTTGGAAGTTGTCAGTAATTTCCGTCAAGAGCTGGAACATCATCTTTACGCTGATCAAATTGTCCAAGGTCGGATTCAACATGTTCAGAACCGAAGAAACCTGCATCAATGATCGAGCGGTAGCGTGTCCGGGATCCGCCAAGCCGGCATTGCTGGGACTCGCCAGAAGAACCTTCATTTCGTCCATCAGCCCTAACTTGAACAGCACGCCCTTTGGATTTGCGTGAACATTATGGCTTGCCAGGCGATAGTAGGGACGAGGTGATCGAGCTCGACGGCCTCAAATATGTCTTCGATCTTCGGACTGGCCTTTTTTAGATGCTCAGCAGCCCAACCCTGCTGGGTCTTAAAGTTGCGTCCATACCTTGATAGCGCCGCCGCGTATTGGCTCTCAAGGTGTTGCATTTCTTCGTCGCTGCAGGGTTCTTGACCCAACTTTGTGCAGTGCTTTTGATACTGCAACGCCGCCCGGCGGGTCTCTACAACTTCATGCGCGAAATAGCGCTCCGCTAAAATCTTCCCCGTGTTCCCCGATCAGACTGGCCACCGCCGTCGCCTCGCGGAGCGTCCGCCATCTAGCCATAGCGGCATCAGCAAATCCTCCGCTCAGCAACCAGATGATTTCCTGGGTAATCTGGCAGGATCGCGCGTGAAGCAGGCGGATGGCCGCCATCGAATAGGCGATTGGCTCTGGCTCTGACACGCCATGCGCTATGTTGTTTCCGAATTCGCTGGCAATTGTAACGAGCAATCGAGCTCCTCGAGTCCGGCTCCCCAACGCTCAGCGATCCTGCTCCGGAAGCCGTCCAAGCTGTCCTTCTGTTCCGTCGCGTGCTCTTGCCATCCCCGCTTAAGAGTGGAGAGCAATTGCGTCGAAACTTTCTCTGTGAAGTCGTTTGTCAGAGATGGAATTTGATCCTCAAGATCGCCAAGCCGTCGCGACAGCTCGTCTTCATCACGTCGATCAAATATTATCTCGACCGGCTCGCCGGCTCCCCCATCATCGACCGTCACCGCATCGACGCTGTTTGCTTGAAGGAGTCCGTCGACTAAGCTGGCGAGGTGATTTTCAGCTATATGCACGCCTTGCTCGCGAATCTTCTCCTGGATCAATTTGGCGGCCACTTCACGGGCCATGTCGTGAAGGCTTCGATTGAAAGCTTCTTGTATTGACCCCGAGTGGAGCGGCGGTGCAAACTTCATTTGGCGCGAGTGCATCGCTTAGACATCGTAACTTCCGTCGGGCAATTTCTTGCGTTTCGTCTTAGGAACTGGCTTAACTTTGGTCGTGTCAATTGTCGCCAGCTTTGGCTTGAATGTCTTTAAGGGCTTCCGCTTCGGTCCCGTTTTTGTTGTGGTGGCCACAGGCTGTTTCCCTTTAATGAATATAAGAAGGGAATGTGCCACAACCTAAGCGGGCAGGAAAGCCAAGGGCTGGGGCTCTCACGCCCGCCACTCCGCGGCTCGGCTTTCACTCGAACTTCCGCGCCATGGACGCATGCGTCCAATTCTTGATTTTGACCCAATGCGGGCATCGGCCGCCGCGGTATGGGCGATCGGAGCGCTTCGATACCAAGCCCTCAAAGCCGAACTCGCAGGCCTTCCGGAAGAGGTCCGGGCCGATCTCACCTTGCTCGAAGTCCGAGACAAAGATGCCCCTCCGGCCGGAGCGCGAGGGCCGACAGGCTGGTCACGGGCAATCCGGAAGACTAAGAAGATTGTCGGGAAGAAAACGATTGTTCTCGGTATTGAGGTACTCGCGACCATCGTGTTTTTTGACGGTCACCTTGACCGTCTTGCCCTGCTCAGTGACCTCATAAGCGCTTTTGTCGCGTCTGACGTTTGCAATGGCTGTTTCTTCCGTGTCTTGCCATCCTGAACCACCGACTGCTTGAATGCGCCGATGGCGGTCTTGATGGTTAGGCAGCCTGGCAATGCAGGTAATGCGGCGAGTCATGGCTCACTCCGATTCGTCTCCAGCGGCGGAACGGCATCCAGCAAATCCCCAATCAACCAAGCGAGGATACACAAACTGGGGAGCAGCCTTATGGCCCGACGGGCGTCATTATTATCCGGACCAGCAGGACGGCGCTTAAGACCGCAAGGCCAATACAAATGCGGCCAAGGTTGAATAAGAACGGAAGTGTGATCGTTCGAACATGCCACGCTCCTCTTGTCCTTGACGCGAGCGGGTACCGCTCCTGCATTTGTATCCTAAACTCCATGCCGCGAGTTCTTTCTTTAGGCGTGCAAGCTTGGCGACCCCGGCTTCGGGATCGCGGCCTCTCACCTGGCGCTTTAGCTCTCCCGCGTCGCGACAAGGTCTCGTCTGAGAATGCCGACCCGTTTGTTGAGCGCGTGGCGCAACGCATTGCCCTCACATACCAGCAGACCGCTTGGACATACAATCCATCATGACCCGTTGAATCTGGACTAGTGTCATACTTTCGATCTGGGCAATGCGCTTCTTAACTCCGGCACGCAAGTTGGTAGTCTTTTTAGACATCGAACAGAGTCCTGATGCTCCACTGGACAGCCCGAAAAGCTAACGGCGGTTCACCGTACAGCACCAACATTGGATCAGGCTCCTACCTATTCTAGGGGGCGCCGGCCGCCCGGATCGCGGTCGGCACCCGGCGCATACTCCTCCATTCTTCAAGTCAGAGGGACAAGCAGGACTCGATCGCGCCGGGGCGGGATGACAACCGAAGGACGGCTCACGCCATTTAAGGGGCAATCCGTTGTGCGGGTGAGCCTTGGTGTATGTCGTCCGGCAACGTCGTCGCCAAGGCTCTCACGTCCTCAGCGAATAGGCGTCTCTCCCGCGGGACCCTGGGGGCTTGGGGCAGCTCAAAAATACCGCAACCCCGTAGGATCCCGCATTGCCAAGCCTCCAATAGAGCAGCATGTTTCGTCTGGGATTCATTGGAGGGAGAACCGTAGTGATCTCGCAAGCGGACGTCGGAGCGGTCGGCCAATCATTCAGCCGTGCCGGACGATAGAAGAGCTGAGGCCGTTGCCGCGGAAATGAACGGCGCCGGGTTTAAGAATGTTGCGATCGGGGACACAAGCCGGCCCGCGAAATGAACAGTCGGTGAGCAGTCTTCTCTAGTATGGAATTGCTGCTTGCGAGACAGTGCGCTCTAGCTCTTCTACGGCACGTACAGCGCCCTTGGTTGACGGAAAGAAATGCGTCGGTGAGTGCGTCGATCTCGCCGTTCCAGCCATCGGCCGCGGGCTCGCGCGGCACGCCGCTGACGGTCACCACCTCGGATAGCTTGGGCACCTTGCCCACCGGCGCCGCGGTCAGACTCATCCACTGATAGGACCGATCCCTCGGGATCACCGAGCGCACGGCCGATGAAGGAGCAAAGCTTGCAGCCGTCTGGCGCTCTCCGCTTCTGTTGCCGTCTGCCGACCAGGGTGATCTGGTTGCTCTCGCTGTGGGTACGGTTTCGCTGTGGGGGACGGCCTGGGAGCACGACACGGGATACCGCGCGCAATTCGGGCGCGTGCGAACTGTCGATGATCTGTTGGTAGGTGAGGAGTTCGAGCGCCGCCAGACAGAGTGCGACCTACTCGATCTGGTACGAAACAACTACGGCTTAAAGAAAGGAGTAGCCACATGCTGTTCTTTGTCGATCTCGCCCTCGCGCCTCTGCAGTTCATGGCCTCGTTTTGCGACGAGATGGTGAGGCCGCTGACGCGATCGGTGCGCCCTGCCATCGCGGGCCCGGCCCAGATAATTCCTATCACCCCAGAGCGTCGGGCGCGCCGGAAGCGGAAGATTCTGCGTCGCCTGCAGCTCGGCTATTAAGGAGGCTGCGCTGATGACCGTGGGGATGTCCCGATTGGTGTTGAACTAGGTCGGGCCGACGTTGCCGGAATGAATGTTACGCGGCCCTCGAGACGTGGGCAACGAGCTTGATCGTCATGCGATCGTGGCGAGCTTGAAGGGCCGCACGTAGAACCGACAATTGCTTATGCGCCTTCAATCGTCGAAAGCCCTTGTTGGCCTCGATCATGCCGGCCGCGACCCATCGCAAGGCCATACCGGCATCCCGGCAGCGTTCGGCGTTGCGCGTGACGCGGCGAATGGTGCCCATCATGTTCTCGGCGATGTTGGTCCAGGCGAGCGATCGCCGAAGCTCCTTCG
>NZ_AUGA01000157.1:0-6015 GCF_000426785.1 Bradyrhizobium sp. th-b2
TTTACCCGACGGGCACGCGCAGCCGCGATTGGGTTAAGAGAACCTGCGCTCAGCGCGAGACGCTGACGATCGCTGGCTTCGTACTGGATGGCGACAAATGGGACGGCATTTATGTGGGCCGCCGCCAGGGCGATGATCTGATCTATGCCGGCAAAGTTGACCATGGCTTCGACAAGGCGTCGGCCGCCGACCTACGCAAGCGTCTGACGCCGCTAATCCGGAAAACACAACCCTACACCAAGCGCATTGCGCATAAGGCCATCTGGGTCGAGCCAGAGGTCCTGGCGGAGATCGAGTACCGCGCCAAATCGGCCGAGGGTAAGGTGCGGCATCCGTTCTTCAGAGGGGTGCGAGAGGATGTATGAGCGCGAAATCATCTCCGGCGGATCGGAGAGACACGGCGAGCCCCAACTCAGGGGGTGAGCTGGGGCTGCCGGGGCTAGGAGGCTGTAGCGGCACAGCCTCTACTCACGACGTTACGGCTTTCCCGAATTTCGTCCACAAAGTTTCGGAGTTGCTGCGGCGCGCTAGTACCTTTGCCCCACGTCGCGCCTGAAAAAAGCAGTCGACGGCGCAGGCATAACCTATTTGAAGCATGGTCTTTCGGCACAATCTGATCTTAATTAGTACAGCACCATCAACCGCAGCGGCCATCGGGTCAAAGGACATATCCTCCTTCAATTTTGATGCTTTCGCCTCGCAAGTTTTGCTAAGCCGTCATTGACTGGTTTGGCTTTGGGTGAGGCATATGCGTAAGACGGACGCGACCTGTCCGCGCTGCGGGGCTGGTTTCCGGCGGTTGGAACTTTGGTGCGGACGAAGGTCCGAAGGAGAGGACCGCTGTCCTGTGTGCGATACGTCGCTTGAGGTTTTTGATGGGAGTAAGTCGGTCGCCTACCGGCTTACGATCCAACCATCCCGGCGAGCTATGGAGCGCTGGCGAGGCCACCCTGGGGCCGGTAACCCGAGTTGACCCCGCCGCCCGCGCTGGCGGTCCAGCCCGCAGCACGCGACAATCTCACCGAGGCTGCATTGCAGTTTTGTGACATGATGGTTGCTGTCCGCAACACAACGCCGTCCAAGCGGAATATGGGTCGCTTGGCGGCGTTGGATCGAGGGGGGCCTTTAGATGGTTGACCAGTTGTGAACAAACACCAAATCGTTCAATTCGGCGGGTTCGAGGTCGTCTACGTCAGCGGCGAGCGCGGCCAGCCGATTCCGGAGCAGGCGCCGGCTGCGTTTGACGCCCTGGAAGCGACGTTGCCGACGCTGAAGAAAAAGCGGTTCTACGGGGTGGTGATAGACGGCGCCTATCGTGCCTGCGCTGCGGTCGACGAGGATACGCGCACCCTCGATCTGCCGCGTTGGATGATCCCTGCCGGCCTCTATGCAGTGGAGAAGATCGCTGATTGGGAGCGGCACCGCGACGTGATCGGTCCAACAACTGTCGCGCTCCGCGGTCGCTCCGACTTCGACGCGACGCGGCCGTTGATTGAGTTCTACCGCAGCCAGGCCGAGTTACGTCTCCTCGCGCCGGTTGTCTAGATCGACTAACCGTCGCGTCCTCATTGTCGCCTGTTGGCCCTTCTGAGACATGCCGAACGGCCGTGACGACGTCCGCTTCCGAGCGATGACCGGAAGTGCCAACCCACCGGAGCAAGGTCTCAGTTTGACCCCAACCGGACATCGGAGCCATTGACCGGATTGTCTGTGCGACATTCTGACCAATATGAAGGTCCTTTGGTCGAGCGCAGGATCATCCTGTAGCCTTCTTTTAAGCTGCCTTTCGAGACGGGCGTGCCGACGCTCCGTTCAAGGCGAATGGCGGCGGGGAATGCCGTCGGCAGGCATCACACTCACTTAACCGATAATCTTCTTGTGCCGGTCTCTCTTAGGCATCCGCAATGCGCGCGGGTGCAGGAAAGCGCGCGATTGTGCAGGGAACGCCTCGATTCGCGGAGCCGGCATCGGTGGCCGCGTCCGCTCATGGAGGCTCATCATGAGGGCCATATTTGCCTTGTTATTTTATTTGCTACTTTTGCCTTTGGTTTTTGCTCATGAACACACGAATGCCGTACCGGAGATCGACCGGAAGTTTCTCGACAATCTTCAGCGACCGGACAACCGTCCTAATGAGCGTCCCGACAAGAAGTCCAAATCATGCTGCACGGACAAGGATGCCGTAGGCGTCGAATACAAGATGGTCGTGCTCGAAGGCGCTAAGTATCCGGAGCCTGAGTGGTACGTGTGGATTGATGCGCATAAACCCGACGGCACACCGAGTGAATACAAGTGGGTGAAAGTGCCACCAGAGAAAATCGTAGAAGAGTATTCGCCTTCAGGCCAAGCATACGTTTATCTGATGGCTTACACCATCCAATGCCTCGTGCGCCCACAGACGCGGTACTAAAGACCTAGCGGCTGCGCGTCCCGGCAAGTTGCTTGCGCTCGAGACCGGCAGCCGCCGCCTCAGTTGGCGGCCTCTTTTATTTATTGACGCGATGACATGTCGCCTGTTGGCCCTTTTCGGAAGTGCCGCGCTGGCTATCGAAAGTCCGGTGACGGGGGTTTCACGGTTGCGCGCCCCGACTTTCGAGTTTGACCCCAACGGACGTTTAGTGGCCTAAGTTGAATTTCGCAGTCGGCCAATTTGAAGGTGAGCAATTTGACCAGACGACCGCAGTGGGTTTGTGCTGTTTTGATCGTCACCGGGGAATTGCGCTGTCCGGACCAATCCAAACGCCACTAAGTACTATTCAGCTTGGTGGCGGTGCGTCCTGAATACAACGGCGCCCTTTGGCCTAAATCCGCTCCACGACGAACGCGCGTCGCATAGGCGCCAGACTGGCGAACACGATCAGATCAAAGAGGGCAAAGTCATGAGCAAAACCTTGTCGTTGGTGCTGGTGCTGTTGTTGGTCACGATCGGCCATGCGCAAGCGGAGCCGCTCACTGACGACATGACGAAACTCAATGCGCAATGGGACGCCGCGATCAATGATCCGAATTTCGACGCCTTGATGCCAATGTATGCCGCCGACGCCAGTCTGATGCCGCCCGGCGCAGCACCTGTCTCCGGCCCCACTGCAATACGCGACTTCTTCGCCAAAAGGGGCACGAGCGTCAGAAATCACAAGCTCGAGCTTGTAGAGATTTTGCAGGACTACGCCTACGTGACTTCCCGCTTCAGAGCCTCATTGGTAAAAGGCGAGGAAACGACCAAGCTGTCCGGAAGTACCGTTAAGCTTTATGAACACCAGTCCAACGGCGAATGGAAGGTTAAGTCCCATATTTTCGTCCGGGAATAGCCAAGTGCTGCATTTGGTACCGAACAGAAATCCCCTTGGGAACGGCAGTGCGTCGACGCTGTCTACCCGCCACGTCATAGCTTTCTCCCCCTAGCCAATCGGCAGTAGCCAACTCAGTGAAGCTTCGCCGCTCTCTCCTGCGGCGTACCGCGGCATATTCGCAACGTCGGCTCTTGGCCCTTTTCGGACCTGTCGTTTTCACCTGACGGCAGACCGGACATCGATGTCACGAGGCCAAACTTCCGAGTTTGACCCAATTCGGACTTGGCGGGTCGCCATATTCCCTTCCGAAAGCTTTAGTTTCAGGGATAGGATAGGCTGCATCTGGCAGGGAGACCACCGGCACTAGACCAGCTTGTTCGGCCGATTCCGGATCTTTGTAAAATGAGGCGATCGCTCGTGAAAGATGACGAGTTGAACCATCAAATTCAGCTGGAGCGGGAGCTGGCGTACCAGCAGATCGCAGCATCAGGGGATATTCTAGAATTAATTTCCCAGACATCGAGCGACCTTTCGAGCGTCTTCGAAAAGCTATTGCAAAAGGCTATCGATCTATGTCACGCAGAAATCGGTATTCTGTTTACCTATGACGGCGACAAGTACACAGCGGCTTCGATGAGCGGAACCTCGGAGTCTTTCTCGCAGTGGCTCAAACAAGGTCCCATAAAAGCGGGCGAGCGCACTGGCCTTGGTCGAATTGCGAATTCGCATCAGATCGTCCACGTTGCGGATATCATTACTGAGGATATTTATCGCACGGGTGATCCTCTACGCATCGCTACAGCAGATTTAGGAGGAGCGAGAACCTTTTTGGCAGTCCCAATGCTGAAAGGTGATACTCTCGTCGGTGCTTTCACTATCTATCGCCAGGAAGTCCGTGTTTTTGAAAGGACTGATCTGGAGTTGGTGAAAACATTTGCCAACCAAGCGGTCATCGCAATCGAGAACAGTCGCTTATTGGGTGAGCTGCGCGCCAAGACGATCGAATTGCAAACGTCCTATGGGATTGTTGAAGAGCAACGGAATGAACTTCAGAGACGTTCTGAAGAGCTTGCTAAACTTAACACGTGTTTGGAACGTCGGGTTGCGGAGCAACTTGATGAGATAGAACGCATGGCTAGGCTTAGGCGGTTTCTGTCGCCACAGATTGCCGAATTAATCCTATCATCAGGCCCGGAAAACTTACTCGCGAGCCATCGGAGGGAAATTACCGCAGTTTTTTGCGATCTTCGCGGGTTCACCGGCTTTTCTGAATCTGCCGAGCCTGAAGATGTAATGATTATATTGAGCGAGTACCATGAAAAAATTGGCGCGCTCATCTTCAAACATCAAGGTACGTTAGAGCGATTTGTTGGTGACGGACTGATGGTGATTTTCAACGATCCGGTGCAGTCACCAAATCCGGCACTTCAGGCCGTTCAGATGGCTATCGAGATACGAGTGGCCGTAGGGCATTTGATTCAAAAATGGCGTCGCTTAGGGCACGATCTCGGCTTCGGTATGGGCATTTCGCACGGCTATGCCACTTTAGGGACGATCGGATTCCAGGGCCGGTTTGATTATGCCGCCATCGGGACGGTTTCAAATCTTGCTTCGCGCCTGTGCGATGACGCAAAAGCAGGGCAAATATTGATCTCGCCCCGAGTCGCCATAGCAGTCGAAAACGAATTTTCCATCGAAAGAGTGGGTGAGTTTTCGTTCAAAGGCATCCGAAGGCCTTTAGAAGTCTATAACGTCCTCTCTGAGACGCTCGACATTAAGAGCTCTTAAAGCGGTGTGCCTCCTGCCGCAGAATTCCTCGCAGCCCTTCTTTGCGGACCTTGTCATCGCGTGAGGCAACTTCCGTACATGGCCCTTTTCGAACGTGCCGCGCTGGCTATCGAAAGTCCGGTGTCGGGGGTGAAGCGGACCTCACGGTTGCGCCCTCCAATTTCCGAGTTTGACCCAGTGCGGACTTCTGCCGAACGGCTTGCCAATTTCGATTCAGCTATGCTTCAGCTCGGTCTGATCCGCCTTCCCGAACTTGAAATGGTTCATGCGCGACCCGGCGGTCCTTTGCCGGCCGGATGGAATAATATGTCTCGGCCTTCAGAAACCGCCCGCTGAGACTTAACCCCTTCCTTGGGTGGGAAGTCGCCTCCTGGCCCATCGCGTCAGCTAGCGCAGTGCAACGACATGTCCGAAGCTGAGGGTAGACCGGAAGTAGGCTCAGGACTCATTTGGCTGCGGAGATGTTCGTTGGCGGATTCAAAGGATTTCCCTTCCGTGACGCTGCCCACAACTTAAGTGCAACCAGCGCCGGACGCAGGGCCAAGCCTTCCGCTGTTAGCGCATACTCCACCTTGGGAGGCACGTCAGGGTAAACCTTGCGGACAACGACGCCGCTCCCTTCCAGAGTATCCGTCCGAGGGCGGCCGTCTTGCGAGTTTTTCCGATCTGTAGCTGACTGTCCTTATGGACGGACATAAGGACAGTGCGGTGCTGAGCCGCATGGATTTGGTGGAGACCGGTCGGCGGCGACGCTGGACGCGTGCGGAGAAGCTCAGAATCGTAGAGGAGAGCTTCTCGGGGCCACGACTGGTGTCGGCGACGGCTCGCCGGTATGGGATATCACGTCAGCTTCTGCTGAGCTGGCGCAAGGCTTGGACCTGTCATGATCCGGCCGAAGAGGATTCGATCGGCCCGACATTCGTCCCTGCGATAGTTG
>NZ_AUGA01000158.1:0-5944 GCF_000426785.1 Bradyrhizobium sp. th-b2
ACCAATCCCATTGAAAGCACCTTCGCTACCGTGCGCCACCGCACGATCCGATCGAAGGGCTGCCTGTCCAACAGAACGGCGCTCGCGATGGTCTTCAAACTGCTTGAGGCCGCGCAGAAAAGCTGGCGTCGTCTCGATGGCCACAACCAGTTGCCAAAACTCGTTCTCGGTGTGACATTCAACGACGGGATCGAGGTCATCGCCAAACCGACTGACCGTCAGCCCATAACCGCCGCCGCCTGACCGGCCGCGCCGTCACCAAAATTTGGCGATAGCTCCATCGTCGCAGATCGGCACGCCTTGCGGGATCGACTAGGCGCTTCTCCCGGCTTCGGCTGACGAAGCTGACGGGAACATTAAGCGGTGCCAAGTCCCTGAGAATCCGCCCTCGCTCATGGAGGAGGCGGCAGTTCAACAACCATATGGATCGGGCCTGGCCCGATCATTGAGCTGCGCCATAGCGCGATCAGATGGACCAATATCGAAAATGTACTTGCTTCCGAGCGGCTCTAAGCAGATCAACGGGGCGGACGGGAGTGTCTTGTGCTGAGCGGCGCGTGCCCTCCTCTTGTCTCCCGGGTGCAAGGTCGTGATTGGTGACTGGAGCGATGAGCCGCGGTAATGCAACACGCGAAATGAGCTGTCTGCGGGGCATTTCAGCGTGCCCGTCGCTGCGGCGCGTTTGATGTCTGGAGAAGCTGCGATGGAGTTGCCTTGATGAAGGTCCGTGACGGCGCTTCGATGTCGGCAATCGTGCCACGTGACCGCTCGCCCCTGCGCGCGCCCGCGGCCCGGAAGCCTGTGTCTGGTGGGGATTACGAGCGCTTTCAGCGACGGCTCGAAGAGGCCGCTCTGGATGACCGCGAGTCGCCTGCGGATGGTTCCGGTCGCAGGAAGCTCGGCAACGATCGGCATGATCCGGTTGGGATAGGAGGCGTTGCGCCCTCGTGCGTGCCCGTCGTCTCGCTCGAATCCGTCATGCGGGATTTTGCACAGAATCCGGGAGTGGACGGAAGGCTTTCACGTTCCGCGGAGCTCGCTGAGCTGGCGGAGGCGATCGTTGAGCGCGTTTTGATGTGTCCGGACCGCACGGGGGGCGCGACGGCGTACATCACGTTGAATCGTGACGTGTTTGGAAGCGCATCTGTGTCCGTCAGCTGCCGCGGCGATACGCTATCTCTCTCCATCATTTCCGACCACCTTAGGTCCATCTTGCAATTGCGAGGCCAAGCATTTGCGCGCCACTTGTCTGATCGGCTCGGTATGCGCATCATGGTGGCGGTCGTTGGCCGAGGCTGTTGGGACGAGGACTTTCATTGGCGCTCTTCCGGTTCGGAGGCGACATTCCGCTACGGCGCCGACAAGAGCTCATGATCGATCTTCCCCGCTATGAGGGACGCGATGCTGTCGCGATATCGCGAATTGCGAGTCGTCTTCCGTTTGCTTTCAGTCTCGCCGGCATCGAGGTGCAGGCGGTCATGTCCGATTCAGCGCTTCGACACATCTCGGTGCCAAGTTACACCGTAGTAATGAGTGTGCACGGCCACAAAATCCGTCTCGTATTAGGGGCAATGCTCCTTCCGCAGCTTGCCGTAGAACGATGGCCGGAGATCACCACATTGCCTCCGGGCCACGGTCTGGGTGAGATATTGTTTGATATCGTTCTCCAGGATCTGGCGATCGAAGTGGAGCGACGGTGCGGTCAGCGGCCGACTTGGTCCTGCTCCGACGTTGCGGCCCCGAGTCCCTACGCGTTCAAGGTCGTTCGGCTGGAGCGTTCCAGCGACCTGGTCGGTTTGGTGGAACTCGACGGTGAGGGGCTGCAGTGGGTCGCCGACTGTTGCTCCGACCTGCCGGTCGTAGCCGCAGCGCTCGATGAGCTTCCGCTTCTCCTGGATGTGCGCATTGCTCCCATCAGCCTTGCCCTGGCGGAACTACAGCGACTTGCGCAAGGTGACGTCATCCTGCTCGACAACCAATCGGTAGGCAATGATGGCGCAATGAGCGTTGTCGCGCACCTCTCTAACAGTCCCTGGTTTCGTGCCTCGATCCGGGATTGCCGCCTCTTTATCCAATCAGTAGTGGATCGTTCGATGGATAAACCGGAGTTCCTCCCGCCTGAAAGCCTCGACAGCCTTAATCTGACCGTCGATGTGGATGTCGGACGTTTGACCATGCCGCTCGGACAGCTTCGTGAACTCGCTGTGGGCCAGGTTATCGATCTTGGCTTTGATGCAACCAGTAACGTTTCTCTGCGCGTCAATGGCAAGGTCATCGCGACGGGTGAGCTCGTGCGCATTGCTGAGCGGACCGGCGTGCGGCTGCTGGATCTGCGCTTGCCGCGGGCTGAGCGATGAATAAGTTGCCCGACCCGGCGACGCTTATTGTCCTGATGGGAGCCATCGCGGTCCTGCCCTTCGTTGCAATTACGGTAACGTCCTACGTAAAGCTCGTCGTCGTCTTTGGGCTGCTGCGCAACGCACTCGGCGTTCAGAATGTTCCACCGAACATGGCCCTAAATGCGATCGCTATCCTGCTTTCGGCCTACATCATGCAGCCAGTGGCGAAGAGCGCGTATCAGGCTCTGCGTGACAGGCCAATCGCGTACCAAACGTTCGGAGAATTAGTCGACACGATAGCCCTTGGCGCCGAACCAGTTCGTGACTTCCTCGTGAAAAACACGACCACGGCAACACGTCATTTTTTCGTCAATGCCACGCACAAGTTGTGGAGCAAGGACGACTCGGCTGACGTCGTCGACAACGCGTTTTTGATCTTGATCCCGGCCTTCATCACATCCGAACTGGAAGAGGCATTCAAGGTCGGATGCTTGCTGTTCCTGCCCTTCATCGTTATCGATCTCGTTGTCTCCAACATTCTTCTGACGATGGGCATGATGATGGTTTCACCCATGACGATATCTCTGCCATTCAAGCTGTTCTTGTTCGTTGCCGTGAACGGGTGGCAGCGCCTCATCCACGGCCTCGTCTTGTCCTACGCAGGACCGGCGTCTTGAATTCCGCCACGCTCGTCAACGTCGCCCTTGAAGCGCTTACACTGTCGGTTGTGCTGTCCTTGCCGGCGGTCCTTGTCGCCACGATATTGGGACTGATCATCAGTCTGATCCAGGCCATGACCCAGATTCAAGAGCAGACACTTTCCTTCGCTGTGAAGCTGATAAGCGTAAATCTTGTGCTGGTCGCTACCGCGAGCTGGTTTGAGGAGCTTGGCCGGTATACCACGCGAATCTTCGATATGATCGGCGCAGTGTAGGCGTCAGAGCTCGAGCAGGTCGTCGATTGTCCATCGCGTGCGGCATCTGCAGGAAGGACCGCGGCCGCTCTTCATCATCCTGGTTATCCTTCCATGTTGTCACTTGATCCGGCTGCGTTGCGTACCGCCCTCGTTGTTCTTTTGCTCGCGGTCGCGCGCATATCGGGCATGATGCTGGTCGTCCCAGTCCTCGCGCGCAACTTGATGACAGGAATGGCACGCAACAGCGTGATCATCGCATTGTCGCTCCCTGTAATAGGGCTAGCCTGGACAACAAGGCCTGAGGACCTCGACTTTGCCAGCCTGACGCTGATCCTGAGTCTCGGACTGAAGGAACTTCTGCTCGGTCTTGTACTCGGCTTACCGGTTGCTGCCGTCATGTGGGGCGTGGAGGCGTGCGGCACGTTCATTGACAACCAAAGGGGTGCAATGATGGCCAGTCTGCTCGATCCGGCAAGTGGCAATCAAACCTCGCCGCTTGGGACATTCCTGGGTGAGCTTTACCTCACATGGCTATTCGTCACGGGAGGCTTCTCCAAGCTCCTGGAGGCACTCTATCGTTCGCATGAAATCTGGCCTGTGTGGACCTTTCGTCCAACAATTGGTCCAGCGTTCGTCGGGGCGGTGCTGAGCCTCGCAGACCTCGTCATGCTGTTGACATTGCTCCTCGCCGGTCCAGCCATTCTCGCCATGTTCTTAAGCGAATTGGGTCTGGCGCTGATTGGTCGGTTCGCGCCACAATTGCAGGTCTTCTATCTCGCTATGCCTGTCAAAAGCGTGGTTGGTTTGCTGCTGCTGATCTTGTCGCTCGCGACTGTTTTGACCCATGCCGGCGATCACGGGCTATCACCTGTCGCATTTGTTCGCCGCATCGTCATGTGAGTATTCATGCCAGCTGGTAAGAGCGAAAAGCCGACCCACCAGAGGCTGCGCCAGCTGCGCAAGAAAGGACAGGTCGCTCAAAGCCGGGAGGTTGTCTCGGCGGTGCTGACCATGGGGTTCTTCGCCTTGTTCGTCACCTCTTTGCCGCGCCTGGTGGACCGACTTGAGGCAGCGATCCTGTTACCCATCGCGCATCTGAAAAATGAGAACTTTGTCGTTGTCGCGCTGCAACTCTTCGGATCGTACGGCCGTGAGATACAGAGCCTGACAATGCCGTTTCTCGGCGTCGTCCTGATCGGCGGTGCCGGTGCCCACGTGTTGCAGACCGGAGTGCTCTTCTCGCCCTCAGCAGCGGCGCCATCGCTCATGAGGCTGAACCCAAGTGAGAACATCAGCAGGATATTCTCGTGGCAGAGCCTCTTCGAGCTGAGCCGATCAGTCGTGAAGGTGCTGTTGCTCGGTCTCGTTCTTCTATTTGTGATTCGCGCAGCAGTAAGTTCGCTTGTATGGATCCCGAGCTGCGGAATATCCTGCCTGGCTTTGTTGACGGGCAACCTCTTATTCTATGTCGCGGTCTGGGCGGGGGCGATCCATCTTGTCGTGGCAATGGCGGATTTCGCGTTCCAGCGGTGGCAGTTCGAGAAGAAGAATATGATGTCGCTGGAGGAAGTGAAGCGAGAATACAAGGAAAACGAAGGCGATCCCCTGATCAAAAGGCGCCGCAAGCAACTTCGTTCGCAATTAATGGCCAAGAATCCTATTGCGTTAGCGCGCAATGCGACCGTGTTGGTCTCTAATCCCACGCATGTTGCAGTGGCAGTTTACTACGATGGGCAACAGACTCCGCTACCCGTGATTGACGCTATCGGTACCGATTTGGTCGCACAGCAAATGATCGCGGCCGCCACCGCCGCCGGCGTGCCGGTGATGCGAAATGTTCCGCTGGCGCGTGCGCTCCTGGAGGATGGCTTGGTCGATGAATATATCCCGTCACACTTGATTGAACCTATCGCAGAGGTGTTGCGAGCGCTCGGGGATCTTGCAACCGAGACTGGCGGTGGTCGGCTCTGATTTCGTGAGGTCAGTTGCGAGCTTCGGAATAGTCACCATGGCGAGAATGAAATAGCCCTCCCCTTGGGGCCACCTTCGACGCCATCCTCATCAGAACCGAGTAATTTGTCGTGAATGTTCGGCAACATTCACTCCTTTTTGCAGATCCACATGCCCGACGGCTGCTTGCCCGCATACGTGATCATGCCTCCAGGAAACCTTGTTGTTTGGCGAGAAGTTCTGGCCAAGTTGCAAGATGCGCCTTCGGATCGCTATTGGCGTACCCCCTAGGATGTGGGCACTCTAAGGCCGGGGCAGGCATGGGCGGATCGAACGAGAGGCGTCCCGGAGAATGCCACGCGCTTCACATCCACGATATGTTGCTGTTGCGTATCCGTCCGAGGGCGGCCGTCTTGCGAGTTTTTCCGATCTGTAGCTGACTGTCCTTATGGACGGACATAAGGACAGTGCGGTGCTGAGCCGCATGGATTTGGTGGAGACCGGTCGGCGGCGACGCTGGACGCGTGCGGAGAAGCTCAGAATCGTAGAGGAGAGCTTCTCGGGGCCACGACTGGTGTCGGCGACGGCTCGCCGGTATGGGATATCACGTCAGCTTCTGCTGAGCTGGCGCAAGGCTTGGACCTGTCATGATCCGGCCGAAGAGGATTCGATCGGCCCGACATTCGTCCCTGCGATAGTTGCGGCAAGTACGCCGCCAACGACGGAAGCTGTCGAGACA
>NZ_AUGA01000159.1:0-5857 GCF_000426785.1 Bradyrhizobium sp. th-b2
CCCAGCTCCGGTCGCGGTAGCCGTTGCGCTGGGCCAGACGCTCGGGACTCTTCTCGCCGTAGGCCGCTCCGGTCTGGCCTTCGACTTCCAGCTCCATCAGCCGCTGGGCGGCAAAGCCGATCATCTCGCGCAACAGATCGGCATCAGGGGTCTTCTCCACGAGCGTGCGCAGGTCCATCATATCGTCGGTCATCGGTGGTTCCTCGGTTGCGTTGGCGTGTCGCAACCCGATCCTACCGGCGAATCGCCGGTGACCACCGCAAAGCCGCCCGCCCGCTACGGCGCTATTTGAGGCGCGCGTACCGGGCGGCTTTGCTCTTCCGAGCTACACCATCACTGGGGGAAACGACCGCGCCGAAAGGTGCGGAGGCGAGATCGAAGCGGTATGGTCGAGTGGGCATAGCGCCGAGGGTGACCCGCGCAATCTGGCTCGACTGTATTCGGTTTTTAGCTCACACGACGAGTTGTTCATACCGTCGCCCTATCCGATTAGAGTTGATTGGCAATAACCTGACATGACCGCATTCGGTTGAGGACAGCCCATGTTCGCGGCCAGACACTGAAACGAGAGGCGGCACGCCCGGTCCGCGCAAAGCATACGAATCTGTCTCTTCGGCAAAGTTGGCACGTCTGATGCTGAGAGCTGGCTGGGTCAAATCCACCAAGCGAGGGGCATTTGCCGCCAAACGGCTGCATCGAATGCGGTGAGCTCCAAACAACTTTTTGATCTAAGGGCCGCAGAAAAGCGATGAATGGCGAGACGCGTATGCTTACCGAAACCCAATCCGGCACAACTCAATTTGTGGACCGCGAACCGATCGACGCGATCACGGCGCTCGATCGCTTTGCAAGATCGGCTCCGGAGAGGGGCGCGCTGAGCTACGGCGGAGCCGAACTTACCTACCAGGCGCTGCGACTAAGATCGGATGCCCTCGCAAGGACGTTGCAAAAGCATGGCGCTCAGGGCGCGGTGGACGGCTATTGGGGCAAGCGAGATTTCGACTGGGCAACGGCAGTTGTCGCCATCTTGAAGGCCGGATCAACGTACCTGCCACTCGATCCATCATTACCGGCCTCGCGTACATCATTCATGATCGAGCAGAGCCGCTGCGCTCTGATCATTGGCCCAGACCGGCAGGATTGGCCTAACCAACTCTCTGCGAGCAGCAACGGCGCCACGCAATACATCCCGATAGCGGCGGCGCTATGCGAGGGCCAGACCTCGTCTGTCGCGCCATCATCGCGCGGGCATCGACTTGCCTACATTCTGTTTACGTCTGGTTCAACGGGCCAGCCAAAGGGCGCAATGATCGAGCGCGCAGCCCTAAACAATCACTTGATGGCAAAAATCGACGGCCTGCGTCTCACACGGACGGATTGTATCGCGCAGACTGCATCGCACTGCTTTGACATCTCGCTGTGGCAGCTTCTGGCAGGGCTTTGCGTCGGAGCCAGGATCGCGATCATTGATGAAGCGACACTGAAGTCGCCAGGCGGCTTTCTCAAAGCCATTCAAGGATGCGGCGTAACGGTGGCTCAATTCGTCCCGTCAATGCTCGCGAGATTTGTTGAGCATCTGCAGTCACTTGCGGCTGCCGAACGAGCTCTGGACGGTTTGCGGATTATTTCCACGGTCGGAGAACCTCTAACGCCCGGATTGGCACGCGCGTGGCTTGCTTTATACCCCCGGATCCCGATTCTCAACCACTACGGCCCGACCGAATGCGCGGACGGCGTGACACATCATCTGGTTTCTGCACCCCCTGCGCCGGCTGACCTCTATGTGCCGATCGGCAAGCCGATTTCTAACCTTGCGGTTTATGTCGCTGACGGACCGCGGCTGTGCGGCACCGGAGAGGTCGGCGAACTCTGTGTTAGCGGCGTTGGCGTTGCTGCCGGTTACGTCAATGACGATGTCCGCACCAGGGATGCCTTTGGGCCCAACCCGTTCTCAAACAATCCCTCGTTCCGGCGCCTATACAAGACAGGTGATCTCGGGCGCGTTCGCTCCGATGGTTTTCTGGAATGTCTCGGTCGACGGGACCGTCAAGTCAAAATCCGCGGGCACAGAATTGAGCTGGGAGAAATCGAAGCCCGCCTCTGCGCTCACCATTTGGTACGCGGCGCTGTCGCGGTTGCCTCCGTCCGCACCGGCGCAAAGCTTACGGCAAGGGACATAACCCACGCAGCGGAGGACGCCGCCGCATCGAAACGACTCATCGCGTATGTTTCCGCTCCGACTGACGTGGCGGAAGACGAACTTCAGACCTTTCTTGCTGAAGCGCTTCCCACGTACATGCTCCCGGAGAGGATCATCCTCGTCGGTGCCATTCCACTAACCAGAAACGGAAAGATCGATTTAGGCGCATTGCCAGACCCGACCAGTATTCGCCCCTCATTGCCGACGCCATTCGAGGCGCCACAAACAAAGCTCGAAGCCCAGCTCAGTCAGATCTGGTCCGGCGTTCTGCACATTGAGAACATTGGCGTAAATGACGAGTTCATAAGCCTCGGGGGGACTCGCTCCGGGCAATGCTTATATTGAGCCAGTTGCATACCACGCTCGGACTGAGAGTGGATTTCAGGCTGGTCCTGAATGGAACGATCCGATCGCTGGCGGCTGCGATCGCGGCCCGACTCGGCTCCGAGCCGTGCAAAGCTCCGGCGCCCGGAAAGCTGATACGATCGCCTCTGACGAGGGTTCAGGAGCATCTCTGGTTCCTCTCGCAGCTCGATCCGTCCGCGAGGAACTACATCATTCAAGGCGGCCTGCGAATAAGGGGCAACATTGATACAGCCGCGTTCAATCGCGCCTGGACCGACGTCGTTCATTCCCATCAGGCACTTTCGGCGCGCTTTATCGACGATGACGGTCCGGTTCAGCTGTTTGATGTTCCGCAATGCGCAGATCTAGACTTGGTTGATGCATCTCATCTCACAGCGAAGGACGCTGAGGAACTCATCGCGGAGTTGCGGCAGACAGAATTGAACAGCAACTTTGATCTCAGTCAAGGCCACCTGTTTCGCGCGCGCATGATCCGTTTTGGCGCTGATAACCATCTGATCCTGATCACCGCTCATGAAATTATCATCGACGCCTGGTCGATCTCGGTTCTGCTCAGAGACCTTCGACAAAGGTACGTAGATGCCGGGGCGTTTTTGCCTGAGAACCGCGCGTCATTCTCGACCTACGCGATATGGGAACAGCAACACCTTACGTTAGAGGCGTTAGCCGGCCAACGTAGCTATTGGCGTCGTCAGATTGGCGATGATCCACCGGTTCTTTCGCTTGGAACGGGGCGGTCGCGGGCGCAGACAAATTCCCACCGGGGCGCCTCGCAAGCGTTGTTACTTGGCAGTGAGCTCTCCAATCAGGTACGGGAGTTTGCACGGCGGCATAGGTGCACCACCTCGACAACACTCCTCGCGTGCTTCAAGCTGCTGCTACAGAAGTATGTCGGTCAGGACGATATTATCGTTGGCATCCCGCATGTCGTCCGCGACCAACCTGGCAGCGCCGAAGTCGTCGGCTTCTTCCTGAATATGCTGCCAATCCGCACCGCGATCGATGTCGGCCGATCGTTCGAGGATCATGCCTTGCGCGTTCAGGGGCTGGTCAGCGATGCGATCGCAAATTCGGCATATCCGTTGAGCTGGATGGTGAGGGATACCCGGCTATATCGCGAAGCGGGACGATCACCGATCTTTCAAGCCATGTTCAACATGTATTCTGAGGCGGCAGAGCCGCCTGGCCAACATGGGTTGGATCTGACATTCCGCGAGTATGAGACCGGCTATGTAAAATTCGATCTGACACTGTACGCACAATATCACGGCGATGAAATTGCTCTTCAGCTCGCATATGCGGAAGACATAATTTCCAGCGATCTGATCGCCCGCATGGCCGACAACTTGCGATGTCTCATTGCGGCCTGCGTTGAGAAGCCGCTTGCGCCCATCATGGATCTGAGCTGTCTCAGCGCCGCAGACATCGCTGTGCAGGAGTCGCTTAATGGCTCGGCGCAACCGTATGAGGCTGAATGTCCGCTTGTCGAAGCATTCGAGCAAGTCAGCGTCTCCAATCGCAACCAAGTGGCATATTTCGGTGATTTCGGCGAGATTACATTTCGCCAGCTACGTGAGCGCGTAACAGCAATCAGGTCGTCACTACGGGCCTCCGGCGTCGGGACAGGCGATATGGTCGCGATGCTGGTCGACCGGTCGCCTGACGCGGCCGCTATTATTCTGGCGGCACGCGCCTTGCGGTCCATTGTTGTCCCTATATCATCAGATTATCCTCGTGATCGGATCGAACATATCCTGCGAGATAGTCAGGCAAGGCTTTTGGTTCACGCAAATAGCGTCGACCCTGGGTTTGACTTGCCGTCGGTCTGTCTATCGACCCTAGAAGGGTGCAACGTGTCCGCTAACGGTGGCGAGTGCAGCGGCAAACCATCAGATCAGGGAATTGCAAACCTTATATACACGTCGTCCTCAACCGGGACAGCGAAGGGGGTTCCTATACCGGAATCGGCAATCCTCAATCGACTGAACTGAATGTGGCGACGCTTTCCCTTCGACAATACCGATTAGTTGTCCAAAAATCCGCGTCACTTGTTGCTTCCGCTTGGGAGTACTTTGGGGGGCTTCTGCGAGGCGCGCCCGCACTGATCCTGACTCAAGAGCAGCTGCTTGATCCAGATCTATTGTTGTGCGTCTTGGCGCGACATCGCGTGACACGCTTATTTGCCTCACCGGCACTGCTGTCCGGCCTCATTGCTTCCCAGGACCGTAATCCGCAACTGACCACCTTGCGGTTGGTCACAAGCAGCGCCGAACCAATGCCGTCCTGGCCCCCGTTCGCTGGCGCGCGCATTTTCCGAACGTGCCGTTGTGGAACTTCTATGGTGCTACGGAATGTGCATCCAATGCAGCTGTCTACGAAACATCGGATACTGACGACGGCTCGTCGCTCGTTCCCGTTGGGCGCGCAATCGACAACGTCAAACTCTACGTGCTCGATGCCCACTTGAAGAGAGTCCCGGTCGGAGCAGCCGGCGAGCTCGGCGTCGCGGGACGCTGCGTAAGCGCTGGATACTGGGGGGATGAAGATCGGACGAGCCGCTGTTTCGTGTCAAATCCTTATGATAATGGACAATACAGCATTCTTTATCGCACTGGCGATATCGCACGCATCTCAACCAGCGGCCTTCTTGAGATTTGCGGAAGATCGGACAACCAGATCAAACTACGGGGCTTTCGCGTAGAGCTGGAGGAGATCGAAGCGGCCCTTGAGTCTCATCCGGGCATTGCAAAGGCGGCGGTCTTCGCAGAAGGCCTTGAGGACCACGGCCGCTTGACCGCTATCGTGGTGCCCGTACGCGACAGTCTGGGCTCGGGAGATATTGTTGCTCTCCTGCGCCATACCTTGCCGTCCTATATGATTCCCTCCGCATTCCGTTTGGTTGACAGCATCCCGCTTACGGCTAGCGGCAAGATAGATCGAGCGTATCCGTCCGAGGGCGGCCGTCTTGCGAGTTTTTCCGATCTGTAGCTGACTGTCCTTATGGACGGACATAAGGACAGTGCGGTGCTGAGCCGCATGGATTTGGTGGAGACCGGTCGGCGGCGACGCTGGACGCGTGCGGAGAAGCTCAGAATCGTAGAGGAGAGCTTCTCGGGGCCACGACTGGTGTCGGCGACGGCTCGCCGGTATGGGATATCACGTCAGCTTCTGCTGAGCTGGCGCAAGGCTTGGACCTGTCATGATCCGGCCGAAGAGGATTCGATCGGCCCGACATTCGTCCCTGCGATAGTTGCGGCAAGTACGCCGCCAACGACGGAAGCTGTCGAGACA